>NZ_JARGEK010000031.1 GCF_029211165.1 Roseisolibacter sp. H3M3-2
TCGCGCGACGGCCGGCCGGTCGACGGGCGCGCGGACGGCCCCCGCGCCGGGCCGCGGGACGGCCCGCGCGCGTCGTCGCGCGAGGGGCCTCGCGACGCACCGCCCGGACGCTTCCCCGGCCCCTTCGACGGCCCCTTCGACGGCCCCTTCGACGGCCCCTTCGACGACCCCCTGGCGGGGCCCCGCTGCGGGCGCGCGCTCACAGCGCCGTCGGGTTGGCGCGGAGCGCGACCGCCAGCTCGTCGGCGCGCGGCAGCTCCTCGAGGTGGCGCAGCGCGAACTGCTCCAGGAACGACGGCGTCGTGCCGTACAGCAGCGGCCGCCCCAGCCCCTCCGACCTGCCCGTGATGTCGATCAATCCACGCTCCAAGAGTGCCTTGAGGACCCCGCCCACCGACACGCCGCGGATCTCCTCGATCTCGGCGCGCCCGATCGGCTGCCGGTAGGCGATGATCGCCAGCGTCTCGAGCGACGCCGCCGAGAGGCGCTGCGGGCGCTGCGCCAGCTGCGCCCGCTCGATCGCCTCGGTGTACTCGGCGCGCGTCAGCAGCTGCCAGCCGCCGCCCTGCTCCACCAGCTCGAAGGCGTGCCCCGCCTCGGGGTCGTCGTAGTGCGCGCGCAGCGCCGCCAGCTCGCGCTCGACGTCCTCCCCCGTCGCGTCGGCGTCGAGGGTGCGCAGCTCGTCCATCGGGACGGGACGGCTGCTCGCGAACAGCGCCGCCTCAAGCAGCTTCGCCAGGGGACTCACGCGCAATCTCCACGACCGCGAACGGTTTCGGTTGCAGCAGCCGCAGCTCCCCGAGCTTCGCCATCTCGAGGAGCGCCAGCAGCACGCTGAGGATCTGCCACGGCTCGGCGTCCGAGCCCACCACGTCGGTCCAGCGGGTGCGCTGCCGCAGCGCCAGCACGCCGCGGACCGTGGTGATCGCGCCGGCCACGTCGAGCGCGCGCGCCACCACGTCGTGGACCGTCGGCTCGCGCGCCACGCGCAGCACGCGGTCCACCGCCGACAGCAGCTCGGTGAGCGACAGCGCGAGCGGGGGCACCCCCGCCGGCAGCGCGGGCGCCCACGTGGTGGCGCCGCGCACGAACCGCTCCCGCCGCTCCTCCCCGAGCCGGTCGAGGTGCTCGACGACCTCGCGCACCTGCTGGTACTCGAGGAGCCGGCGCACCAGCTCGGCGCGCGGGTCCTCCCACCCCTCCTCGTCCCCGCTGCGCGGCAGCAGGAGCTGCGCCTTGATGCGCAGCAGGCGCGCGGCCATCTCGAGGTAGTCGGCCGCCTCGTCGAGGGCGAGGTGGGAGATGCGCGCCAGGAACTGCTCGGCGACCCGCGCGATCGGGATGTCGTAGACGTCGAGCCGCTCGTCGCGGATGAGCGTCAGCAGCAGGTCGAGCGGGCCGGAGAACTCGGGAAGCTCAACGACGAACGTCGACGGCGCCGCCTCGGCGGCCGGGGAAAGCGCGGCGGTCACAGCCCGGCCGGCGGCAGCATGTACGGCGCCGTGAAGCGGGCCGCCGCGCGCGTCAGCCGGTAGGCCGGCGTCATCCAGATCGAGATGACGCCCAGGTAGAGCAGCGGCAGCAGCAGCAGGAAGCCGAAGCGCCCGAGCTCCTGGTAGCGCAGCGCCCACGCCGGCGGCAGCAGGTGCTTCATGACGTGCGACCCGTCGAGCGGCGGCAGCGGCAGCAGGTTGAACAGCGCGAGCATCAGGTTCAGCATCACGCTGATCTGCGCCATCTCCTGCAGCACCGCGAACGTCGGCAGCGCGCCCGGGAAGCGCTGCCCCAGCACGCCGAGCAGCATGACCAGCGGCACGCTCACGGCGGCGATCGCCAGGTTGGTCGCGATCCCGGCCAGCGAGACGATGATGTCGCCGCGCCGGTAGTTGCGGTAATTCCGCGGGTCGACCGGGATCGGCTTGGCCCCGCCGAAGATGGGCGCGTTCATCACCGCCAGCATGACGGGGAGGATCACCGTCATGAAGGGGTCGATGTGCTTGGCCGGGTTCCAGGTGAGCCGGCCGAGCTCGTACGCCGTCGGGTCCCCCTGCTTGAGCGCCGCGTAGCCGTGGGCGTACTCGTGCGCCACCATCGCGAACAGCAGGACCGGCGCGAACAGGGCGATCGTACGGAGGTCCACCGGCGGCGGGCGGGGCGGGAGAGGAGGGGCCGCCCGGAGGGGGGTGGCGACGGCGGGGCGAAACCTAGCGGCGCCCCAGGGGCAAGTCAAAGCGCGACGGCCCTCCAACCCCATGTCCCGCCTTGACATGGCCCACCGGCGCGGCTAACCTCCGACGCTCTCCGCGCGCGCCGCGCGGGGCCGATCGACCTTCCCGCGACATCTCCAGAGAGTTCTCCCAAGTGCCGAACATCGCCTCCGCCAAGAAGAACATGCGGAAGTCGCGCGCCGCGGCTGTGCGCAACCGCGCGCAGCGCTCGGCGCTGCGGACCGCCCTCAAGAAGGCCCGCAACGAGAGCGGCTCCACCGAGGTCACCACGTTCGCGGTGAGCCTCCTCGACCGCGCCGCGCGGAAGGGGCTGATCCACCGCAACAAGGCCGCCCGCCACAAGCGCCAGCTCGCCAAGGCCGCCGCGGCCGCCGCGCAGGGCTGACCGACGCGCGGGGCGCGACGGCGACGGGGCCGGTCCACATCGCGTGGACCGGCCCCGTTCCGCGTGCGCCCCTCTCCCGCCGTCAGAGGGCGGCCAGCTCGCCCCCGCAGCGCTCGCAGTACCACTCGGTCGGGAAGTTCATCGCGCCGCACTCCTGGCACTTCAGCGTCTTCTGCGCCGCCGCGCCGGCGGGGGTGTCGTCGGGGGGCGCCATCGGCACCCCCATCGCCGCCTGCGCGAGCCCCTGCCCGCCCACGAACGACGGCGAGCCGACGGGGGTGTCGCGCCGCGGGTCGCCGCCGAGCAGCGGCGAGCCGAAGGCGGGCGTCGGGCGCGGCTCGGGCGCCGGCGCGGTCATGATCTCGGCGGCGCCGGTCGGGGCGGAGGGCTGCCCGTACCCATCGTCACCGCGCGCCGCCGAGGGCGGCTCGCCGACGGAGGTCGCGACCGCCGCGGGCTCCGGCTCCGCCGGCTCGGGGGCGGGCGCGCCCACCTGCGACGCCAGCTCGCGCACCTCGTCGAGCTCGCGCCCGACGCCCTCCGCCTCGCGCTCCAGGTCGGCGATCGCCGCCTCGACCTCGGCGCGCTGCCGCGCCCCCTCGTCGTCGCCGAACTCGCCGACCAGCGCGCGCAGCTCGACCTCGGCCAGCGCGTCGCGCCGCTCGCCGAGCGCGCGCCCGAGCGCCCCGTGGCGCTCGTCCAGCCCCGCCACCGCCGCCTGCAGCGCGCCCACGTGCGCCGTCAGCTGCTCGACCACCCGCTGGCGGCGCGCGTCGTAGTCCTGCCGGACGCGGTCGAAGACGTGCGCCGGCGTGGCGTCGCGGCGCGACTCGAGCGTGCTCAGCCACCCCTCGAAGCGCGAGCGCTCCGCGACCAGGGCGCGGATCTCGTCGAGCGGCGGGGTCGTCCTGTCGTTCATCCTGCCTCCCCGCCCTCGGGCGGCGGTACGGTGGGTGCGGCCGCGGGTGCGGCCGGAGCTTGGAGCGCGGCCCGCTGGCCGGGCGTGAGCGGCGTCACGCGGCCGACGAGCCGGGCGGCGAGGAGAATGCGCGCGGCGTGCTCCAGGCTCTCCATGCGCTGGTGCGCCGCCTCCAGCGTCGGCCCGGCCACGGTCGCGCCGTGGTTGGCGAGCAGGAAGGCGTCGTGCGACGCAAAATAGGGCGCGAAGGCGTCGGCCGCCGCCGGCGTGCCGGGGGTGAAGTACGGCACCAGCGCGACCGCGCCGACCTGGCAGATCAGCTCGGGGAGCACGCCGTCGGGAAGTGTCTCGCCGGCGACCGCGAAGCCGGTCGCCGTCGGCGGGTGCGCGTGCACCACCGCGCCGACGTCGGGGCGCGCGCGGTAGATCGCCAGGTGCATCGCCAGCTCCGTCGTCGCGCGCCCGCCCGGCGTCAGCACCCGCCCGTCGAGGTCCACCTCGACCAGCGCGTCGGCGGTCACGTCCACCTTGCTGCGCCCCGGCGGGGTGACGAGCAGGCGGTCGGGGGCCAGCCGCACCGAGACGTTGCCGTCCGGCCCCGCGATCAGCCCCCGCTCCCACAGCCGGCGGCAGACGCGCACGACCGCCGCGCGCGCCGCCGCGGTCATGCCCGGGCTGCCTCCGTCGCCTCGCGGTACACGACGCGCCCGTCGACCACCGTGCACACCGTCTTCCCGCGCAGCGTCTGCCCGGCGTACGGCGTGTTGCGCCCCTTGGAGCGGAAGCCCGCGGCGTCGACGGTCCACGCGCGCGTCGGGTCGAACACGGTCACGTCGGCGACCGCGCCGCGCGCCAGCGTGCCGCCGGGGAGGTTGAAGATCCGCGCCGGCGCGCACGCCATCTTGTCGACCAGCTGCGCGTACGTGAGGATCCCCGGCTCGACGAGCCAGGTGACCAGCACCGCGAGCGCCGTCTCCAGCCCGACGATCCCGTTCGGCGCGTCGGCGAACTCGCGCTCCTTCTCGTCGTAGTGGTGCGGCGCGTGGTCGGTGGCGACGACGTCGATGGTGCCGTCGCGCACCGCCTGCTGCAGCGCCTCGACGTCCTCCGCCGTGCGCAGCGGCGGGTTCATCTTGGCGTTGGTGTTGTAGCCGGCCACCGACTCCTCGGTCAGCGACAGGTGGTGCGGGCACACCTCGGCCGTCACGCGGATCCCGCGCTCCTTCCCCCACCGGATCAGCTCCACCGAGCCCTTGGTGCTCATGTGGCAGAGGTGGATGTGCCCCCCGGTGCGCCGCGCCAGCAGGATGTCGCGGATCGCCATGATCTCCTCGGCCTCGGCGGGGATCCCCTTGAGGCCGAGCTTCATCGACATCACGCCCTCGTTCATCGCGCCGCCGAGGGCTAGCGTCGGGTCCTCGCAGTGGTCCGCGACCGGGATGCCGAAGGCGCGCGCGTACTCGAGCGCCGTGCGCATCAGCTGCGAGCTGACCACGGGCTTGCCGTCGTCGCTCACCGCCACCGCGCCGGCGCCGACCATCTCGCCGAACTCCGCCAGCGACTCGCCCTTCTGCCCGAGCGTGATCGCGCCGATCGGGTAGACGCGCGACGCCGCCGCGCGCTTGGCCTGCGCGATAATGAAGCCCACCGCCGCCTGGTTGTCGGTCACCGGGTCGGTGTTGGGCATCGCGCACACGGCGGTGAAGCCGCCGGCCGCCGCCGCGCGCGCGCCGGTGGCGATCGTCTCGACGTCCTCGCGCCCCGGCTCGCGCAGGTGGCAGTGCACGTCGACGAAGCCGGGCGAGACGACGAGCCCCGCGCAGTCGATCACCTCGGCGTCGTCGGGACGCCCGACGCGGTCGCCGGCGTGCTGGATCTTGCCGTCGGCCAGCAGCACGTCGCCCGCCGCGAGGTCGAGCCGCTGCGACGGGTCGAGCACGCGCCCGCCGGTGAGGAGGATGGGGCGGCGGTCGGGGGCGCTCACGCGTCCCCCCCGCGGCCCTTCTTGGCCGCCTCCGCGAGCTCCGGCGCGCCGCCGGCGAGGAGGTACAGCACCGCCATGCGCACGGCCACGCCGTTGGTCACCTGGTCGAGGATCACGCTGTGCGGCCCGTCGGCGACGTCGGAGTCGATCTCGACGCCCCGGTTCATGGGCCCCGGGTGGAGGATGAGGATGTCGCGCGGCGCGCGCTCGAGGCGCTCGCGCGTGATGCCGAACACGCGGTTGTACTCGCGCAGGCTCGGGATGTAGCCGGCCTGCATGCGCTCGAGCTGGAGGCGCAGCACGTTCAGCGCCTCCGCCCACTCGATCGCCGCCTCGACGCGGTCGAAGACCTCGACCCCCAGCTCGTCGATGGCGTTGGGGAGGAGCGAGCGCGGGCCGCACACGCCGACCTGCGCCCCGAGCTTCTTCAGCCCCCAGATGTTGGAGCGGGCGACGCGCGAGTGCAGCACGTCGCCCACGATGCAGACGCGCCGCCCCTCGAGCGTCTTGAAGCGGTCGCGCAGCGTCAGCAGGTCGAGCAGCCCCTGCGTCGGGTGCTCGTGCGTCCCGTCGCCGGCGTTGATCACGTTCGACTGGATGCGCTCGGCCAGGAACTGCGCGGCGCCCGACGAGCCGTGGCGGATGACGACCATGTCGATCCGCATCGCCTCGAGGTTCCGCGCCGTGTCGACCAGCGTCTCCCCCTTGCTGACGCTGGAGCCGGCGGACGCGATGCTCACCGTGTCGGCGCTCATGCGCTTCTCGGCGAACTCGAACGACACGCGCGTGCGGGTGGACGCCTCGAAGAAGAGGTTGACGACCGTCTGCCCGCGCAGCGTCGGCACCTTCTTGATCGCGCGCTCGCTGATCTCCTTCAGCGGCTCCGCGGTGTCGAGGACGAGGCGGATCTGGTCGGCCGTCAGCGGCTCGAGCGCCAGCAGGTCCTTCCCCAGCCGCGCCCGCCCGCTCACGCCGCGTCCCCCTCCGGCACGAGCACCACGGCGTCCTTCCCGTCGAGCTCCGAGACCAGCACGTCGACCCGTTCCCCCGCCGGCACGTCGAGCTTCTTGCCCACGACGTCGGCGTGGATCGGCAGCTCGCGCCCGCCGCGGTCGACCAGCACCGCGAGCGCGATGCGCGCCGGGCGCCCGAAGTCGGCCAGCTCGTCGAGCGCCGCGCGGACGGTGCGGCCGGTGTAGAGCACGTCGTCGACGATCACCACGCGCGCGCCGTCGATGTTGGCGGGGAGCGACGTGGGGCCGACGACGGGACGCGGCCCGACCGTCTGCAGGTCGTCGCGGTAGAGCGTGATGTCGAGCGCGCCGCGCGGCACCTCGACGCCCTCGGCGTCGGCGATCGCGCGCACCAGGCGGTCGGCGAGCTGCACGCCCCGGCGCTGGATCCCCACGAGGACGAGCCGCTCCGTCCCCGCGTTCAGCTCGACGATCTCGTCGGCCATGCGCTTGACGGTGCGCTCCATGGCGCGCGCGTCCAGCACGACGGTCTGTTTGGGTGGCATGAGCGGCCAATATACACGGCCGCCCGGCGCGGGTAGGCGCCGGGCGGCCGGGGCCGTTCGCGACGGCCGTGCACACGGACAGGGTGGGATTCGAACCCACGAGACGCTTTTGACGTCTACACCGTTTCCAGCGGTGCGCCTTCGACCACTCGGCCACCTGTCCCGGGAGCTGCTTCCTGGACCTGTCGAACGAAACGGGTGGGAGCTTGATCGCTCAAGCCCCCACCCGGACGGACAGGGTGAGATTCGAACTCACGATACCGTTGCCGGTATGCCGGTTTTCGAGACCGGTGCCTTCAACCACTCGGCCACCTGTCCAGGAGCCGTGGATTTTAGCCGGCCGCCGGGGGGGTGTCAACGGACTGGGCGGCGCCCCGTCGCGCCCGGAAGAACGTCGTCAGCAGCGCCCCGCACTCGGCCTCGCGGACCCCGCCGCGCACCGACGGGCGGTGGTTGAGCCGCGGGTGCCGCAGCACGTCGCCCACGGACCCGGCCATCCCCGCCTTGTCGTCCCACGCCCCGAACACGACGCGGTCCACGCGCGCCAGCACCAGCGCCCCGGCGCACATCGCGCACGGCTCGAGCGTGACGTAGAGCGTGCACCCCGACAGCCGCCACTCCCCGACCGCGGCGGCGGCGGCGCGCAGCGCCAGCACCTCGGCGTGCGCGGTCGGGTCGCGGTCGCGCACCGTGCGGTTGGCGGCCGTGGCGAGCACGCGCCCGTCGGCGTGCACGACGACCGCCCCGACCGGCACCTCGCCGGCCGCCGCCGCCCCGGCGACCGCCTCCAGCGCGTGCCCGATCCAGCGCGCGTCGTCGTCGGGGGTCGTCATCGCGTAAGGGCTAACGGCGGCGCGGGCGTGAGGGAAGCGTTCACCGCGCCCCCGCGGGTTGCGCCGCCGCGCGGCGCGCGGCACCGTCCGCGGATGCCCCCCGCCCTCCCCCTCGTCGACGCGACCGACGCGCCCGCGCCCCCCGACGCGTCGCCCGCGCCCGTCGCGGACGCCGCCGCGGAGTCGCCGGCCGCGGGGATCGCGGCCGCGGCCGAGGCGCCGTGGGTCGAGTGCGGCGCGCCGGTCGCGATGCCCTTCTGCGGGGCCTGCGGGGAGGCGCGCGCCGAGCCGGGGGCGCTCCGGCTCGGGCACCTCGCGGCGGAGCTGTGGGAGCACGTCACCGCGCTCGACTTCCGCCTGCTGCGCACCGTCGTCGAGCTGCTGCGGCGGCCGGGATCGCTCACGGTCGCCTACGTGCAGGGGCGCCGCGCGCGCTACACGCGCCCGCTCGCGCTGTTCGTGCTCGTGAGCGCCGGGACCTTCCTGCTCGCCGACCGCTGGAAGGGAAGTCTGGGCGACCCGGTGCGCAACGTCGCGGCGGCCAAGCCGACCTCACAGATCGCGCGGCGCTTCGACGGCTACGCGGCCCGCCACGGCGAGACGCGGGCGCAGCTGCTCGCCCGCGTCGGGCGTTCGCCCCTCCTCACCTCGCGCACCGCGAACACGATGCTGGTGCCGGTGGTCGCGGTCATCCTGTCGGTGCTGATGGCGCGGCGCCGCCGCCTGCTCGCCGAGCACGCGCTGCTCGCCATCCACCTGCAGACGTTCCTGCTGGTCGCGACCGTCGGCGTGATCTTCGGCGGCTTCGCCGTCGTGGCGGCCGCCGCGCGCGTCGCGGGGTGGCTCGGGCGGAACCGGGCGGCGTGGATGGACGACGCGCTCGACCTCGCGGCGCCGTTCGTCGTCGCGGGCATCGTCGCGCACGTGTACGCGGCCATGCGCCGCGCCTACGCGCTCCCGCGCTGGGGCGCCGCGTGGCGGGCCGTCGCGCTGGTGGTCGCGCTCCCGTTCGCGCTGGTCGGCGTGCGCTACGCCGCCCTCCACCTCGTGGCGTACTTCGACGCGCCGTGACGCGCGCGGGGGCCCGGGGACGCGTCCCCGGGCCCCCGCGCGGCCGGGGTCAGACCCCGGCCGCCGCCGGCTCGCCGGCCGGCTCCTCGACCTTCGTGAAGCGGAGCTGCCCGTCGCGCGCCGACTCGGCGCGGATCCGGTCGCCCTCGACGAACTGCCCCTCCAGCACCGCCATCGCCAGCGGGTTCTGGAGCAGGCGCTGGATGGCGCGCTTGAGCGGGCGCGCGCCGAACGACGGGTCGTAGCCCTCCGTGACCAGCAGGCGCCGCGCGTCGGGCGCCAGCTCGAGCGCCAGCTTCCGGTCGGCCAGCAGCTTCCGCAGGCGGCCGAGCTGCAGGTCGATGATCCGGTCGATGTGCTCCTCGCCCAGCGGGTGGAAGATGATCATGTCGTCCACCCGGTTCAGGAACTCCGGGCGGAAGTGCTCGCGCATCGCGCTCGACACCTCGGCCTCGACCAGCTCCCAGTTGTCGTCGGCGTGCTCGAGGATCTGCTGGCTGGCGATGTTCGACGTCATGATGATCACGGCGTTCCGGAAGTCCACCGTGCGCCCCTGCGAGTCGGTGAGGCGGCCGTCGTCGAGGATCTGCAGCAGGATGTTGAACACGTCCTGGTGCGCCTTCTCGATCTCGTCGAACAGGATGACCGAGTACGGGCGGCGGCGCACCGCCTCGGTGAGCTGCCCCCCCTCCTCGTAGCCGACGTAGCCCGGCGGCGCGCCGATGAGCCGCGCCACCGCGTGCTTCTCCATGTACTCGGACATGTCGATGCGCACGAGCGCGTGCTCGTCGTCGAACAGGAACTCGGCCAGCGCGCGCGCCGTCTCGGTCTTCCCGACGCCCGTGGGGCCGAGGAAGATGAAGGAGCCGATCGGGCGGTTCGGGTCCTGGAGCCCGGCGCGGCTGCGGCGGACGGCGTTGGCCACGGCCTGCACCGCCTCCTGCTGGCCGATGACGCGCTTCCCCAGCTCCTCGTCGAGCTTCGTGAGGCGCGTGCGCTCGCTCTCCATCATGCGCTGCACCGGGATGCCGGTCCACCGAGCGACCACGTCGGCGATGTCGTCGGCCCCGACCTCCTCCTTCAGGAACTGCGGGCGCCCGTCGTGGCTGGCGAGGCGCTGCTCGGCCTCCGACATGCGGCGCTGCAGGTCGGGGATGCGGCCGTAGGTGATCTCGGCGGCCTTCTGCAGGTCGCCCTCGCGCGTCGCCTGCTCCGCCTCCTGGCGCGCCTGCTCGATCTCCTGCTTGATGGTGCCGACGGCGCCGAGGGTCTCCTTCTCCTGCTGCCACTGGGCCTTCATCGCCTGCGAGCGCTCGCGCGACTCGGCCAGCTCGCGCTCCAGGTTGGCCAGCCGCTCGACCGAGGCCGGGTCCTTCTCCTTCTTGAGCGCGGCCTGCTCGATCTGGAGCTGCACGATGCGGCGCTCCACCTCGTCGATCTCCTGCGGCATCGAGTCGATCTCGATGCGCAGCCGCGAGCTGGCCTCGTCGAGCAGGTCGATCGCCTTGTCGGGGAGGAAGCGGTCGCCGATGTAGCGGTGCGAGAGCGTGGCCGCCGCGACGACGGCGCCGTCGGTGATGCGCACGCCGTGGTGCGCCTCGTACTTCTCCTTGAGGCCCCGCAGGATCGCGATCGTGCTCTCGACGCTCGGCTCCCCGACGTACACGGGCTGGAAGCGGCGCTCGAGCGCGGCGTCCTTCTCGATGTACTTGCGGTACTCGTCGAGGGTGGTGGCGCCGACGACGCGCAGCTCGCCGCGGGCGAGCGCCGGCTTGAGCATGTTGCCGGCGTCGGGCGACCCCTCGGTCTTGCCGGCGCCGACGATGGTGTGCGTCTCGTCGATGAAGACGATGAAGCGCCCCTCGGCGGAGGTGATCTCCTTGAGGACCGCCTTCAGCCGCTCCTCGAACTCGCCGCGGTACTTGGCGCCGGCGAGCATGGCGCCGATGTCGAGCGAGACGAGCGTCTTGTTGCGCAGGCTCTCGGGGACGTCGCCGTTGACGATGCGCTGCGCCAGCCCCTCGACGATGGCCGTCTTGCCGACGCCCGGCTCGCCGATGAGGATCGGGTTGTTCTTGGTGCGGCGCGACAGGACCTGCACCACGCGCCGGATCTCCTCGTCGCGGCCGATCACCGGGTCGAGCTTCCCGCGGCGGGCGCGCTCGGTGAGGTCGGTCGAGAAGCGCGAGAGCGCCTGGTACTTCTCCTCGGGGTTCTGGTCGGTGACCGTGTGCGAGCCGCGCACCTGCTGGAGCGCCTGCTTCACCTGGTCGCGCGAGGCGCCGACGCCGCGCAGCAGGGCGAAGCTCTCGGTCCCCTTCACGTCCGAGAGGGCGAGCAGCAGGTGCTCGGTGGACACGTACTCGTCGCCGAGCTCGCGGGCGTCGGCGTCGGCGCGGTCGAGGACCTGGCTCAGCTCCCGCGACACGGCGGGCTGGGCGTCGCTCTGCTTCGGGTAGCGCGCGGCCTCGGCCTCGGCGCGCTTGCGGAAGTCGCCGACGTTGACGCCCAGCTTCTGGAGGATGGGCGTGACGATCCCCTCGTCCTGCCCGAGGAGGGCGAGGAGGAGGTGGGCGTCGTAGACGAGCGGGTTCCCGGCGCGTCGGGCGAGCGCCACCGCCTCGTTGAGCGCCTCGGCGGATTTGACGGTCAGCCGATCGGGATTCAGCATGGCGCGATGGGGGCTGGGAGAACGGGCGGCCGGTCGCGCGGGACGCGCGCGGCACGCACTGCATCGCGGGTGGCAAGCCGGGGGCCCCGAAAAGCGGCCCCGCTGGCGCAGTCGGGCGCCCGGGTCGGCGGCGGCGGCGCGCGGCGCGCGCCGTTTCGGCAGGCGTCGGCGCGCAGGGCGGCGGGCGGGGCGCGGACGGCGAACGCCCCGTCGGGAGACCCGGCGGGGCGTTCGGAGTAGTGCGTCACGTGTGCTGTCGCTCGCTCAGTGGGCGGCCGGGGCGTCGTCGCCACCGGAAGCTACTTGGTGACGAGGAACTTCTTCACGCCTTCGACTCGACCATCCACGTCCAGTCGGTAGAGGTACACGCCCGAGGCGGCCTCGCGACTGCTGTTGATGTACTTGCCGTCCCAGTAGGCCCTGTACGATCCACACGAGAGCGTGAGGTTCTCGACGGGCGTCTGCCCGCCGGCGCCTGCCGTACCCGATCCGGAAAGGACCGGCACCGCCACGACCTGCGCGAGCAGGTTGTAGATGCGGATGCTCACCCGATACTGCCGGGCGGGTTCGGCGCACGCCGAGTCGATCGCGAAGGGGATCGTGGTCTCGGGGTTGAACGGATTCGGATAGTTCTGCCCGAGTGATCCGGTGCGGCGCACAGGCTGCGGGGGTTGCCCGCCGGCCTGCGCCTCCGTGGAACGTGGCATGAGCGCGCTGAGAGCAAGCACTACGACGAGTGCTGCCCAACGGAGCTTCATGTGCCTCTCCAATTTGACGGACTAGGTTCCTTGGCAGGACTCCTGTTGCGGTGGATAGGACGGACTACGCCTGCTGAGACGCTAACCGGCCGGCTGAGCCGTGTCAAGCAGTTGAGGTGGCACCTGAGGTGTCCCCTCCAGCCCGCCAGCGACGCCCCTCTGGGGTCTTCTCGGTAAGTCCCTCCCGGTCAAGGAATTCGAGCACGGACATCAAGTACTTTCTCGAGACCCCCAGGACTTCCCGCACCGCTCCGGGGGTATACACCGTCCCGGGCACCAGGTGCGCCGCGAGCCGCCCCACGGCGCCCGTGACGACGGCCGCCGCCGCGACCCGCTCGGAGTCGAGGACCACCGACCGCCCGCTCCGCACCGAGAGGGCGAGCAGCGCCGGGACGTCGCGTCCCAGCTCCCCCGTCAGCTCGGCGACGGTCGGCAGCTCCAGCCCCGCCGCCGCCAGGCGCGCCTCCAGCGTCGAGAGGAGCCGCGACTGATCGGCGGACGGCGCCGGCACCCACCCGGCCCGACGGACCCGGGCGCCATCGAGCTCGACCGTGCCCTCGGTCACAAGACGCGCCACGGCCGCGTCCGCCACGGCCGAAGGGGCCTCAAGCCGCAGGCGGAGCGCCTGGCGTGACAGCCCGGGCTCGAGCGGGAACGCCCCGTGGTGCGCGTCGACCAGCGCCAGGGCGCGCTCCCGCAGCGCCGCGAGCACACCGGCAGAGACGACGACCTCCTCGACGCGCGCGAGCCCGGCCGACGGATCGGCGAGCAACGCCCCGACCCCGGCCGGGGCGACGCCGAGCCGGATCGGCAGGTCGGCGACCGGCACCCCCGCGCCGCCCGCGGTGTCGAGCAACAGCGCCAGCGTGGCGGCCGGCGACGGACCGACGACGGGGAACGGCCGGACGCGCCGTCCCCCCGGCAGCGGGTCGCGGACCACGCCGCCCCCGAGCGTCGTGAGCGGCGAGCCGCCGCGGAGCACGAAGCGGTCGCCGGCGCGGGCGGCGACCGGGGCGTCGAGCACCACCCGCGCGGCGCGCATTCCCCCCGGCTCGAGGCGTCCGCCCGCGGCCACCACGCGCGCCCCGACCTCGGTGGTGCCGAGGTGCAGGCGGAGCGCGGTGCGCGGCCCGATCGCCCGCGAGGACTCGCCGAGCAGGGTGACGTCGGCGCGCCAGACGTCGGCCGGGCGCCAGCCGCCGCCGGCGACGAGCACGGTCCCCCGCCCCACCTCGGCCACCTCGACGCCGACGAGCGCCACCGCGGCCCGCGTCCCCGGCCCGACGCGGGCGACCTCGCGCCCGTGCGACTGCAGGTGGCGGACGCGCACCTCGCGCATGGACGGCAGCAGGCGCACGTGGGCGTCGCGGGCGAGGGCGCCGCTCCACACGGTCCCGGTGACGACGGTGCCGACCCCCTTCACCGTGAACGCGCGGTCCACGGGAAGCCGGAACAGGTCGTCGCCGTCGCGCGCCGGGAGGCCGGCCAGGGCGACGGCCAGCGCGTCGCGCACCCCCTCGATCCCGGCGCCGGTGACCACCGACGTCGGCACGACCGCCAGCGCCTCCACACCCGCGGCGGCGAGCGTCGCGCGCACGTCGTCGGCGACGAGCGTCAGCCACTCGTCGTCGACGAGGTCCGCCTTGGTGAGGGCGACGACGGCGCGCCGCACGCCGAGCAGCGCGAGGATCGCGAGGTGCTCGCGCGTCTGCGGCATCACCCCCTCGTCGGCGGCGACGACGAGCAGCGCCACGTCGACGCCGGTCGCGCCGGCGAGCATGGTGCGCACGAACGCCTCGTGCCCGGGGACGTCGACGACGCCCGCGACGCCGGCCGCGCCGAGCGGCAGCGGCGCGAACCCGAGCTCGATCGTGATGCCGCGCCGCTTCTCCTCCGGCAGGCGGTCGGTGTCGACGCCGGTCAGCGCGCGGACGAGCGCGGTCTTGCCGTGGTCGATGTGCCCCGCGGTGCCGACGATCACGGCGCCGCGTCGGCGCCCGGCGAGGCGGGGCCCGCCGCGAGGCGCGACCCCTCCCAGCTCTCGAACGCCCGCAGGGGACGGCCGTCGGTGAGGTGCTCGCGCAGGAACTCGCGCAGCAGGCGCTGGTGCGCGCGCGCGCTCTGCGGGTCGAGCGGCGGCTCCTCGTCCTCGGCGCCGACCCAGGCGCGCAACGCGGCGCGGGCCTCGGCGAGGAGCGCGCGCCCCACCCCGGCGAGGCGCCCGCACCGCTCGCACAGCAGCCCGCCCGCCGGGTGGCTGAAGCGCGCGGGGCGCTCCGCGGGGAGCGCGTCGTGGCAGCTCGCGCAGGCGTCGAGCGAGGGGGCGAAGCCGAGCGCGGCGACCAGCCGCCAGGCGCCGGCCAGCCCCGCCGCGCGCGCCGCGCCCGGGTCGGCGACCGCGACGGCGTCGAGCGCGTCGACGAGCGTGTCGTACCACGTCGGCTCGCTCTCGTCGCGCGCGAAGCGCAGCACCAGCTCGGCCAGGGCCGCGGCGGCGGCGAAGCGCTCCAGGTCCGCGGCGAGCGCGAACCGCGCCCGGTTCACGTCGAATGACGCCAGCGTGTGCAGGTCGCGTCCGGCGCGCGCGTAGAACTGCGCCTGCCCCTCCGCGAACAGGTCGAGGGCCCCGCTGAACCGCTTCTGCGAGCGCCGGGCGCCCTTGGCCAGCACCGACTGCACGCCGTGCTCCCGCGTCGCGAGCCGCAGCACGCGCGAGCTCTCGAGGTAGTCGAAGGAGTGGAGGACGATCGCGTCGGTGACGACCAGCGCCATGCGGGGAATCTAGGGGGGTGGGAGCGTGGAGCGTCGAGCGTCGAGCGTCGAGCGTCGAGGGGGCTCCTCGAAGGGCTACCGTGATCTCCCTGAGGAGCCGCCTTCGCGGGGCCACGCGAGCGCCGGGCGCCGAGGACACCCTCTCCCTCGGCGCCCGGCGCTCGGCGCTCGGCCCGTGACGCGACGGGGGCTCCGCGGGGGGACACACCGTCCCGCCCCGCGGAGCCCCCCTCGACGCTCGACGCTCGACGCTCCCCTTCCCCCTACTCCTCCCCGCCCGCGAGCCCGGTCGCCCGGGCCAGCGCCTCGACCTCGCGCGCGACCCGGATGGCCGACGTGGTGTCGCCGCGGGCGGCGAGGGCGGCGGCGAGCTGCTGACCGGTGACGGCGTAGGCGGCCGGGATGGAGACGGAGGCGCGGTCGATCCAGCGGCCCTGGCGGACCAGGGCGCGGGCGCCGTCGTAGTGGCGCTCCCACAGCGCGCGGGTGCGGGGCAGGTCGAGGTGGATCCCGCCGACGTCCACCAGCTCGGCGGTCTGGGCGAGCGGGCCCGGCTCCAGCCGGTACGCGAGCCCCTGCTGTCGCAGGAAGGGCGCGAGCCCGAGCCCGGCCGGGTAGACCGCGTTGCTGAAGTAGAGCGGGCGCTCGGGGAAGGTGTCCTTGATCGCGCGCAGCACCAGCAGCTGGTCGCGCGTGAGGATCCCCGCGGGGAGGGTGACGTCGATGCCGAGGTGCTGGAAGCGCTGCGGCTCGTCGAGGCGCACGTAGTCGGGCATCGCGTCGGCCTCGCGCGCCGACAGCTTCCACAGCGCGCCGGTCGGGGCGGTCCACCGAGCGCCGGCGTAGAGCGACGGGCCGCGCGCGGCGTCGTAGGGCTCCGGCGGCTGCACGAGCAGCTGGCGCGCGTACCACGGCAGCCCGAGGTACGGCACGAGCGCCACCGTCACGTCGCGGCGCACCCCCTCGACCTGCTGCGCGTACCAGAGCGGGAAGGAGTCGTTGTCGCCCGCGGTGACGATGACGCCGTACGGCTCGACCGACGCGAGCAGGTCGCGCGCCCAGTCGGCGGTGAAGGTCTCGCCGCGTCGGGACGCCGCTCCGAGGTTCGCGACCGCGGGCACGAGCGCGAGCGCGAGCAGCGGCGCCGCCGTCGCCCACGCGCGCGGGCGAGGCGGCTCCACAACGCGCCGAGGCCGAGCGCGACGAACACGCCCCACGCCGAGAAGGTCCAGACGAAGAAGTAGTCGCGGTCGCGGACCTCGCGGCGCACCGCGTCGCCGAGCTCCGGCGCCTGCGAGAACGCGTAGGCGAAGTTCAGATAGAACACGAGGGCCAGCGTCAGCGTGGCGGCGAGCGGGGCGAGGTACCACCACGCGCGCCGGTCGCGCCGCGCCAGCGCCGCGAGCCCGTAGAGCGCGACGCCGAGGAAGACGAGGGCGAGCGCGCGCTGCGCGGCGGGGGCGCGCCCCTCCGCGTCGCGCAGCCACTGCCACTCGAAGTACATCCACAGCATCCCGACCTGCGCCGCGAGCGGCGCCTTGCGCTCGGCGACCGCGTGCCCGCCGTACTGGATGCGCCGCACGTTGTCCGACAGCCGGCGCGCGGTCTCGGCGCTCAGCGTGCAGTCGAGGCGCGGGCGCCCGTCCTCGCACGCGGTCGGGTACCCCTCGTTGATGGCCGGCCGGTGCGCGGAGCGGATCGGCTCGACGGCGAACAGCGTCAGCGCGCCGACGAGCAGCCCGCCACCGGCGAGGAGGAGGCGCCAGCGGAGCAGCGTCGCCGGGCGTCGCATCAGGACGGCGACGGCGACCGCGGGGCCGGCGAGGAAGCCGGCGGGGTGCACCGCGTAGCCGAGCCCCGCGATCCACACGGAGAGCAGGAGCAGGCGGTCGGCGCGGCGCTCGTCGCCGGCGTCCTGCGCGTCGAGCCAGCGCAGCACGAGCCACGACGTCAGCGCCAGGCCGAGCAGGGAGACTGTGTAGACCTTCTCGTTGACGACGCTCTGGTTCCAGACCGAGAAGGCGGTCGCACCGGCGACGGTGCCCGCGGCGGCGCTGGCGAGGCGCGGCACCCGCGCCGGGACGAGCGTCCGCAGCGCGCGGTGGGCGCAGAGGAACCAGAGCCCCGCGCTGGCGGCGCTCGCCGCGGCGGCGAGCAGATTGATGCGCACCGCGTACGCCACCGGCAGCGGCACCAGCCCGGCGACGTGCGCCAGCAGCACGAACAGCGGGTTCCCCGGCGGGTGCGGCAGCCCGAGGGTGCGGGCGACGGCGATGTACTCGCTGGCGTCCCACATGGCGGTCGTCGGCGCCAGCGTCGCCGCGTACAGCGCGAACACGGCCACCGTCACGAACGCCGCGGCGCGGTACGGGGGACGCTCCCCGCCCGCGGCCGCCGCGGGGCGCCCCAGCCAGAGCGCGGCCGGCAGCAGGACGCAGTAGCCGAGGACGAGCAGCGTCGCCGCGAGGGAGACGCCCCCCCGCCACAGGTCGACGTAGCCGCCGATGAGGGCGAGGAGCCCGGCCGCCGCGAGCAGGCGCGGGGCGACGCGGGACGGGGGCGCGGAGGGCGCTTCGGGCATGGCGCGGACGGGTGGACGGCCGTGGGAACCGCGGATCCGCGGTCCGACAGCCGGACGGGCGCCAGGGTTTGAATCCCGGCGCCCGCCCCCGCCCCGCCGGTCAGAGCCCCGCGTCGATGCGCAGCCCGGCGAGCAGCGTGGCGCCCGGCGCCCGGAAGCCGTAGAGCGCCTGGTACTCGCGGTCGAGGACGTTGTCGGCGCGGAACGTCAGCGCGACGCTCCCCGGCCGGTCGGCGCGTCGCAGCACGGTCACCTCGCCGGCCAGGTTCAGCAGCACGTAGCTCGGCAGCGTGCCGCGCGCGAAGGTATTGAAGTCGATGTCGTCGCGGCGCCCCGTGTAGCTGACGCGCGCCGACACGGTCCCGCGGTCGACGACGGGCGCCGTGAGGGCGAGCGACGCCAGGTTGGCCGGGCGGCGCAGCAGGCGCCCGCCCCGCACGAAGGTCGCGTTGGCGCCGGTCTGGAAGCCCGGGTCGGTGACGCGCGTGTCGACGTGGGTGTAGCTGAGCGTCGACGCCACGCCGCGCACCGGCGCGAAGCGCGCCTCCAGCTCCACGCCGCCCGCGTTCGCCGCGGCGACGTTGAAGTAGTTGGAGGAGTCGGCCGTGCCGGCGACCGGCGCGAGCGACCCGTACTGGATCACGTCGCGGAAGCGCTGCAGGAACCAGGTGCCGCTGACCGTCCCGAGTCCGAGCGGGAGCGCCTGCTCGACCCCGGCCTCGACGGAGCGCGTGCGCTCGGGGCGGAGGCCGTCGTTGCCGCGCTCGAACGCGCTGCGCGCGAAGTTCTCGGGGAGGGTGGGCTCGCGGAACGCGTTGCCGGCGGCGACGCGGAGGCGCGTGCCGTCGAGCACCTTCACGCCGGCGCCGGCGCGCACGGTGCGGAAGGCGCCGAACGCCGAGTTGTCGTCGTAGCGCCCGCCGAGCGTGAGCGTCGCGCGGCCGCCCGCCTCGGCCAGCAGCTGCCCGTACAGCGCGCGGTTGTCGCGGCGCGGCGCCGTGCGCGAGCCCGGGCGGATGCCGGTCGCCGAGATCGACGAGTCGGCGCTGCGGAACATCGTGTGGCGGTAGTCGCCGCCGAGGGTGAGTACGGTCCCCGGCGCGGCGTACCAGTTGGCGCGCACGTCGGCGTTCCGGCGCGTGGTGCCGTCGTAGCTCACCGAGCCGGTGTTGCGCGTGCCGCCGTCGGGGCGGTCGTCGTTGCGCCCCGTCAGCCCCGCGAGCCCGCCCTGCACGCGCAGCTCGACGTCGCGCCGCAGGAAGGCGCCGCCGTCCACGCCGACGGTCGCGCGCTCGTCCTCGCGGAAGGCGTTGCGGTCGACGATCCGCCCCGAGCCGTTGGTCGGGAAGTGGTAGCGCGCCCGCTGCCCGCGCGCCGCCACCGACAGGTCGCCGCGGCCGGGCGCGGCGTAGCGCAGCGTGGCGCTCGCCGACGCGTTGCGGTAGCGGTTGTCGAAGTCCGCGGAGTCGACGATGCCGTCGCTGGCGTAGTGCGCGGCGCCCGCCGACCACCCGAGGTTGCCGACGCTCCCCGACGCCTCGCCCTCGCCCTCGACCGAGCCGTAGCTGCCGCCGCGCACGGCGAGGCCGGCGCGCGGGCGCCCGGCACCGCGCTTGGTGAACACCTGCACGACGCCGCTGACCGCGTCGGACCCGTACAGCACGCTCGCCGGGCCGCGCAGGATCTCGACGCGCTCGACGTTGTCGACCGTCAGGTTGGCCCAGTTGAACGCCCCGCCGGCCTGGTTCACCGGCACGCCGTCGACCAGCACCTGGGTGTACTTGCTGTCGCCGCCGCGCAGGAAGAGCGACGTGTTGGAGCCGAACGACCCGCCCTGCAGGACGGCCGCGCCGGGGACGTCGCGCAGCGCGTCGAGCACGTGGGTGACGCCGCGCGCGCGCAGCTCGGCGCCGGTGATGACCGTCGCCGTGGCGGTGGGCGCGGCCTGCGGCACCGGGAGGCGCGTCGCGGTCACGACGACCGGGCGCAGCGCGGCGGTGTCGCCCGAGGTCGCGGGCGCGGGCTGCTGGGCGGCGAGCGACGCGGCCGGGACGAGCGACGCGAGCGCGGGGAGGAGCGGGAGGCGGGACATGTACGAGAGCGAGAGGTGATCGAGCCGGACGTGCGACATCAAGGAGCGCGGCGGCGGCCGCGCAGCGGGACGAGGGCCGGCGCGCCGACGGCGGGGTCGCGCGTGACGACCAGCGGCCACTCGTACACGCGCTCGAGCGTGGCCCCGTCCATCACCGCGTCGGGGGGGCCGGAGGCGGCGACGCGGCCGCGGTGCAGCAGGACCACGTGCGCGGCGAAGCGCGCGACGAGGTTGAGGGTGTGGCTGACGAGCAGCACGGCGCGCCCCTCGCGCGCGGCGCGGTCGGCCAGCTCGAACAGCGCCATCTCGTGCGCCACGTCGAGGAAGGTCGTGGGCTCGTCGAGCACCAGCGCGCCGGCCTCCTGCGCCAGCGCGCGGGCGAGGCGCACGCGCTGCCACTCCCCGCCCGACAGCGCGTCGGTCATGCGGTCGGCGAACTCCTCGACCCCGGCGTCGGCGCGCGCGCGCTCGACCGCGGCGCGGTCGCCCGCGGTGGGCCCGCCCCACCGCGCGCCGTGCGGCAGCCGGCCGAGCGCGACGTAGTCGCGGACCGGCAGCGGGAAGGCGGGCTCCTCGCGCTGCGGCAGCTCGGCGACCAGCTGCGCGCGCTCGCGCGGCAGCATCGCGCGCGCGTCCTTGCCGTCGACCAGCACGCGGCCGCGCGCGAGCGGGACGCGCCCGAGCAGCGCGCGGACGAGCGAGCTCTTGCCGCTGCCGTTCGGGCCGACGACGGCGGTCACCCGCCCCGCCGGCGCCTCGACCGTCACGTCGTCGAGCGCGGCGCGCTCGGCGCGGGGGTAGACGACGGACACGCCGTCGAACAGCAGCGCGAGCGCGGTCACCGGGCCCTCGCCAGGCGCCACAGGAAGAACGGGACGCCGACGAGCGCGGTCACCGCGCCGAGCGGCAGCTCCGACGGCGCGCGCACGACGCGGGCAGCGACGTCGGCGCCGATGACCAGCGTCGCGCCGAAGAGCGCGGCCGCGCCGAGCAGCTGGCGGTGCGCGCGGACGCCGAGGGCGCGCGCGAGGCGCGGCGCCACGAGGCCGACGAAGCCGACGAGCCCCGCCGCCGCCACGCTCGCGGCGGCGAGCATCGACGCGGCCACGAACACGCGCGGGCCGGCGCGGTCGACGTCGACGCCGAGCGCCGCCGCCGGCTCCTCGCCGAGGGCGAGCGCGTCGAGGTCGCGCCCCCACCGCAGCAGCGCCCCGCCGGCCAGGGCGGCGTAGCACGCCAGCGCGCCCACCTGCCGCCACCCGGCGTCGGCGACGGAACCCATCATCCACCAGAGCGCGTTGCGCACCTGGTCCGGGGTCGCGTCGGCGAGGACGACCATCACCGCCGCGTTGGCGAAGGCGCCGACGACGACGCCCGCCATCAGCAGCAGCCGCGGGTCGGCGCGCCCGCCCCCCGCGCGCGCGATCGCCAGCACGAGCGCGCTCGCGGTCCCCGCGCCGACGAACGCGCCGAGCGGGACGAGCACCGGGTCGCTGACGCCGGCGGCGAAGGTGAGCACCGCGCCCACCGCCGCGCCGCCGGACACGCCGAGCAGGTACGGCTCGGCGAGCGCGTTGCGGAGCGCCCCCTGCAGCGCCCCGCCCGACAGCGCGGTCCCCGCGCCGACGAACGCGCCGAGCGGGACGCGCGGCAGGCGCAGCTCGCGCACGATGGTCAGCGTGGTCGCGTCGCCGGCGCCGCGTACCGCGTCCCACACCGCGCCCGGCGCGAGCGGCACCGCGCCGACGAAGACGCCGAGCAGCGCCGCGGCGAGCAGCGCCGCGAGCCCCGCTAGCCAGCGGGCGCGGGGCATCAGGGGCGCGCCGCCGTCGCGGAGTCGGCCAGCAGCGGCGCGACCTCCGGGTGCAGCAGGCGCGCGAGGCTCACCGCCGCCTCGCCGAGGCGCACGGCGGGGCGGTACACGACGTTGGTGTCTACGGCGAGCACGCGCCCCTCGCGCACCGCCGCCAGCGCGGCCCACGCCGGGTCGGCGCGCACGAGCGCGACGCGCGTCGGGCCGACCAGCATCACGTCGGCGCCGCGGCGCAGCACCTCCTCGCGCGACACGGGGACGGCCGGGCGCGCGTCGTCGCCGAAGGCGTTCTCGCCCCCCGCGATGTCGAGCACCTCGTGCTGGAAGCTGCCGCCGCCGACGGCGAGCAGCGGGCGCCCGAACAGCGGCCACACGACGCGCGGGCGCGCGCGCCCGGCGACGGCCTGCCGCACGCGCTCGAGCGTCGCGTCCACCGAATCGACCACCGTGCGCGCGCGCGCCGTGTCGCCGGTGAGGCGCCCGAGCAGCCGCGTCGCGCGGCGGAAGTCGGCGAGCCGGTCGACCTTGATCGCCGCCGTGGCGACGCCGGCGGCGCGCAGGGCGCGCGCGGCCTCGCGGTTGTCCGCCGACGCGTACAGCAGCACGAGGTCGGGCTTCGCGGCCAGCGTGGCCTCGACGTTGGGGCGGATCCCGTCGCCGAGCGCCGGCACCGCCCGCACCTCGGCGGGCCACTCGTCCCAGCGCGAGCGCCCGATCAGCCGCTCGCCGGCGCCGATCGCGAAGAGGATCTCGGTGGTCGCCGGGTTGAGCGAGACGATGCGCCGCGCGGGCGCGGCGACGCGCACGGTGTCGCCGAAGTCGTCGGTCGGGTCGGCGGGCGCCAGCGCGCGCTCGACCGCGTTGACGGCGTCGGACGGGCGCGGCGCGTCGCCGCCGCCGCCGGCGGCGAGCGCGGTCAGCGCGAGCGCCGACGCGGCGAGGAACGGGAGAAGCGAGTGGGGGAGACGCACGACGGCCGTCCGGCTGGGGAGCGGACGGCCGCAACACGACGACGCGAGCACCGGCGGACGCTCGCGCGCCCCGCCACCCCACCACCCCACGTCGTCACATCGCCACCGGCCCTCCCCCGAGGGTCCTGGAATGGTGGCGCGCCGGCGGGTCGTCTCCTGGCTCCGGGCCGCGTCGCTCCTCTTCCCGCCCGGCCGCGCCGGTCAGTGGGTGCGCCCCCGTCCGGGGGCGCGCGAGCGTGCGTTGTTGCCCGTCACAGTGGCGGGGCCGCGCCGGTCTCTCACCGGCTTCCGTGTCCCGCGGGCGCGTGGTCCTTCGGTTGTCCGCCGCGAACGGCGTGCTGCGAAGCTAGTCCGCGCCCGGAGCGGCGGCAAGCCGGGCCGCGAGCCGCGCCTTGAGCTCGCCGCGCGCGCGCGCATACTCGGCGCGCTGGGCGTCGCTCGGCGCGGCGTGCGCGCGGTAGTCGGCGTCGAGCGCCGCCAGCGCCGCCAGCAGCCCGTCGCCCGCGTCGGCGGGGGTCGGCGCGGCGAGCTCAAGGCGCGG
>NZ_JARGEK010000310.1 GCF_029211165.1 Roseisolibacter sp. H3M3-2
GGTGTCGCGCACGCTCAGCGCGCGCTCCCCGCCGCCACGCGCCTCGACCTCCGCGAAGCGCGCCGCGACCTCGCCGACGTCGGGCGGCTCGGCGAGCCGGCGCACCTCCACCTGGTACGTGCTGCGCGCGCCCGAGTAGCGCAGCAGGCGTCGCGCCGAGTCGAGCGTCGCCTCGCCCGTCCCCGACAGCCAGTCGTGCGCGATCTCCGCCCGGCCGCCGCCCAGCGGCCGCACGACGCCGCGGTGCAGCGGGAAGCGGTCGAACTCGCGGTCGAGGTAGAACTGCCGCATCTGCACGGTGTCGCCGGGCGCGCGCCCCGCCGCCGCGGCGCGCCGCAGCGCGGCGTCGAGGTACAGCTCGTAGAGCGCGTACGACTGCGGCAGGTGCGCCATCGCGGCGCCGCCGCCCGTCGCGAACGCGCGCGACACCGTCCCCGCGCGGTCCACCTTCACCAGGCGCACCGAGTCGGCGGTGACCTCGGCGGTGACGCGCCGGTCGCGCTGTTCGGGCGGCTCGCTCGGCGTGTGCACGTCCATCGCCAGGCGGCGGATCGCGCCGTCGGGGGCCAGCTCCACCCGCAGGCGCCGCGACCGCACGCGCGGGAAGCGGTCCACCGCCTCGGCGGTCACGACGTCGCCGTGCCGCGCCACGCGCTCGACGGCGACCGTGTCGCGGCCGAGGAGGGCGACGAAGCCGTAGCGCTCCTCGGGGACGGCGGGGGCGCAGGCGGCGAGGAGCGCGAGCGCGCAGGCGGCGGGACGCGTCATGCGCACCAAGGTACGCCGCCGCCGCGGCAGGCCGCTGTGCGGATGCGGTCAGCGGCTTGTGCCCGCGCCGCCCCCGTCCCACAATCGAGCGACGTCCCGCGCGACCCGCGCGCGCCGCCGTCCCACCCCAGCCCCGCCCCGCATGGCCGTCCGCCGCGCCCGCGACCTCGAGCGCACCTACTCCCGCGCCCAGTTCGTGGCCAAGCTCCGCCGCCTCGCCGACGCGCTGGAGGCCGGCGCGCCGTTCGCCATCCAGGTCGGCGGGGAGCGGCTGCGCGTCCCCGCGGACACCGCGTTCTCGGTCGAGCACGAGCGCTCCGGCGGCGTCGAGGAGCTCGAGTTCCAGGTCCGCTGGCGCCCGGAGGCGTCCTGACGCCCGTGCGCGCGCTCGCGGTGGGCGCGGCGCTCGCCGGCGCGGCGCTGCTCGGGTCGGCCGCGCCGGCCGGCGCGCAGGCGCGCGAGCGGTCGGGGACGTGGAGCGCGCGCGCCGCCACCGGACTCACGCTCGGCGGCACGTGGACCGCCGTCCCCGACTCGGCCGGCGCGACCGTCACCGGCACGTGGACGCTCGTCGACGGGCAGGGGCGGCAGACGGCGGGGGGCGCGTGGTCGGCGGCCAAGGCGGCCACGCGCTGGAACGGGTCGTGGCGCTCGGTGGTCGCGGGGCGGAGCGGGGAGTTCGCCGGCACGTGGACGGCCGACCTCGCGTCGGGGGGCGACGCGCCCTTCCCCGCGCTGTTCGAGCGCGCGGCGCGCGCCGTGGTGAGCGGCGGGTGGCGTACCGGCGGGCTGACGGGCGCGTGGTCGATCCGCGCCGCGGAGGCCGCCCCGGGCGGCTGACGCCGCGCGTGCCCGCCCCCGCCCCGTCCTTCCGGCGCGCGCTCGTGGCGTTCCTCCTCCTGCCGGGGGTCGTGGCGTTCGCCGTGCCGTGGCTGCTGCGGCCGCGAGGCGCGCGCCCGCACGCGGCGGGGCTCGCGCTGCTGGCGGCGGGGGCGGCGCTGCTGCTCTGGTGCGTGCGCGACTTCCACGTCGCCGGGCGCGGGAGCCTCGCCCCGTGGGCGCCGCCCGAGCGGCTGGTCACCGTGGGCCTCTACCGCGTGTCCCGCAACCCGATGTATCTCGCGGTGCTCACGATCCTCGCCGGGTGGGCGTCGGCGTTCGGCGCGCGGCGGCTGTGGGCGTACGCGGCCGGCGTCGCGGTCGCGGTGCACCTGCGCGTCGTGTACGGCGAGGAGCCCTGGCTCGCGCGGCGGCACGGCGCGGCGTGGGCCGCGTACCGCGCCCGCGTCCCGCGCTGGCTCGCGCTCCCCCTCCGCGTCCGATCCCCCGACTCCCGATGACCGCGCCGCCCCCCACCCCGACGCCGCGCGAGCGCGGGCTGAGCGCGGACGAGCGGCGCGACGTGCGCGAGGCCGCGCTCACCTTCCTGCCGGCGGTGCTGCTCGCCGTGGCGCTGGGCGAGGCGCTGGTCGCGCACGCCGGGTGGACGCCGCGCCGCGCGCTGCTGGCGGGCGTTGGGACGGGGCTCACCCTCGCGGTGCTCGTGCTGCGCACGCTGCGCCGCCCGCGCCCCCACTGACCCGCGCCGCCGTGCGGTTCACCGACCGGCCGGGCGTGCCGCGCCGCGTCGTCGGCTTCCACCGCGACGACGGGGGGCACTGGGTCGCCGACCTCGCGTGCGGGCACGGCCAGCACGTGCGCCACGAGCCGCCGCTGGCGAGCCGCCCCTGGGTGCTGACCCCCGAGGGTCGCGCCGCGTTCGTCGGCGAGACGCTCCACTGCGTGCGGTGCGCCGAGGCGGGGGCGTCGTGAGGCCGCGCGGTGTCGCGGCGCCGCGCGCGCGTGTATGGTCAGGCCGGCTCGTTCCCGCACTCTCGCCCGGAGGGGATCCGTGAAGCGCACCCTGGTCACCTGCACGCTGGCGCTGGCGCTCGCCGCCCCGGCGGCCGCGCAGGCGCCCCGCGCCCCGGTGGCGCGCGCCGGCGACGTCGCGACGCGCGGCCTCGCCGAGCGCGACTTCCCGCGCGCGCGGCAGCTCGCCCCGGGCGTGTACGCGTACGAGGCGCTGCGCGGCGCCGACCCGGGCGGGAAGATGACCACCGTCAGCCTGATCGTCGTCACGAACGACGGCGTGCTGGTGGCCGACGGCCAGGGGAACGTCGCGCAGACCAAGGAGATGGTGGACTGGATCGCGCGCACGACGCCGCAGCCGATCCGCTACGTCGTCGTCGCCTCCGACCACGGCGACCACACCGCCGGCAACGCCGCCTTCCCCGCCGGCGTCACCTTCCTCGCCACGCCGGCGTCGGTCCGCGCGATGGCCGCCGCGGCCGGCGGCGCGCCGGCGCGCCTCGACACGGTGGTCGGGAAGCGCACGCTGGCGCTGGGCGGCACGACGATCGACGTGCTCGACCTCGGCCGCGCGCACACCGGCGGCGACCTCAGCGTGCACCTGCCGCGCGAGCGCGTCCTCTTCCTCAGCGAGGCGTACCTCCACTGGGTCTTCCCCGCCATGCGCTCGGCGTACCCGCGCGAGTGGGTGGCGACGCTGAAGAAGGCCGAGGCGATGGACGCGACGTGGTACGTCCCCGGCCACGGCTTCGTCGACGACGCGGCGACGCTGAAGCGCGACCTCCCCGCCTACCGCGACGCGCTGGAGCGCGTGATCGCGGAGGCCGCGCGGCTGCACGCGGCCGGGGTGCCGTGCGCGTCGCGCGACGCGTGCGAGGCGGTGGCCGCGGGGAACTGGGGCGACCTGAAGGAGTGGACGCTGTTCGCCGGGCAGGCGCCGATCGCGGTGCGCCGCGTGTACGACGAGATCGAGGGGAAGCTCCCGCCGCGGGCGCCGTGACGCGCAGCGTCGTCTCCGGCGCGGCGTGCGTGCTGCTCGCCGCGTGCGCGTCCCCCGAGGAGCCGTTCGGGACGACGACGATCCGCGGCCAGCTCCGCACCGCCGCCGGCGCGCCGGCGATCCAGGTGCCGGTGCAGCTCGGCGTCGTCCCCGGCGCGTCGTGCGGGGGCGCGCCCGCCTACCAGGTGCGCCCGTCGACCGTGGGCGGCGGCGTGTTCGTCGGCGAGATCGCGGGCTTCCGCGAGCGCGAGCTGCAGGCGTGCGTGACGGTGCGGGCGGAGGCGACGGGCGGCACCATCACCGCGGGGTTCCCCGCAACGCTGCGCGCCGGCGAGACGCTCGACCTCGGGGTGCTGACGCTGAGGTGAGCGGCGAGCGGTGAGCGTCGAGCGCCGAGCGAGACGGTTCCCTCGGCGCTCGGCGCTCACATGGCCCCGCGATGGCGGCTCCCCTCCAGCGAGGCGGCGTCCCCCGCATGGAGCGCCCTCGCCGCTCGCCGCTCTGCGCGCTCCCCGCTACGGCAGGACGATGCGCGCCGCGCGCGCCTGGGCCACGCCGGGCGGGCCGCCGCTCTCGCCGTAGGCGTTGAAGCCCCAGCAGTGCACCGCGCCGTCGCCGGCGCGCCCGCACGCGTTCAGCGACCCGGTGCGCAGCTCGGTGAAGGCGATGCCGGGCGCCGCCGGCCCCGGCGTGCAGTCGGCCTGCGCGTCCGCGCCGGTGCACCCCGGGCGGTCGGGCGGGCCGTTCTGGTGGAAGAGGTTCCACCCCCAGCACACCGCCTCCCCCGACACCGCGCGCACGCAGTGGTGCCCGGCGCCGATCGCGATCGACAGCGCGCCGACGCGCAGCGGCACGAACTCGGGGGTCGGCACGTTGGCGCCGCGGAAGCGCGCGGGCGTCGGGCTCCCGAGCGTCCAGTACGCGCCCCACCCCCAGCACAGCACGCCGCCGGCGCGCGTGACGCCGCAGGTGTAGCGGTCGTGCGGCGCGACCTGCGCCAGCGGCTCCGCCGTCGCCACGCGCACCGGCACGTCGCTCGACGCGCTGCGCCCGTCGCCGAGCTGCCCCAGCGTCCCCTCACCCCAGCACCACGCGGCGCCGGCGCCGGTGAGCCCGCACACCACCGTCTCGCCGGCCGCGAGGTCGACGAAGCGGTGGTCGCCCGCCACGCGCGTCGGCGCGGCGGCGCGGCGCGCGCCCGTCCCCGCGCCGAGCTGCCCCGAGGGGCCGTCCCCCCAGCAGTAGGCGAGCCCGTCGGACGCGATCCCGCACAGCAGGCCGGGGCCCACCGCCAGCCGACGGAAGCGCAGCGCGGTCGCCAGCCGCGTCGGCGCGCGGTTGCACGGGTGCGTCGTCCCCGCGACCTCGGCGCCGCACGGGCGCGCGTCGGCCGCGCCGAGCAGCCCGCCCACGTTGGCGCCCCAGCAGTCGACCTCCCCGTCGGCGGTGAGCGCGCAGACGGTGAGCGGGGTGTCGCGCTGGTCGGTCGCGGTGGCGGCGAGTGCGACGTAGCGCCCGTCGCCCGACACGGGGCGCGGCGCGGTGGACGCGTCGGCGTAGCCCGACCGCGCCGGGTCGCCGCCGATCCCGTCGGCGTTGCTCCCCCAGCAGTACGCGCGCCCCGCGCCGCCGAGCGCGCACGCGGCGCCGAACGGGAGCGCGATGGTCGCGCCGCCGGCGACCGCGGTCGACGCCTCCTCGGGGACGGCCGGCGCGCGCGCCGAGGGCGCCGAGGGCGCGGTGGCCGGATCGGCCGCGCAGCCGCCCAGCAGCGCGACGAGCGCCGCGGCGAGGGGGGAACGACGGAGACGCATGCCCGGAGGCGAACGACGTGACCGGGGGACGGGATCCCGTCCCTCAAGTAGCATGCGCCGGCGCGGCGCGCGAGGGGCGGCCCCCGCTCAGCCCGGGATCGGCACCGCGCTCCCCGACACGACGATCCCGCCGGCCGCCGGCACGGCGACGGTGATGCGGCTCGGGCGCCCCATCGCCTCCCCCTGCCGGATGGTCAGCGTCGCCGGCGCCGCCACCAGCCCGGCGTCGCGCAGGTAGCCGCCGAGCGCCGCGGCCGACGCGCCGGTGGCCGGGTCCTCGACCACGCCGCCCACCGGGAACGGGTTGCGGGCGTGGAAGACGTCGGCCCCCTCGCGCCACACCAGCTGCAGCGTCGTCAGCCCGTCGCGCGTCATCAGGTCGCGCAACGCGTCGAAATCGTAGTCGAGCGCCGCCAGCCGCGCGGCGTCGCGCACGGCGAGCACGAGGTGCCACGCCCCCGCGTAGGCGCGCGCCGGCGGGATCGCGGGGTCGAGCGCGTCGGGCGCGCAGCGCAGCGCGGCAAGTCGGAGGCCAAGCGGTCTTAGGAAGAC
>NZ_JARGEK010000311.1 GCF_029211165.1 Roseisolibacter sp. H3M3-2
CTTCCTAAGACCGCTTGGCCTCCGACTTCGCGCGCTCCGCGGGGTCCCGTTCGCCGCGCCGCCGGTGGGCGGGCTGCCGCGGCGCGCGCCGCGGCCGGCGGCTCGCTGGGCGGGGGTGCGCGCGGCCGACCGGTTCGCGCACCAGTGCATGCAGGGGCGGATCTACGACGACATGGTCTTCCGCTCCGCCGGCACGAGCGAGGACTGCCTGTACCTGAACGTGTGGGCGCCGCCGGCGGCGCGCGACGGGGCCGGCGCGCTCCCGGTGCTCGTCTACTTCTACGGCGGCGGCTTCCAGGCGGGCGACGGCTCGGAGCCGCGCTACGACGGCGCGGCGATGGCGCGGCGCGGGATGGTCGTCGTCACCGTGAACTACCGGCTCGGCGTGTTCGGCTTCTTCGCGCACCCGGCGCTGACGGCGGAGTCGCCGGAGCGCGCGTCGGGGAACTACGCGCTGATGGACCAGACGGCGGCGCTGCGCTGGGTGCGCGACAACGTCGCCGCGTTCGGCGGCGACCCGGCGAGGGTCACGATCGCCGGCGAGTCGGCGGGCTCGTTCTCGGTCAGCGCGCAGATGGCGTCGCCGCTGGCGCGGGGGCTGTTCGCCGGGGCGATCGGCGAGAGCGGCGCCTTCTTCTCGACCACGCTCGCCACCGCGCCGCGCGCCGACGTCGAGCGGGCGGGGGAGCGGTTCGCGGACAGCGTGGGGGCGCGCACGCTGGCCGCGCTGCGCGCGCTGTCGGCGACCGAGCTGCTCGACGCGTCGGCGCGGCGCGGGATGCCGCGCTTCGGGCCGAGCGTCGACGGGCACTTCCTGCCGCGGAGCCCCGCCGAGGTCTTCGCGGCCGGCGCGCAGGCGCGCGTGCCGCTGCTCGCCGGCTGGAACTCGGAGGAGGCGGGGGCCGGCGCGGTGCTGGGGCAGGCGCCGGCGACGCCGGAGAACGCGCGCGCGGCGCTGGAGCGCCTCTTCCCGGGGCGCGGGGAGGAGGCGGCGCGCGTCTACCCGGTCGGCACGGCGGCGGAGGCGGCGCGGTCGATGACCGACCTCGCGGGGGACCGGTTCATCGGCTACTCGACCTGGAAGTGGCTGGAGGAGCACGCGCGCACGTCGGGGCGCCCGGTGTGGCGGTACCTGTTCGCGCGGGCGCGCCCGCCCGAGGTCGCGAACCCGCAGGCGCCCCCGGCGCGCGGCGCCGTGCACTCGGCGGAGATCGAGTACGCGCTGGGCAACCTGGGGACGAACCGGGTCTTCGCCTGGACGCCGGACGACCACCGCGTCTCCGAGGTCATGCAGCGCTACTTCGCCAACTTCGTGCGGACGGGCGACCCGAACGGCGCCGGCCTCCCGCCGTGGCCGTCCGGGGCGGCGCGCGCCGGCGAGGCGCCGCGCCGGCTGGTGATCGACGTCGAGACGCGCGCCGAGCCCGAGCCGCGCGCGCGCTACCTCTTCCTCGACGCGGCGCGCCGCTGACGTGAACGCGCCGTCCGCCCCGGCGCGATCGTGAGCACAACGTCATCGACTTCCCGCCCGCCGCGCGTGCAGTGAGCGCCGGGGGGTGACGAGACTGGCCCACCGAGCGTGCGCGGCGTCCGACCGTGCGGCGGCGGGTGGTCCCGGTGGAGACGGTCGATGCGGCGAGGCGTGTGGGTGCGGGTGGCGGCGGTGCTGGCCCTGGCGGCGGCGTCGCCGGCCGCGGCGCAGAACCTGGTGAGCGTCCCGTTCACCAACGGCTTCGTCGGGACGCGCGGCTCCTCCGCGGGGACGGGCAACGCCGTCCTCACCTTCGCGACGCTCGGCATCTCGCGCGCGTTCTTCATCCAGAGCTCGTCGACCAACAGCTTCGAGCTGCAGGGGAACGACATCCCCGGCACGCTGCGGCTGGTGCGCACCAACGGGACGACGCTCGACGTCCCGGCGTCGGCCAACTGGCGCAACAGCGGCGGCAGCACGTACCTGATCGGCATCCTGCCGCGGCCGGCCGCCCCGATCACGTTCAGCTACGGCGGCGGGTCGATCCAGATCACCGACGGCACGGTGAACGGGGGGACGAGCGTCGGCGGCTACGTGGCCGCGTACGTCGGCACGACGCTGGCCGACGGCGAGAGCACGAGCGGGAACGCGGCGCAGTCGCAGGTGCTGAGCGGGCTGAACTCCTACCTCACGACCGTCGTCGCCTCGCGCCCCGCGGGGCCGGTGACGGTGACCGCGCAGAGCACGACCAGCGCCACGCCCACGATCGCCGGCACCGCCACGCTGGGCGCCGGCGAGGCGCTGTCGGTGGTGGTGGGCGGCGTGCAGTACACGACGTCGTCGACGCCGGCGCTGCAGGCCGCGGGGGGCGCGTGGTCGCTCGCGCTCGCGACCCCGCTGGCGGTGGGGGTGCACTCGGTCACCGCCACCGTCACCAACGCCGACGGCTTCACGCTCAGCGACGGCACGACGGGCGAGCTGACCATCACCGCGCCCACCACCGCGGTGACGGTCGGCGGCAGCTTCGTGGCGAGCGGCAAGGTCTACGACGCGACCGTCGCGGCCGCCGGCACCACGGGCTCGCTGACGCTGGCGGGCGTACAGGGCGGGCACCAGGTCACCATCGCCGCGGCGACCTTCGCCTTCGCCGACGCGGCCGCGGGCGCCGGCAAGACGGTCGCGATCACCTCCGTCACCCTCGGCGGGACGGACGCGGCGCTGTACACCGTGAACCTCGCCGGCGCGCCGACGGCGGCGGCCACGATCGCCACGCGCCCGCTGACGATCACCGGCGTGGCCGCCGTGAGCCGCGCGTACGACGGCACGACCGCGGCGACGCTGTCGGGTACCGCGGCGTACGCGGGGCTCCCCGCCGGGCAGAGCTTCGCGGTCGCGGGGACGCCGACGGCGGGCTTCGCCACCGCGGAGGTGGGCCCGGGCAAGGCGGTCACGGTCGCGGGGTACCTCGCGCCGAGCGCGAACTACACCGTGTCGCAGCCGACCGGGCTGACGGCGGCCATCACCGCGAAGCCCCTCACGGTGGGCGGCACCTTCACGGCCGCCGACCGGCCGTACGACGGCTCGACGACGGCGACCATCACCGTCAACACGCTGGCGCCGGTCGGCGTGGTCGGCGCGGAGTCGGTGTCGCTCGCCGGCCTCGCGGCGTCGTTCGCCACCGCCGCGGTGGGCGCGGGGAAGACGGTGAGCCTCGCCGCCGCCTCGCTCGCCGGCCCGGACGCGGCGAACTACACGCTGTCGCTGCTCGGCGCGCCGACGACGACGGCCAGCATCACCGCGGTCGCGCCCGCGGGCGGCACGCTCACGATCGGCGGCGCGCTGGCGGCGCACGACAAGGTCTACGACGCGACGACGGCGGCGACCGGCTCGGCGGCCGGACTAGCGCTGGTGGGCGTGCAGGGCGGCCACCAGGTGTCGATCGCGGGCGTGACGCTGGCGTTCCAGGGCGCGGCGGTGGGCGCGGCGAGGACCGTCACGCTGACCGGCGTCACGCTCGGCGGCGCCGACGCGGCGCTGTACGCGGTGAGCCTGGCCGGCGCGCCGACCACGACGGCTGCGATCACGCCGCGCCCGCTGACGGTGGGCGGGTCGTTCGGCGCCGCCGACAAGGTGCACGACGGCAGCGCCGCCGCGACCATCGTCGCCAACGCGCTGACGCTCGTCGGCACCGCGGGGGGCGACGCGCTCGCGCTGACCGGTCTCGCCGCCGCCGTCGCCGACGCCGCGGTGGGCGCGGGGAAGCGGGTCGCGCTGACGGCGGCGCCGCTCCCCGCCGCGGCGGCGGCGAACTACGCGCTGTCGCTCGCCGGCGCGCCGACGGCGGCGGCGAGCATCACCGCCGCCGGCGGGGGCGCGCCGCCTCCGCCTCCGCCTCCGCCGCCGCAGGGCGGCGTGCTGACCGTGGGCGGCGCCTTCACCGCGCACGACAAGCTGTTCGACGGGCTCGCGATCGCCACCGGCGCCACCGGCGGGCTGACGCTCGCCGGCGTCGCGCCCGGGCACCAGGTGTCGATCGCCGCCGTGTCGCTCGCCTTCCCGAGCGCGGCGGTGGGGACGGGGCGCACCGTCTCGATCACCGGCGTCACGCTGGCCGGCGCGCAGGCGCCGCTCTACACGGTGTCCCTGGTCGGCGCGCCGACCGCGGTCGCCGCGATCGCGCCGCGCCCGCTCACGATCGGCGGCTCGTTCGCCGCGGCCGACAAGCCGCACGACGGCACCGCCGCCGCGACGATGACCGCCAACGCGCTGCGCCTGCTCGGCGCGATGGGCGGGCACGACGTCGCGCTCGCCGGGGTGACGGTCGCCTTCGCCGACGCCGCGGTGGGCGCGGGGAAGCGGGTCGCGATCGCCGAGGCGCCGAGCGCCGCCGCCATGGCCGGGTCGTACGTGCTGAGCCTCGCCGGCGCGCCCACGGCCACCGCGAGCATCCTGGCCGCGACGCGGCCGTCGGCGCCGCGCGCCGCCGCCGCCGCGCGCGGCGACGGCTCGCTCAAGATCGCGTGGGCGCCGCCGGCCGACGCGGGCTGCCGCGCCGTCACCGGCTACGTGGTCGAGGTGACGGCCGACGAGGCGCGCGGGTGGACGCGCGTCGCCGCCGCGGCCTCGCCGGTGACGGTGCCGGGGCTCGTCAACCAGCTCGCCTACCGCGTGCGCGTGGCCGCGGTGAACCCGTGCGCACGCGGCGCCGGCGCCGGCGGCGCCCCGGCCGCGCCGCAGGGCCCCGCGCGCGAGGCCGACGGCCGTCCCACGCCCGCGGCGCCCGGCGCCGTCGGCGTCACCACCGCCGGCGCGCCGCGCCCCGCCACCACCACGGTGGTCGAGGACACGATCGTGCGCGTCGCGGCGCCGGACTTCACGCTGCGCGTGCGCGCGCTCGACGCCGCCGGCGCCGCGATCCCGGTCGACCCGACGCACGCGCTGGCGCTGGAGCAGGCGGGGCGCGCGGCCGCCGAGGGGAGCGGCTTCGCCCCGGGCTCGCGCGTGACGCTCTACCTCGTCGCCGCCGACCGCGCGGCGCGGCTGCTCGGCGCGGTCGCCGTGCGCGCCGACGGCACCTTCGCCGGCGACGCGGCCGTCCCCGCCGCGCTCCCCGAGGGCGACTACACGCTCCAGGTGAACGGCGTCGACGTCGAGTCGCGCCCGCGCACCATCGCGCTGGGGGTCGAGGTGGCGGCGCCGCCGCCGGAGCTCGACCTCACCGCGACCGCCGACCGCCCGGCGCCCGCGCTCGGCGACACGGTCGTGATCACCCTCGTCGTCGCCAACACGGGACGCGGGGCCGCGACCGACGTCGAGATCCCGCGCGCCTTCCGCGAGCCGGGCTTCGCGGTGCTGCGCGCGACGCCGCTCGACGGCGCCTACCGCGCCGACACGCAGACCTGGACGATCCCGCGCATCGCGCCGGGCGCGCGCGCGCGGCTGCTGCTGACCGCGGTCGTCGTGCCGCCCGACGCCGTTCCCTCCCCGACGACCCCGCCGACCCCGCTGCCGTGAGCCGCCTCCGCACCGCCCTCCTCCTGGCCGCCGGCGCGGCGCTCGCCGCCTGCGCCGACGACGCCCCGCGCGCCGACGCCGCGCGCCCCGCGCGCGTGGCGCTCGCCCTCGACAGCGCGACGCTGGCCAGCCTCGGCGACTCGGCGCGGGTCACCGCGCGCGTGCTCGACGCCGGGCGCCGCCGCTTCGCCGGCGCCGCGGTGCGCGGGTCGCTCTCGGCCGCCGCGATGGCGCGCGACCGCGAGGGGGTCTACCGCGCCGTCGCGAACGGGCGCGCCGTCGTGCGCGCCGAGGTGGACGTCGGCGAGACTGGCGTGGCGCCGGGCGGCTACTGGGCGCGCCCGGTGGCCGACAGCGTCGTCCTCGAGGTGCGGCAGCGCCCCGCGCGCCCCGCGCTCGTCCCCGTGGACACCGCGCTGCGCGCGCTCGGCGAGCGCCGCCAGCGCGTCGCGCGCGTGACCGACGCCCGCGGCCACGCGCTGCTCGACGGCCCGCCA
>NZ_JARGEK010000312.1 GCF_029211165.1 Roseisolibacter sp. H3M3-2
CGGCACGCCGGCGGCGCGCGCCGTCACGGCGTCCGGGCGCCCGCGCGGCCCCGCCTACGCCGCCGGGCGCTCCACCGCCGCCCGGATCGCGGCCAGCTCCGCGTGCAGCGCGTCCAGCCGCTCGCGCAGCGCGCGGATCTCGAGCTCCGCCTGGCGGTTCACCGCGTAGTCGTTGGCCGCCTCCAGCCGGTCGCGCGCCGACTGCCGGTTCTGCGACATCATGATCACCGGCGCCTGCAGCGCGGCGAGCATGGACAGCATCAGGTTCAGGAAGACGTACGGGTACGGGTCGAAGGCGTCGCGCAGCGGGCCGAGGATGGCGGTATTGAGCACCGCCCACACGACCATGAAGGCGGCGAACAGCCCGATGAACGTCCACGAGCCGCCGAACGCCGCCACGCGGTCGGCCACCCGCCCGCCGAGCGTGCTCGCCCGCTCGAACTCGGTCGTGACGTCGCGGGCGACGAGCCCGGGCCCCGGGGCGCTCAATGGAGCCCCACGCGGCCGCGCACCGACGCGAACAGCCGCGCCGCGTCGTAGCCGACGCCCCCCTTGAACACCGTCTCGACCTGCTGCACGTCGGCGATGCGCGCCGAGGGGTCGCCGCGCACCACCACCAGGTCGGCGCGCTTCCCGACCGCCACGGTGCCGATGCTGTCGGCCCGCCCGAGGTACTGCGCGCCGTTGAGCGTGCCGACGCGGATCGCCTCCAGCGGCGTCAGCCCCGCCTCCACCAGCAGCTCGAGCGCGCGGTGGTTGGAGTAGCCCGCCACCACGCCGCCGTACCCGGTCGGGTCGGTGCCGACGAGCAGCCGCCCCCCGGCGCGGAAGAAGTCGCGCTCGAACCGCATCTCGTTGGCCAGCAGCCGCGTCCACGGGGAGCTCGCCTGCGACGCGATCTGCACGCGCCGGCGCAGGTACTGGTCGCGCGCCTCGGGGAGCATCGCGTCGAGCGCCCCCGGCGGCGCCGGCGGCCGCCCCGGCGCGAAGGTCTCGAAGACGGTGAGCGTCGACGTCACGGCGACGTTGCGCTGCACCAGCTCGCGGATCAGCGCCTGCACCGGCTCCGACGCCACGTCGAGCGCGGCGATCGACGCCTGCTGCGCGGCCGACGGGCACTCGTCGGGGCGCTTCTCCGGCGCGAAGTCGCTGGCGACCACCAGCCCGTGCTCCAGGTTGTCGATACCGAGCGCCGCCGCCTCGCGGAACGTCACCGAGCAGAGGTGCCCCGTGACCTTGAGCCGCCGCCGGTGCGCCTCGGCGATCGCCGCGCCGAGCTGCTCGCGCGTGATCTGCATGTACGCCTTGAACGACGTCGCGCCGCGGTCGGCCCAGTGCGCGACCATCTGCCGCGCGTCGTCGGGGCCGGAGAGCGCGTGCACCTGGTAGATCGGGAGCCCCGGCCCGTTGAGGTACGGCGCCGTCACGTCGAGCGACGGCCCGACCGCGCGCCCGGCGTCGATCGCCTTCTTGAGCTCCAGGTCCGCGTAGCCGGCCATGTTCCCCGCCGTGCGCGCGGTGGTCACGCCGCCGGCCAGGTACAGGCGCGGGAAGCTGAACGCCTGCTCGTTGTACACGCTCCCGCCCCCCGACGGGTAGAACATGTGCTCGTGCATCATCACGAGCCCGGGGAGCACCGACCGCCCCGCGAGGTCGAGCACGCGCGCGCCCGGCGGGATCGCGACGCTGCCGTCGGCGCCGACCGCGCGGATCACCCCGCGCTCGACGACGATCGTCTGCCCGTCGCGCGCCGGCGCGCCGGTGCCGTCGATCACGCGCACGCGCGTCAGCGCGACCACCGGCGTGTCGACGGTGACGAACTGGCGCGCCTCCTGGGCGCGCGCGGGGGCGGCCGCGACGGCAGCCGCGAGGGCGAGGCCCGCCCCGAGGGCTCTCAGGCGCATGGGTGCTCCGGTCTGAGGGTGAGCGCGCGTCAGCCGTCGTCGGGCGCGCGCCGCAGCGTGAGCGTGAACTCCGACCCCGCGCCCTCGACGCTGGCGACGGTGAGGTCGCCGCCCATGCCGCGCGCGAGGTCGCGGCTGATCGCGAGGCCGAGCCCCGTCCCCTCCGCCTTCTCGGCGTACGGCTGCCCGCGCGGGCGCACCTGCACGAAGGGGGCGAAGATCGCCTCCAGCTGGTCGGCCGGGATGCCGACGCCGGTGTCGGCGACCGTCAGCGCCGCCGCGTCGCCCTGTTGCGCGCAGCGGACGGCGATGCGGCCGCCGACGTCGGTGAACTTGACCGCGTTGGACAGGAGGTTGAGCAGCACCTGCGCGAGCTTCTCGCGGTCCGCCCACACGTGCGGGCCGCCGTCGGGCGCCGGCGCCGCCCCGGCCGCGTCGACGGTCAGCTCGCGCGCGACCACCAGCGGCTCGACCATCGGGAGGACGTCCGCCACCACGTCGGCGAGCGGGATCGCGCGCATCACGTACTCGACGCGCCCGCTCTCCAGCTTCGCGTAGTTCAGGATGTCGTTGATGAGCCCCAGCAGGTGCCGCTGCGCCCGGTCGATGCGGGCGAGCGTGCCGCGCTGCGCCGGCGTGAGCGGGCCGTGCAGCTCCATCTCCAGCAGCTGCGTGTGCCCGCCGATCGCGTTCAGCGGCGTGCGCAGCTCGTGGCTCATGCTGGCCAGGAAGTCGCTCTTGGCGCGGTTGGCCACGTCGGCCTCGCGCCGCGCCGCCTCGGCGGCCGCGAGCAGGCGCGCGCGCTCGTCCTCGGCCTCGCGCCGCCGCGTCACGTCCTGGACGACCCCCGGAAAGCGCTCCGGCCGCCCGGCCGCGTCGCGCTCCAGCAGCCCGCGCGCCTGCACCCAGCGCTCCGGCCGCCCCGTCTCGGCGCCCGGGATGATGCGGTACTCCGCCTCGTAGGGCGCGCCGGTGGCAAGGGTGTGCTCGATCAGCGCGACCACGCGGTCGCGGTCGTCGGGGTGCAGCGCCGCGAGGTACGCCGACAGCGGCGCCGCCCCCGTCTCGTCGAGCGCGATCCCGAAGATGCGGCCGAAGTTCGCGTCGCCGAACAGCCGGTCGTCGGGGATCCGCCACTCGAACGTCCCGACCTCGCCGGCCAGCAGCGCCGAGTCGAGGCGCCGCCGCGACTCCGCCAGCGCGGCCTCCGCGGCCACGCGCGCGGTGGTCTCGGTCGCCGGGTTGAAGTAGGCCACGGTGGCGCCGTCGTCGTCGCGCACGGCGCTCAGCCCGAACGTGTAGTACGCGATCGTGTCCGGCGTCCCCTCGCCGTCGACCGAGAGCACGAAGCGCGCGTCCTCGGCGTAGATCGGGGCCCCGCCGGCGTCGACGTGCGCGAACATCGGCTCGATGTCGGCCCGGATCTCGGCCCACACCTCCAGCCCGGGGCGCCCCAGCGACGCCGGGTGCTTCGCGCCCAGGATGCGCCGGTAGCCGTCGTTGTAGACCAGCAGCCGCTCGGGGCCGCACCAGAGGTTGATCGGCGCCGGCGACTCGAGGCACGCGCGCACGATGGTGCGCAGGGTGGGCGACCAGCCGGGCACCGGGCCGAGCGACGTCGCCCCCCAGTCGAACTCGCGGCACAGCGCGCGCACCTCCCCCGCGCCGGCGAACAGGCGCTCGGCGGCCTCCCGGGCGCTCACCACGCCGCGACGTCCCACTGCATGCGCGCCCTCCTGGGCCTCTGACCGGTTCGGGGGTGAACCTCCGGGGCGTAGGTTAGCGTTCCCGCGGGACCGACCGCTAGCGCGCGAGCGCCCCGCGCACGCGGGCCTCGACCCACCGCGCCATCGCCGGGTGCGGCGCCAGCGGCTCGCCGGTGTAGACCGACGGCGTCCCGCGGATGTCGTTCGGGACCTTGTCGCGGCTCACGCTCCCCTTGGACACGAGCACCGGGACGACCACGACCTCCTGCCCGGTGGCCAGGTGCTGCAGCTCGATCAGCTCGCGCACGCGGCGCACCGCCTCGGCGCGCACCGGCGCGGGGGCGTCGTCGCGCACCAGCTCGACGCGCACGTCGCGGAAGCCGGCGATCGCCTTCACCGAGTCGGCGATCGGGCGCAGGTTGTCCATCCACGCCGCGTAGTCCTCGGCGGAGTTGGGGCCGTGGCCGACGATCAGCAGCGCGCGGCCGCGCGGCTGGGGCGCGATGGCCAGCGCGCGGTCGGCGAGCACGCGCGCGACCTCGGGGGCGGCGTCCATCGCCGGCGTCAGGCGCAGGGGCGCGCCGGCGGCGGGGCGCTCGATCCCCGCCATGTGCAGGTGGTGCGTCATCTGCTCGTCGAGCGTCACCGAGTCGCCGGCGAGCCAGCGGATCTGGTCGTAGTGCCCGCTGTGGCTCGACACGAGCATGGGGACCACGACGACCTCGGTGGCGCCGGCGGCGCGCACGCGCGCCACCGCGTCCTGGAAGCGCGCGGTCCTGGCGCCGGCGCCCATGAGGAAGCTCACCTCGACCGGGCCGCCGACCTTCGCCGCGGCGGCGGTCTGGCGGACGTGCGCGTTCCACACCGAGTCGCCGCCGTGCGCCACGACCACGACGCCGACGCGGGGGGCGTTCGTCGCGGCCTGCGCCGCCAGCGCGGCGGGGGCGGCGAGGACGGCGGCGGCGGCCAGCAGGGCGGCGCGGGAGAGGAGCGTGGTCATCGGGTCGGCGTCCGGGTGAGGGCCCACGACAGGGCCGTGTAGACGTGGCGGGCGGTGTAGCCGGCCCACTGCGCGGGGCGGCGGTCGAACAGGTTGTCGGCGCCGACGATCAGCTCGACGGCGTCGGCGCCGGGGAGCGTGCGGGCGAGCCGCAGGTCGGTGCGGACGAAGGCGTCGCGCCAGCTGGTGACGGCGCCGGTGGCGGCGTCGCGCTCCATCGGCGTGCGGCCGGTGAACAGCCCCGTGACGCTCGCGCGCACGGCCAGCGGCAGCGTGCCGGCGACCGTCGCGCGCGCCGAGTGCGCGGGGCGCGCGAGCAGCGCCTGCCCCGTGGCGTCGTCGCGCGTCGCCAGCCCGGCGTACGACGCCTCGAGGCGCACGCCGGCCAGCGCCACGCCCCCCTCGACGTCGACGCCGCGCGTGGTGCCGTCGTCGACGTTGCCGTACTCGTAGACCGGCGGCGCGCCGGGGGCGCCCACCGGGCGCGTCTCGATGAAGTCCGTGAAGCGGTTCCAGTACAGCTGCCCGCGCGCCCACGCCCGCGTCCCCGCCCACTCGGCGCCGGCGGTGACGTTGCGCGACGTCTCGGGGCGCAGGTCGGGGTTGCCGTTCACCGCGTACCCCGCGCCCTGGTTCACGAAGCGCATATACAGCTCCTTGAAGTCGGGGGCGCGGAATCCCTCCCCCGCCGACGCGCGCAGCGTGAGCCCCGCGCCGACGCGCTGCCGGAGCGCGACGCGCGGCGTGACGTGCGTCCCCCACTGCGACGAGTGCGTGACGCGCACGCCGGGGACGAGCGCCAGCCCGGGCGCCGGCGCCAGCTCGACCTGCGCGAACGGCTCGACCGCGGTGAACGCCCGCAGCCCGCCGGGGACGCGCGCGGTCTCGGTCTCGTCGCGGCGCACCTGCGTGCCGACGTCGAGCGCCGCGCCGGCGACGCGGCCGTTGTACAGGAGCTCGGCCTGGTAGACGCGCTGCAGCTGCCGCTGCCCCGTGTCGCCGGCGATCGGCTGCGGCGCGACGCTGCTGCGCGAGCGGTGGTCGAACACCGACGCCGACACCGTGGGCGCGAGGCGGTGCGCGCCGCGGCGCCAGGCGGCGGTGGCGCGCCCGCTCCACTGCCGGTTGTCGGCGAAGCCGTAGAGCGTCCCGTCGCGCCACCGCTGCCGCTCGTCGAGGGCCAGCACGCTGGCCTCCGCCGAGCGCGCCGAGTCGGGGCTCCAGCGCAGCTTGGCCGCGCCGTCGGCGCGCGCGGCGAGCGCGTCGGCCGCGTCGTCGCGCACCGGCGTCTGCTCGACGTGCCGGCGGCTCAGGTCGAGCGACTCGGCGAGCGGCACGA
>NZ_JARGEK010000313.1 GCF_029211165.1 Roseisolibacter sp. H3M3-2
CGGCGTTCGACGCGTCGGGCGCCGGCGCGGCGGCGGTGGCACCCGCCGCGCGGTCGCCGAGCCGGGTGAAGGCGATCCCGCGGACGAGCGGGTTGCCGTAGTCGAAGCCGACGACCTTGCCGCCGGCGTCGCGGCGGAAGCGGACGGTCATCAGGCTGCGGATGAAGGCGTCGCGCTCCAGCGGCTCCAGCTCCACCGCCCGCGCCGCGTCGCGCTCCGACCGCAGCGTGATCCGCCCGTCGCCGGCGACGACGTGGAAGACGCTCCCCAGCTCCGGGCTCTCGTACCGCCCGTCGAGCGCCGCCAGCTCGGCGGCGGCGGGCGTCCACGGGCGCGCGCGGCGGTAGCGCGTCACCTCCCCCTCCATCGAGCGGATCTCGAAGCGGTCGGCGTCGGCGAAGGTCAGCGTGAAGTCGTCCTGCGAGCGGAAGGACAGGTCGGGGCGCGGGGGGCGGAACTCGGTCGCGCTCGTCGGGACCAGCGGCGGGCCGTTGGCGACACCGAGCCGCCCCCCGTTCACCGCGAGCCGCAGCGGCTCGCCGGTACGCTCGTCGAGGTAGAGCCCCGCGCGGGGGCCCACGTCCACGCCCCCGACCGCGGCGCGCGCCGGCTGCTCGCCGGGCGGCGGCAGGAACAGGTCCGCCACGCGCGCCCCGAGCGCCGTCGCGGACACCGGGTCGAAGTTGCACGCCACGACCACCGAGAGCGCGTGCTCGGGAAAGCGGGCCATCAGGGTGCTGAAGCCCGCCGCGCCGCCCGAGTGCCACACCATCCGGCGGCCGCGGTTGGACTCCACGATCAGGCCGCGGGCGTACGAGAGCGTCCGCCCGTTGCGCAGCCGCGCCGGCTCGTGGAGCTTCGCGGTCACGGACGCCCCCAGCTTCCCGTCGGCCAGCGCGTCCTGCCAGCGCAGCAGGTCGCCGACCGTGCTGACGATGGCGCCCCCGCCGCGGTTGGCGCCGAGCCGCATGTACGGCGTCCACGCCGCGCCGTCCTTCTGGTAGCCGAGGGCGGCGTCGGGGCCCGCCTGGAGGACGTCGGGGACGTAGGCGGTCGCCGTCATCCCGAGCGGCGCGAACAGGCGCTTCCGCGCGAACTCGGCGAACGAGGTCCCGCTGGCGCGCGCGACGATCGCCTTGGCCAGCTCGAAGCCGCTGCTCGAGTACGACCACGCCTCCCCCGGCGGCGCCGTGAGGCCGCGCTGCCGCAGGACGAGCGCGAGGACGTCGGTCCCCTCCGGCGCCATCGGCAGGAGCCCGGTCCAGTCGCGGATCCCGGCCGTGTGGGTGAGGAGGTGGTCGATCGTGACCGGGCGCCCATAGTCGGGGAGCTCGGGGAGGTGCTTGCGGACGTCGTCGGCCAGCGCGAGGCGCCCGTCCTCGACCAGCAGGAGGATGGCCGCGGCGGTGAACTGCTTCTGCGTCGAGCCGATGTCGAATCGCGCGCGCTCGCCGATCGGGGTGCGCTTCCCGAGGTCGGCGAGGCCGTAGCCCCGGCTCACGAGCGTCCGCCCGCGCTGCGACGCGCCGACGGCGCACCCGGGCGACTCGGCGGTGGCGAAGGCGAAGATCCGGTCGACCTCGGCGGTCCGGTCCTGCGCGCGGAGCGGGAGCGCGAGCAGGACGGCGGCGAGCAGGGGGATGCGGCGCATGCGACTCCTGGGTTGGCGGGCCGCGCCAACATGAAGTACTTTACGTCAGAAAGCAAGCGCCGCCGGCACGCCGCTCGCCGTGCGCGGGGGGGGCCCTCACCGCCGACCGATGTCCCGACTCCGCGCCGTCCCGATCGCCGCCGCCGCGCTCGCCCTCCAGGCGTGCGCCTACGACTGCGGCACCGCCGCCCGCACCGTGGCCGGCGGCACGGTGCGCGACGCCGCCGGCGCGACGCTCGCCACCGTCGAGGTCGAGCTGCGCGAGACCGTCGGGCCGTCGGCGTTCCACCTCTCGGTCGGCGTGCTGGGCGCCGCGGGCGCGGCCGGCGCCCCGCTGCGCGGCCGGGTCACCGTCGCCCTCCTCGTCGCCGCCGGCGGCGCCGTGCTCGCCGAGATCCCCACCGACACCGCCACGCTGTACGTGGACGCCGTGGTCGCCCTGCGCGTCGCCCGCGTGTCCGAGGCGGAGTACGCGCGCGTGCGGGACGCGCTCCTCGCCGGCCGCGCCCGCGTCGTCCTCGAGACCGCGCTCCCCGGCCGCGAGCGGCTGGAGGCGGCGGTGGGCGGCGCCCGCGACCTGCCGGGGGAGGTCGGGCGGTGCTCCCCGACGTGAGCGGCGCGCGCCGCGGCGCGCGGAAACGCTTTCCCCCTTCGGTCGTGATAGCGGCATGACGCCTCCCGTCCCGCCCACCCCCGAGTTCCTCGCGCTCCAGGCGGCCGTGGCCGGCGAGTACTCGCTGCGCCGCGAGCTCGGGCGCGGCGGGATGGGGGTCGTCTACCTCGCGCGCGACGTGCAGCTCGACCGCGACGTGGCGATCAAGGTGCTGCCCACGCACCTCGCCGGCGCCGCCGCGTCGCGCGAGCGCTTCCTGCGCGAGGCGCGCACCGCCGCCGGGCTGTCGCACCCGCACGTCGTCCCCATCCACCGCGTCGCCGAGATGGGGGGCTTCGTCTTCTTCGTGATGGCGTACGTCGAGGGGGAGACGCTCGGCGAGCGGCTGCGCGCGCGCGGCCCGCTCCCCCCCGCGGAGGCCGCGCGCGCGCTGCGCGAGGTGGCGTGGGCGCTCGCGTACGCGCACGGGCGCGGGATCGTGCACCGCGACGTGAAGCCCGACAACATCCTGCTGGAGGCGGCGTCGGGGCGCGCGCTGGTCACCGACTTCGGGATCGCGCACGGCGGCGCGCACGCGGCGCCCGAGACCGACCCGGGGCGGGTGATGGGGACCGCGCACTTCATGAGCCCCGAGCAGGCGGCCGGCGCGCCGCTCGACGGCCGCAGCGACCTGTACGCGCTCGGCGTGGTCGGCTACCTCGCCGTGAGCGGGCGGCTCCCGTTCGAGGCGGCGAGCGTGCCGGCGCTGCTGGTGCGGCAGGCGACCGAGGCGGCGCCCGGCGTGCTGCGCGTCGCGCCGGGGCTCCCCCCCGCCCTGGCGACGGCGATCGACCGCTGCCTGGCGCGCGACCCCGGCGACCGCTTCCCCGACGGCGAGGCGCTGGCGGCCGCCCTCGCGCCGCCGCCCGAGGCGCGCCCCGCGCTGCCGCCGACGCTGCGCGCCTGGCTGGCCGCGCGGAACCCGCTGCTCGTCCCGTACATGGGGTGGTCGGCCGGCTTCCTCGCGCTGACGGCGGGGAACGTCTACGCCAACGTCACGGGCAACCCCGGCTCCAAGTGGCGCGACGTCCTGCTGCTCGCCACGGTGGCGGCGGCGCCGCTCGTCCCGATCGTCGGCTTCCACCTCAACCAGGCGCGCCGGCAGTTCCGCGCCGGGCACACGCTGGCCGACCTGCGCGGCGCGGCCGAGGTGGAGCGGCGCGAGCGCGCGGAGTCGGAGGCGCTGGCGCACGACGCGGCCGAGGCGGCGACGCACCGCACGCTGCGTCTCGCCACGGTCGCGGCGGCGTCGTGGCTGGCCGTCACCTTCGCGCTGATGGTGGAGGGCGTCATCCACGAGAACCGCGTGTCGATCTGGTGGATGCTGGCGCCGCTGCTCACCACGATGCTGCTGGGCGCCGTCAGCAACGCGCTCGACGTGCAGTTCGTCCCGCGCGCGCTGCGCGAGTCGTGGCAGACGGGGATCCGCGACCGCCTGTGGAACGGCCCCGCCGGCGAGTGGCTCGCGCGCCGCCTCGGCGCGCCGGAGCGCTCGCGCGCCTCCGACGGCGCGTTCCGCGCGACCGAGGCGGCGCTCGGCCTCGCCGCCGCCGACCTGTACGCGGCGCTCCCGCCGGCGTACCGCCACCAGCTCGCGGGGCTGCCGCAGTCGCGCGCCGAGCTGGAGGCGCGGGCCGCCGAGGCGCGCGCCGAGATCGAGCTGTTGGCCGCGCTCGCGGCGTCGGCGGTCGGCGACTCGGCGCAGCTGTCGGCGCGCCGCCGCGGCGCGTCCGCGCACCTCGCCGACAGCGTGGCCGCGCTGGAGTCGATCCGGCTCGACCTGCTGCGCCTGCACGCCGACGCCGGCGACCGCGCGCCGCTCACCACGCTGCGCGAGGCGGCGCGGCTGCTCGGCGAGGACGTGGGGCGGCTCGCCGACGCCCGGCGCGAGACCGACGGCGAGGCGGCGCCGCGCGCGCTCGGCGCCGCGCGGGACTGAGGGCGCGGGACTGAGGGCGCGGGACCGGCGGCGCGCTGGACGGCGCCGCGGGGGGGGCGCACATTGGCCGGGCCGCGCCCGGGTCCCCGCCCCCGCCCCGCGTCCCGATGCCCAGCACCCGCACCTGGCTCGTCGTCCTGGCCTCGCTCGTCGGCGTCGTCGTCGCGTGCGGCGTCGCGCTGAGCGTGCTGTTCGCGCGCGCCGAGGCGGCCGGCGGGCTCCCGTCGCTGTCGGCGGTGATGCCGCTGCGCGTGGTGGCCGTCCTCGGCATCGCCGCCGCGATCGCGTGCGTGCCGCCGCTGATGGTGCGCTCGTTCGTCGGCGGGCAGCGGCGCGCGGGGAACGCCGACGCGGCGCGCGTGGCGTGGGTCGCGCGCCACGAGGCGGGGGTGGTCGGCGCGCTCTGGTTGGTGTGGGGCGCGGGGCTGCTGGTCGCGCTCCCGTCGCTGCTGGGCGAGATGAAGCGCGCGGGCTTCACGTCGCTCGTCCCGCCGGCCGACGCGGCCGCGCCGGTGGCGCCGGGCGTGACGGCGACGGTCACCACGCCGGGCGACCCGAGCGCGACGCGCGCCGCGCTCCTCGACGCGGTGCGCGCGCGGCTCGGCGTCGACACGCACTTCCGCGTCGACCACGTGCGCGCCGCGGGGACGTGGGCGTTCCTGCGCGCCACCGAGGTGGTGCCGCTCGACGGCGGCGAGCAGCAGGAGACCGACCTCACCGTCGCCGCGCTGCTCTCGACCGACGCGGCGGGCGCGTGGCAGGTGGTGGAGCTGTGGTCGCTCCCCGACGACCAGCGCCTCCCGATGCCCGAGTTCCTGCGCCGGCTCGGCGCGTACCAGGCCGCCGCCGGGCTGCCGGCCGCGCTCTTCCCCGACGACCTGCGCCCCGGCGGCACGCCGTGAGCGGCGCGTGCTGAAGCTCGTCGTCGGCGGACTGCTGCTCACGGCCGTCGCGGTGGTCGCGACGTGCACCGTCGGGTCGCCGTGGCGGCGCGAGCTGCGCGACCGGCGGCTCGACGAGGCGCGCCCGGTGGACCTCGACGGGCTGGCGACGGCGCCGCTCGCGCCGACCTTCCACCCGCGCGGCGTGGTGCGCGCCGACGCGCGCGGCGTCACCTATCGCTTCGAGCAGGGGCAGCACACGGTGCTCGGCGGCTACCGCGCGGACCCGGTGCTGCTCGACGTCACGCTGCTCCCCGCGTCGGACGCGGCGCCGCGCGCCGAGGCGACGACCATCGACGCGACGACGATCGAGGCGTTCTACCCGCCCGCCGACGACGCGTCGCGCCTCGCCGCGCACTTCGCCGCGCAGCGGTGGCTCGCCGACGACCGCGACGCCGCGGGCGCGGTCACGCGCGTGGCGGCGACCAACGAGGGGCGCGGCGACGACGTGGCGAGCGGCCCCCCGGAGCGGTGGCTGGCGATCGCCGTCGACCCGGCGCGCCGCGCGCGGGCGGACCTCTACGCGTGGCGCTCCGCGTACACGGCCGACGAGGCGCGCGCGCTCGTGCGCGCCGTCGCGGCGGGCGTCGCGATCACGCCGCGGCTCGACACGCGGCTCTCGGCGCTGGCCGCCGAGGAGCGGCGGGTGGCCGACCGCGGC
>NZ_JARGEK010000314.1 GCF_029211165.1 Roseisolibacter sp. H3M3-2
GCGCGTGTCGCGGTCGAAGCCGTCGCGCCGCTCGCCGCCGCGGCGGTCCGCGTCGGAGGCGACCATGAGCGGCACGGGGCGCTCGAGCGCGGCGTGGACCCGCCGCTCACGCCCGCGTCGGCGGCGCGCGCTCCCCCGGTTGCGGACGCGCTCGACCAGGTAGCGCCCGTTGCGCACGGCGCCGGCCGCGAGGAGGAGCACGCCGCCGAGCATGGCCACCGTCCCCCACCGCCACGCGTCGCGCCCGGCGAGGGCCGCGGCGAGCGCGAGCATGCCGAGCCCGATCAGGATCTCGCCCACACGGTCGCGCTCGGCACGAGCGCGGCGGCGGCGCTCGTCGATGCGGGGGGCGGAGTCGGGGAGCCAGCCGTCGGCGACCAGGCCGATGCCGATCAGCCCGACCAGGCCGGCGAGGACCAGGGGGACGGTTTCGAGTGGCATGCCCGGCCGTGATGCAAGTTCCTTGCGCGCCCCGCGCCGGGGCGCCGCCGGGCCGGGTCAGGCGCGCGGATGCGCCTTCCGGTAGACCTGCCGGAGGCGCTCGACGCTGGTGTGCGTGTAGATCTGCGTGGTCGAGATCGACGCGTGCCCGAGCAGCTCCTGCACGGCGCGCAGGTCGGCGCCGCCGTCGACGAGGTGCGTCGCGAACGTGTGCCGCAGCGCGTGGGTCGACAGCCCGCGCTCCTCGTCCACCGCGCGCAGGAGCCCGGTCACGGCGCTCTGCACCGCGCGCACGCCCAGCCGCTTCCCCCGCTCGTTGAGGAAGAAGGCGCCGCGCTCGACCTTGCCGCCGAGCCGACGATGCAGCTCGTCGCGGCGCGCCTCGTAGTTGCGCAGCGCGCGCAGCGCGTGGTCGCCCACGGGGACGATGCGCTCCTTGCGCCCCTTGCCGCGCACCTTGACCTGCTGCGACAGCAGGTCGAGGTCCGACGCGTTGATCCCCTGCAGCTCGCTGACGCGCAGCCCCGCCGAGTACAGCAGCTCGACGATCGCGAGGTTGCGCACGTCGACGAAGCGCAGCGACTGCGCGCGCGTCTCGGCGAGGTCGAAGAGCGCCTGCGCCTGCGCGCGGTCGAGGTAGCCGGGGAGCCGCCGCTCCAGCTTCGGGCTGCCGACGGCGCGCGCCGGGTTCGCCTCGACCAGTTCCTCGCGGTGGAGGAAGCGGAAGAAGCTGCGCGCCGACGACAGCGCGCGCGCCACCGAGCGCCGCGCGAGACCGCGCCGCGTGAGGTGGCCGAGGTAGCCGCGCATGAGCAGGCGGTCGACCGCGTCCCACGCGAAGCGCTCGCCGAGCTGGCGCTGGAGGTAGCCGGTCAGCTCGCGGAGGTCGCGCTCGTACGCGCGGCGCGTGTTGGGCGAGACGTCGCGCTCCTTCTCGAGGTGCGTCAGGAAGTCCGCGACCTCGGGGGCGAGCGGCGGCGGCGCGGGGCGCTCGTCGTCGCTCACACGGCCGCCGGCTCGGGGACGGCCACGGGCGCGATCCCCGCCGCGTCGCGCCACGTCACCAGGTCGGCCAGCGCGCGCTCGGCGAGGCGCGCCCGCTTCTCCTGCTTGTCGCGCGGCGTCGCCTCGAGGTCGTCGACAAGGCCGAAGTTCGCGTTCATCGGCTGGAAGTGGCGCGGATCGGCCTCGCGCAGGTAGCGGTACAGCGCGCCGAGCATCGTCGTCGGCGGCGGGAGCACGGGATCGTCGCCGTCGAGCAGGCGCGCGAGGTTCACCGCCGCCAGGATCCCCGTCGCGGTGCTCTCGGTGTAGCCCTCGACGCCGGTGAGCTGGCCGGCGAACAGCGTGGTCGGCGCGTCCTTGAGCGCGAGGTGCGGCAGCAGCGCGCCCGGGGAGTTGAGGTACGAGTTGCGGTGGATGGAGCCGAAGCGCAGGAACTCCGCGTTGGCCAGCGCGGGGATCATGCGGAAGACGCGCTGCTGCTCGGGATAGCGGAGGCGCGTCTGGAAGCCGACCATGTTCCACATCCGGCCAGCGCGGTCCTCCATGCGCAGCTGCACGACGGCCCACGGGCGCTGCCCCGTGCGCGGGTCGCGCAGCCCGACCGGCTTGAGGGGGCCGAAGCGCAGCGTGTCGTGCCCGCGGCGCGCCATCTCCTCGACGGGCATGCACCCCTCGAAGTACGGCACCTCGTCGAAGCCGTGCGCGCTGGCCTGGTCGGCCGTCGTGAGCGCGGCCATGAACGCCTCGTACTCGGCGCGCGTCATCGGGCAGTTGAGGTACGCCCCCTCCTCCCCCGCCCCCTCCATCGTCTCGCGGCCCCAGCGCGACGCACGGAACGCCACGTCGTGGTCGATCGAGTCGACGGCGAGCACCGGCGCGATGGCGTCGTAGAACGCCAGCGACTCGACGCCGAGGCGGGCGCGGATCGCCTCGGCCAGCGCGTCGGAGGTCAGCGGGCCTGTGGCGACGATCCCGGGCTCCGGCAGCGCCGTCGCCTCGCCGCGCGCGACGCGGACGTTGGGGTGCGCGTGCAGCGCCTCGTGCACCGCCGCCGAGAAGAGCTCGCGGTCGACGGTGAGCGCGCTTCCGCCGGGGACGCGCGCGCGGTCGGCCGCCGACAGGATCAGCGAGCCGAGGAGGCGCATCTCGGCCTTGAGCAGCCCGTGCGCGTTGGACGGCTCGGTGCTCTTGAAGGTGTTGGAGCACACCAGCTCGCCCAGCCGGTCGGTGCGGTGCGCGGGGGTCGGGCGCACCGGGCGCATCTCGTGGAGGACGACGCGGTGCCCGCGCTGGGCCAGCTGCCAGGCGGCTTCGGAGCCGGCCAGGCCGCCGCCGACGATGTGGAGCTCGGGAGGCATACCGGAATCTACACCGGCCGCCCCCCGCGGGCCCCGCCGCGGTCAGCCCTCGGCGCGCAGCGGCTGGCCGGTCACGAAGTCGTAGAGCGTCAGGCGGCGGAGCCGGTAGTACGCCAGCCAGTACGCGCGCAGCGCCTGGATGGAGGCGGCGCGGGCGGCGTCCTTCTCGCTCTGGGCGATGAACAGGTCGGTGATCGCGATGCGCCCGATGACGTAGCGGTTCTTGGCGATCTCGAACCGCTTCTCGCCGACGGTGTCGGCCTTGGCGGCCAGCGCGAGCTGGCGGGCGGCCTGGGCGACGCCGAGCGCGGCGAAGCGCGCGTCCTGCTCCAGCGTGAGGCGCGCGACGCGCGTCTGCACCTCGGTGCGCTGGCGGTCGGCGCGGGCCGCCTCGACGGCCGCCTTCCCCGCCCGCCACTGCACCACCGGCACCTCGACCGACACGTTGGCCGTCTGCTGGTTGAGCAGGGACTCGTACGCGCCGCCGAAGAGCGGGGCCGTCTGGTTGTAGCCGTAGCTGGCGCGCACCGTCATGCCGAACCCGTTGTTGAGCCGCGCCTCGCGCAGCCCGCGCTCGGCGCGCACCTCCTGCAGGTCGAGCTCCAGGTTGCGGGCGGCGTTGCGCCGCGCCTCGGCGACCGCGCGGTCGGGGTCCGGCGCGGTCAGCGACGGCGCGCCGGCGGGCGGCGCGACCGTCACCTCGGCGTCGGGGGGTGCGCCGAGCAGGAGGTTGAGCGACGAGCGCGCGCGGTCGCGCTGCAGCCGCGCCTCGTCGGCGGCGGCGCGGGCGCGGAGGAGGGCCAGCTCGCTCTGCAGGAGGTCGTTCTCGCCGATGCGCCCGACCTCGAACCGCCCCTTGGAGAGGAGGAAGAGCGAGTCGTTGACCGCGGCGTTGGTCTCGGCGTTCGCGAGGTTCATCTGCGCCGCGTACAGGTCGAAGTACGCGCCGGCGGCGGCCTCCGACGCCTGCTCGCGCGCCTCGACGAACGACCGCTCGGCGACGTCGAGCTGCAGGTCCTGCTCGCGGGAGTTCCAGGCGATGGTGTTCGGCCGGAAGAGCCGCTGCTCGACGCCGATGGTGAACGGCGTCGACTGCCAGAGCCGCGACGCGCCGCGGTCCCCCGACAGGTCGGTGCGCTCGAGCGCCGACTCGACGAAGAAGGTCCCGCCGGTGAGCGCGATCGGCTGGCTGAGCGTCAGCGCCGCCGTGCTCGTGGTCAGCCGCTGCCCGAGGTAGCGGATGGTGCCGTCCGGCTGGACGATCGGCGTGATGGCGCGGCGGTAGCTGGGGAGCGTCCCCCGGAAGCCGAGCTGCGGCATCAGGCGCGCGAAGAACGAGCGTTCGCGCCAGCGCGCGGCGTCGAGCGAGCTCTGCGCGGCGCGCGCGGACGGCCCGCTGCCGAGCGCGCGCCCGACGGCGTCGTCGAGGGTGAGCGGCGCGACCGGGGCCTGCGCGGCGAGGGGCGCCGCGAGCAGCAGCAGCGCCAGGGCGGAGGTGCGGCGGGCGGCGGTCATTCGTAGCGCAGGCAGACGACGGGATCCTGGCGGGCGGCGCGCCACGCGGGGACGATGCCGAACACGAGCCCCACGGTCAGCGAGACGCCGAAGGCGACGATGACGGAGAGGGGCGACACGATGGTGGCGATCTTCGCGAACCGCTCGATCCCGTACGAGAGCGCGACGCCGAGCATGATCCCCGCCATCCCGCCGGCGAGGCTGATGAGCACCGCCTCGGCGAGGAACTGCGCCAGCACGTCGCGCTGGCTGGCCCCGAGGGCGCGGCGCACGCCGATCTCGCGGATGCGCTCCAGCACCGACGCGAGCATGATGTTCATGATCCCGATCCCGCCGACGATCAGCGAGATGGACGCGATGGCGCCGAGGACGACGTTGAAGATCGTCTTGGTGCGCTGCTCCTGCTTGAGGAGCATCTCGGGGACGGCGACCTCGAAGTCGATGACCTGGTTGTGGCGGCGCTCCATGAGGCGGCGCACCACGTCGGCCACCTGCCCCACGTAGCGCGCGTCGGCCACCTGCACCACCAGCCGGTCGAGCTGGTTCTGGTTGAGCCGCTCGGCGCGCGTGGCGGCGTCCTCGTTCTTCGTCGCCTCGCCGTCGTCGAACTCCTGCGAGGCCCGCTCGACGTCGCGGTTGGTGATCTGCGCGCGGTTGCGGTAGCGTACCAGCGCCGTCGCCAGCGGGACGTAGACGTCCATGTTGGCGTCGCGGATGCCGAGCCGCTGCGCCGTCTGCTCGGAGACCGGGCGCGGGGCGAGCACGCCGACCACCGTGAGCCAGTTCTCGCCGACCTTGATGCGGCGCCCGACCGGCGGCTCCTTGGTGAAGAAGCGCGCGCGCAGCCCGCTGCCGATCACGGCCACCGACATCCCGCGCTCGAGGTGGATGGGCGCGAAGCCGGAGCCCTCGGCGAAGTCCAGGTTGAAGGCGTCGAAGTAGGCGCTGTCGACGCCGACCAGCTTGACCGACCGGCGCTGCCCCTCGCGCGTCGCGGTGGACTGCAGCGACAGCTCGGTGCTGACCGCGCGCACCTGCGGGACGATGTCGCGGATGCTCTGCGCGTCGAGCGCGGTGAGCCCGGGGCTGAACCGCTTCGATTCCTTGTCGTCCCGCTCCTGCGCCTTCTCCTCCTTCTGCTCGACCGACGGCGTCACGATGACGTTGTTGGAGCCGAGGAGCTTCATCTGCGCCAGGATCTCCTGCTCGGCGCCCTTGCCGATCGCCAGCATGGCGATGACCGAGGCGACGCCGAAGAGGATGCCGAGCGAGGTGAGGGCGGCGCGGAGCGTGTTGTGCCCCACCGCCTCGATCGCGGCGCGGAGGCCGAAGGCGATCAGGCGGAGGGTGGCGGCGCGGTCGGCGCCGTGCGGCGCCGGGGCGCCGGCGGGCGCGCCCGGGGGTTCCGCGGGCGGGGCGTAGGTCGCCCCGCGCGGCTGGGTGACGGCTCCCATGGCCCGCTCAGCGCGAGGTCGCGCCGGCGGCCTTCTGGGCGGCGGGCGCCGACGGCGGCACCGCGAAGTC
>NZ_JARGEK010000315.1 GCF_029211165.1 Roseisolibacter sp. H3M3-2
CAGGCGGCGGCGAGCGCGAGGGCGGCGGCGAGGCCGATGCCGCGCGACGCCCCGGTGACGAGCGCCGTGCGGCCGGCCAGCCCGGTCACCGGCTCCAGCCGGCGGCGCCGTGCGCCAGGCGGAGGAACTCGTCGCGGGTGCGGCCGTCGTCGCGGAACGCGCCGCGCAGCGCGCTGGTCACCGTCATCGAGTTCTGCTTCTCGACGCCGCGCATCATCATGCACAGGTGCGCCGCCTCGACCACCACGCCGACGCCCTTGGGCGCGAGCACGTCCTCGAGCGCCGCGGCGATCTGCTCGGTGAGCCGTTCCTGCACCTGCAGCCGGCGCGCGAACACCTCGACCACGCGGGCGAGCTTGCTCAGCCCGACCACGCGCCCGTTCGGGATGTAGGCGATGTGCGCCTTGCCGTAGAACGGGAGCATGTGGTGCTCGCACAGCGAGTACAGCTCGATGTCCCGCACCATCACCATCCCCTCGCTGTCCACCTCGAACAGCGCGTCGCCGATGACGTCCCTGACGTCCATCTGGTAGCCGCGCGTCAGCCAGGCCATCGACTTGGCGACGCGGCTCGGCGTCTTCAGCAGCCCGTCGCGCTCGGGATCCTCGCCGAGCAGCTCGAGCTGGCGGCGCACCAGCCCCTCGAACTCGCGCTGGCACTGCTCGCCGCCCGCCCCCTGCGCGCCCTCGAGCGACGCGTGGTCGCTCGGGTAGAGGCGCACGACGGCGGCCTCACTCCCCCTCGTATTCGACATAGTTGTTCTCGGTCTCCCAGAGCCGGAGCCGCGTGAGGCGGGCCGGCGCGACGTGCGGCGCGATGACGCGCCAGCACTGCACGACGATGTTCTCCGACGTGGGGTTGACCCCCGCCATGAAGTCCACGTCGAGGTTCAGGTTGCGGTGGTCCACCTTGTCGACGAACTCGCGCTCGACGACGCGCGCCAGGTCGCCCAGGTCCACCACGTACCCCGTGCGCGGGTCGATCGGCCCGGCGACGGACACCTCGAGCACGTAGTTGTGGCCGTGCCAGTTCGGGTTGTTGCACTTCCCGAACAGGGCGCGGTTCTCCTCGTCCGAGAGCGCGGGGTTGTGCACGCGGTGCGCGGCGTTGAAGCGCAGGCGGCGCGTGACGGTGACGTGGGGCATCGCGGGGGGTGGGGGGGCGCCGGCGGGGCGCCCGTGGTCAACGCCGAGGCCGGGGGGCGGTTCCCTGGCGCCCGACCCGGCTAGATTCAGGCCTCCGGCCCGTCGATCGCCCCCGCCCCCGCCCGCCCCGCCCCATGGACCTCTGGACCGTCGCCGCCCTGCTCCTGCTCGCCGTGTGGGCGGCCGGCACCTTCGCCTTCCCGGCGCCGGGGTGGGTGCACGCGCTGCTGACGGCCGGAGTCTACATCCTCATCTGGCGGATCGTGGCCCGCGCGACCCCGGACCCGCGCGACGGCGACGCCCCGCGGCGCTGACGCCGCTGACACAGCGGGGCGTCGCGGTCAGGGCTGGCGCAGCCGCATCTCCAGCGCCTCGGCGAGCCGCGCCTCCAGCACGCCGGTCGTCGCGCAGTCCACGGTGCCGGTCGAGCCCTCGACCGACGTGCCGCGCGCCAGCACCTGCGTGCGCAGCCGCGACCCCTGCCCGTCCGGCTCGACGATCGAGGTGACCTGCAGCCGGATGAGGTGCACGTCGGCGCCGGGCGCGCCCGACGGCGTGGTCCCGCACTCGAGGTAGCGCGACAGCGGCACCTTGTTCAGCTGCCGCCGCAGCCCGGTCGCCGACGCGAGGTAGGTGCGCGACTGCCCGGCCTGCGGGCCGCCGGTCAGCCCGAGGTCCGCCAGCGCGGCGGGGAGGGTCGCCCACATCCGGTCGGGCGTGGCGGGCGAGCGGTGCGCGACGAGCCGCGTGTCGCGCATCAACTCGATGTCGTTGGTCATCGGCGACGCCGACGAGACGACGGTGCGCGTGGTCTCCACGGGTCCGCCGCTCCCGCCGCTGCCGGAGGCGCAGGCCGCGAGGGAGAGGACGACGAGGGGCGCGAATGGACGCATCGGAAGCGGGGGTGAGGCGGTCGCCTGCGGGTGACGTCCCCAAGGTACCCCGCGGACCCGCGCTCGGCACGCGCGCCGCCCCTGTCGACGGGGCCCCGCGCGGCGCACCTTGGCGCGCCCCCCGGCGCTGTTCCTGGCCGCCGTCCCCCACACCCCGCCCGGCCATGCGCTCCCCCCGCCTCGCGCCCCTCACGCTCGCCGTCCTCCTGGCCGCCGGCTGCCGCGAGATCGCGGACCTGGAGGACGCGGGCGACTTCTTCCGGCTCGAATCGGTCAACGGGCGGACGGTGCCGGCGCAGTACCAGCGGGGCGACGGGCGGACCGCGTACGCGGCGTGCGGCACCATGCAGCTCCTCGACGGCGCGCGGTTCGCGCTCGCCTACGAGCGCACCTACGTCGCCGGCACGGCGGCGCCGGAGATCGTGCTGCTGCAGGGCACGTACGCGCGGCCGTCGGACACGACGATGACGCTGCACGTGGCGCAGCCGGCGGCGGAGGTGCTGACGGCGACCAGGTCGGGGGCGCGGCTCGCCGTCACGGTCGAGGGGGCGCCGTTCGTTTTCCTGCGGCCGTAGCGTGCGGTCGCGGCGCCCGTTCGGCGCCCTTTCGCTCCGGCGAAACGTCGGGGGGGCGTCGGTCGTCGCTCGCGCGACCCGCTCGCCTGTCCCTCCCGTCGCGCCGATGCCGATCGCCCCGCCCGTGCACGCCGTAGCAGCGCCCGCGCGCGTTCCCGCGCTGGACGGCCTGCGGGGCGTCGCCGTGCTGCTCGTCCTGGCGTCGCACGTCGCGTCGGGGTGGCGCGTCGACGGCGTGGGCCACTGGCTGCTGGCGCCGTTTGCGTCGGGGTGGCTCGGCGTCGACTTGTTCTTCGCGCTCTCCGGCTACCTGATCACCGCGCAGCTGGTGGCCACGCGCGGGGCCGCGGACTACTTCCGGGCATTCTACCTGCGTCGCCTGCGACGGATCTGGCCTCTACAGCTGCTGCTGCTGGCGACGCTGGCCGCGGTCGCGTGGGGCATAGCGCCGGACACGGCGTGGGGCGCCCAGGCGCGCCCGCAACTCCCGTGGCTGGTGGCGCACCTCGCGAACGTCCCGATCGCGCTCGAGCAGAGCTTCGCCGCGCTTCCCGCCGGGACCTCGCACCTCTGGAGCCTCGCGGTCGAGGAGCAGTTCTACGCCGTGTGGCCGCTCGTGGTGGCGGTCGTCGCGCCGCGCCGTCTGCTGGGCGTCGCCCTGTGCGGCGCGCTCGCCAGCGTCGCGGCCCGACTCGCCATGGGCCTCGCCGGCCACGCCACCGAGGCGTTCGTGCTGCCGGTGACGCGCGCCGACGGCCTGATGCTCGGGGCGGCGGTCGCGGCGGCGGGGCGCCACGTCACGATCCCCGTCCGCGGCGTGGGCCTCGCGGCGCTCGGCGTCTATCTCGCCGTCGCGATGCTGGAAGGCGCGACCTGGCAGCTCCATCCCGGAGTCCAGGGGATCGGCCTGCTCGCGTGCTCGGCCGCCGCGGCCGGGCTGGTGGCGTGGGCGCGCACGGGGCCCTCCTCTCCGCTCGACGCGGCGTGGCTGCGCTGGTGCGGGCAGCGCTCGTACGGCCTGTACGTCTGGCACTTCCCCGTCATGCAGGCGATGGACACGCTCGCGGAGCCCGCCCCCGGCGCCGCGGGGCTGCCGGCCGTCGCCCAGCGTCTCGCGGCGGTCCTGGTGACGTTCCCGCTCGCGGAGGCGAGCTGGCGGTGTTGGGAACGGCGGTGGCTTACCCCCCGGCGACAGGCCGACGCGTCGCCCCGTGAGGCGCCCGCTATCGCGGCGTGAGCGCCTCGCGTCGGAAGTGGCGCGACGACCCGACCCTCGTGATCTCCCGGCGGCGCACCCGAGCGGAGATGCCTGTAGCGGCCGTCAGATCTCCCAGTTGGAGAGCACCACCCCGCCCTCCGCCACCGGCGCCTCCGGATACCCGTCGAGCGTCATCCGCAGGTCCGACCACCGCACGCGCCCGCGCAGCGTCACGAGCTCGCGGTACATGCGCTCGTACACGCCCTGCACCCGCACCGCCGCGCGCCGCGTCCCGCTACGTCGCGCGAAGTCGGCCACCGCGCGCATCAGCGCCGGGAGCGTCGCCGGGTCGGCCATCGCGAGCTTCAGCACGCGCAGCTCCTCGCGCACGCGCCCCTCGACCAGCGGCACCGAGTGGCAGAGCGCGAACGCCGCCAGCGCCCCGTCGTTCCCCCACAGCAGCACCGTGTCGCCGAGCGCCAGCTCCTCGGTCAGCGCCAGCTCGCGCGTGAAGTCGATGCCGGGCTGCAGCCGGTCGGTGAGGGCGCGGCACTCCGCCAGCGCGTCCTCGCGGTCCCGCGCCGGCAGGCGCCCGAGCAGCACGCCGGAGTGGTCGGCCGGCGCGGCATCGACGGTCAGCGTCAGCGTGAGCCGCCCCGGCGTGAAGCCGAGCGCGGAGTAGAAGCCGATGTTGTCCATCGTGCGCGGCATCGTCTCGAGGCCGATGGTGCGCGCCTCGCGCCGCCGGAGCCAGTCGATCCCGGCGCGCACGACGTCCTTGCCGAGCCCCTCCCCCTGCAGCTCCGGGCGCACCGCGAGAGGGCCCATCCACCCCTCGGCGCCCGAGCGGTGCGCGACGTTGAACGCCGCCACCTCGCCGCGCTCGCCGCGCCAGAGCATCGCGCCGTCCTGCGCGTCGTCGATCGCGTAGCGCCAGATCTGCGGGTTGAGCGCCGGCACGCGCACGCCGACCATCCCGTCGCGGCGGTAGCGCTCGGTGAACGCGTCGCTGAACACCTCGTTCAGCGCCGGGATGTCCTCGACGCGGGCCTGGAACGGCCCCTCGACCATGCGCGGCGCGCGCCACGTGCGGAGCCCGGCCATCAGGACGCCTCCTGCAGCAGCGGCGCGTCGTCGTCGGGCGCCGCCGGCGCCGGCGCCGCGTCGTCCTGCTCGACCACCGAGCTCCCCCGCTCCTCGTCGTACCGCACGCGGATCACCTGGTCCAGCCCCTCCCGCACGTCCTCGATGTGCGTGATGACGATGACCTGCTCGAACCGGTCGTGCAGCCGCCGCAGCAGCTCCACCACGTTGGCCCGCCGCGCCTCGTCGAGCGAGCCGAACACCTCGTCGAGGATCAGCAGCGAGAAGCTCTGCCCGGCGCGGTCGGCGATCATCTGCGAGATCGCCAGCCGGAGCACGAGGTTGGCCAGGTCCTCCTCGCCGCCCGAGATCACCGGCTTCGGCACGCCGTCCTCGAGCACGACGACGTTGTACTGGTCGTCCAGCTCCAGCTGCGAGTAGCGCGCGTCCGTCAGGTGGTCGAGGAACTGGCTGGCCAGCTCGGACAGCTCGGGGCGCAGCTGGAAGTTGAGGTCGGTGCGCAGGTCGGAGTACGCGCGATCGAGCTCGTCGTGCAGCCGCTTCTCCGCCTGCAGCGCGTCGAGCCGCGCCTGCACCTTGGCCAGGTCGCGCCGCGCCTGCTCGGCGGACTCCAGCGCCTCGCGGGCCGTGCGCGCCTCGCCGTGCGCCTGCACCGCCGCCAGCTCGGCGGCCCGCGCCTCCAGCTCGGCGCGCTCGTGCACCGCGCGCACGTCGGCGAACCGCTCCTCGTCCATCTGCACCCCGGCCCGCCGCGCCCGCAGCTCGGCGACGCGCGCGCGCAGCCGCTCCAGCGCCGCCGCCGCCCGGCCGCGCGCGGCGAGCGCCTGCGTCTCGCGGCCGACCA
>NZ_JARGEK010000316.1 GCF_029211165.1 Roseisolibacter sp. H3M3-2
CGCCGGCGCGCCCGCGCGCGGCCCGTCGCGCTCCGCGGGGCGCTCCGGGTCGAGCAGCGCCGCCGCGCCCCCCACCGCCGAGGTCCTGCCGATCGGTCCCGCCATGTGCCCCTCCCGGTTCGGCGCCCGCCGCCCCTCGCGGTCGTACGCGCCCGTCGGCGAGTCTCGGCACGCCCCCTCCGGGACTTGAGCGGGCTCAGGCCAGCGTCGCCTCGAGCCCCCGCACCAGCGGGTCGAACGACAGCCCGCCGGCGTCCACGCGCCGGGCCAGCCCCTCGGCGTCGAGCGCCTGCCCCTCGGCCATCAGCGTCCCGACCAGCCAAGGCCCCGCGCGCGGGTTCCGCCACCAGTCCTCGTCGTACCGCTCGCGCAGCGCCCCTGCCAGCAGCGCCTGCAGCTGCCAGGCGCGCAGGTAGCGCACGACGTACAGGCGCGGGTCCACGTCCACGAACGCGTCCGCCCGGTCGTGCCGCACGCCCGTCGCGTCCTCCATCAGCTCGACGTACGCGTCCGGCGCCGCGTCGAGCGGGAGGCCTCCGTGCAGCAGCAGCTCGTAGCGCAGCTTCCCCGCGTAGCGGCGCAGCAGGTACAGCTCCTGGAACGCCGCCAGCCGCCGCCACTCGGCGGTCCGCGCCGCGTCGAGCTCCGAGTACCGGCGCAGCCACCCGGCGTCGAGCACCAGGTGGTCGAGCAGCATCGCGTACCCCTCGGTCACCGAGTGGTCGCCCGCCCACCGCGCCTCGAACGGCAGGCCGCGCCCGGCGTTCGCGAAGTGCAGCGCGTGCCCGACCTCGTGCAGCAGCGTGCGCCAGTCCTGCGCCCCGCCCATCGGCCGCAGCACGAGATGCACCTCGTCGGGGACGCGCACCGGGGCGCAGAACGCGCGCGCCCGCTTGCCCGGCCGCTCCCCCACGTCGTAGCGCACGCGCCCGCCGGCGTCGGGGTCCACGCCCATCGCCGCGAGCTGCGTCCGCACCGTCGCCAGCATCCCGCCCGGCGGGAAGCCGACGTCGAACTCCGGGGCGCGGAACAGCGCGGGCACGTCGGCGCGCGTCGGCGCGTCGATCCCGGCGCCGAGCCGGCGCCGCACGAAGGCCGGGCGCACGTCGTCCCACATCCCCTGCGTGTCGCGCAGCAGCGCCTCGGCGGCCGCGCCGAGCGCGCGCGCGTCGATCCCGCTGGTGCGCGCGAACGCGTCGAGGTAGTCGTCGCCCATCCCGAGCGACGCCGTGGCCTCGTGCTCTTGCGACGCGCGCTCGCGGCGCAGCGGCGCCAGCTCCGCGCCGACCAGCGCCGCCCGCGCCGACTCCAGCTGCAGCCGCGTGCCGCGGTCGGCGGCGTTGGCCATCACGATCGGCACGCGCGCGTACTCCACGCGCCCGCCGTCGGGGAGCGCGACCGTCGCGCGCCGCTCCCACGCCAGCTCCCCGTCGTCGTGCGGCGCCAGCGCGCGCGCCACGCGCGTCTCCGCCACCCACTCGGCCAGCGCGCGCGCCGGCGCGCCGCGCACGGCGAGCAGCTCGCGCGCCTGCGGCAGCGCCTCGGGGCCGTACGCCGCCGCGTGCCGCGCGTAGAGGGCGGCCAGCGGCGCGTCGGCGGCGTGCCCGGCGTGCGCGCGCCACAGCGCGCGCGACACCTCCTCGCTCAGCGCCTCCGCCGCCGACCGCAGGCGGTCGAGCGGGGCGCCGGTCACCCCTCGAGCTTCTCGGCCAGGAACGCGCCCACCCGGTCGGCCGCCACGCGCTCCTGCGTCAGCGTGTCGCGGTCGCGCACCGTCACCGTCCCGTCCTGCAGCGTCTGCCCGTCGACCGTGAGGCAGAACGGCGTCCCGACCTCGTCCTGCCGGCGGTAGCGGCGCCCGATCGCCCCCGCCTCGTCGTAGAACACCGGGAAGCGCTTGCGCAGCTCGTGCCCGAGCTTCTCGGCGTACTCCGGCATCCCGTCCTTCTTGACCAGCGGGAAGATGCCGGCCTTGATCGGCGCGATCGCCGGGTGCAGCCCGAGCACCACGCGCCCCTCGGCCTCGCCCGCGACCTCCTCCTCGCGGTACGCGTTGGCCAGCGCGGCCAGCGTCACGCGGTCGGCGCCCACCGACGTCTCGATCACGTACGGCACGAAGCGGCGGTTGTTCGGCTGGTCGTAGTACTCGAGCTTCTTCCCCGAGTACTCCTGGTGCCGCCCCAGGTCGAAGTCCGAGCGGTGGTGCACCCCCTCGATCTCCTGGAACCCGAGCGTGCCGCCGAAGTCGAACTCGATGTCGAACGCCGCCTTCGCGTAGTGCGCCAGCTCGGTCGGCCCGTGCGCGTGGAAGTTCAGCCGGTCGCGCTGCAGCCCGAGGTCGAGGTGCCACTGCATGCGCTGCTCCTTCCAGTACTCGAACCACTGCATGTGGTCCGCGTTCGGGTCGACGAAGAACTGCATCTCCATCTGCTCGAACTCGCGCGTGCGGAACGTGAAGTTCCCCGGCGTGATCTCGTTGCGGAACGCCTTGCCGATCTGCGCGATGCCGAACGGCACCTTCTGGCGCGTCGACTGCTGCACGTTCAGGAAGTTCACGAAGATCCCCTGCGCCGTCTCGGGGCGCAGGTAGACGACGCTCGCCGAGTCCTCGAGCGCGCCCATGAACGTCTTGAACATCAGGTTGAACTGGCGCGGCTCGGTGAGCTGGCACTGCTCCGCCTCGCCCGGCTTCTTCGACGGCTTCTGCGGGCAGCGCGCGTCCTGCAGCTTGTCGGCGCGGAAGCGCCCCTTGCACACCTTGCAGTCGACCAGCGGGTCGACGAACCCGGCGACGTGGCCGCTCGCCTCCCACACGCGCGGGTGCATCAGGATCGCGGCGTCGATCCCCTCGACGTCGTCGCGCATGCGCACCAGCGCGTGCCACCAGCGGTCCTTGATGTTCTTCTTCAGCTCCACGCCCAGCGGGCCGTAGTCCCACACCGACCCGGTCCCGCCGTAGATCTCGGAGGACTGGAAGATGAAGCCGCGCCGCTTCGCGAGCGACACGAGCTTGTCCATCACGTCGGGCTGGGAGCTGGGCATGGGACGGCCTGGGTTCGGTGTGGGACGGGAATTCTAGCGGCTCCGGACGCCACACGGGGGGCCGCCGGAGGCTGCGGGCTGCGGGCTGCGGGTTTCGAATCCGCGGCCCGCAGCCCGCAGCCCGTAGCGCCGCCCTTCACGAGTCCGGATCCTCGCTGACCACCGCCTCCCCCACGTTGCCCGAGCCGGTCAGGTGCGCCACGATCCGGTCCCCGTGGAACCGCCCGTTCTCGATGAAGACCTGGTTCGCGTCGTAGCCCGCCACCAGCACCCCCACCATGTAGATCCCCCGCACGTTCGTCTCGAACGTCGCCGGGTCGTGCGCCGGGATCCCGGTCGTCGGGTCGACCCGCACCCCGCTCGCGGCCAGCAGCGACGTGTCGGGGGCGAAGCCGGTCAGCAGGTACGCGTGGTCGGCGGGAAGCGCGCGCGCGCCGTCGGGCGTCCGCACCACGACCGCGTCGGGGCGGATCTCCGCCACCCGCGCGTTCCAGCACGCCGCGATGCTCCCCTCGGCGATCCGGTTGTCCACGTCGGGGCGCACCCACGGCTTGATCTTCTTGTCCCACGTCGGCCCGAAGTGCACGAGCGTCACCCGCGCCCCGGTGCGGTACAGGTCCAGCGCCGCCTCGGCCGCCGAGTTGCCCCCGCCGACGACGACCACGTCCTGGTCGAACGCCTCGTGCGCCTCGCGGTAGACGTGGCGGACGTGCGGGAGGTCCTCCCCCGGCACGCCGAGCAGGTTGGGCGTCCCGAAGTAGCCCGTCGCGACGACCACCGCGCGGCAGCGCGTCGCCCTCTCCTCGCCCGAGCGCCGCGCGGTGCGCACGACCAGCTGCGGCGCCGTCCCCTCGATCGCCGTCACGGCCTCGTACTGCCGCACGGGGATGCCGAAGTGCCGCACGACCCCGCGGTAGTACGCCAGCGCGTCGCGCCGCGTCGGCTTCGTGTCCGCCAGCAGGAACGGCAGCCCGCCGATCGACAGCTTCTCGGCCGTCGAGAAGAAGGTCGCGTACAGCGGGTACTCCACGATCGTGCCGCACACCGGCCCGCGGTCGAACACCTGCACCGTGAGCCCCGCCCGCATCGCGGAGACGGCCGCCGCCAGCCCGCACGGCCCGGCGCCGACGATCACGACGTCCACGTAGTCCATCACGCCCCTCCTCGACGCTCGACGCTCCACGCTCGACGCTCGGCCCCGCGTGCTCCGCCGAGCGTCGAGCGTGGAGCGTCGAGCGTTCGCGGCGTCAGCTCCCCACGCCGATGATCTGGTCCCGCCGCGTCCCCACGCTCACGTACGCGATCGGCGCCTCCACCAGCTCCTGGATCCGGTCCAGGTAGCGCCGCGCGTTGTCCGGCAGGTCCGACAGCTTCCGCGCCGCGCCGGTGTCCGACCGCCACCCCTCGAACCACTCGTAGCGCGGCACCGCGCGGTCGAGCATCGACAGGTCGCCCGGGAACTCGGTGAACAGCTCCCCGTCCACCTCGTACCCCGTGCACAGCGCCACCCGCTCCAGCGTGTCGAGCACGTCGAGCTTCGTCATCGCCAGCCCGGTCAGCCCGTTCACGCGCGTCGCGTAGCGCACCACTACCGCGTCGAACCACCCGCAGCGGCGCGCGCGCCCGGTCGTCGCGCCGAACTCGTTGCCGAGGCGGCGCACCTCCTCGCCCAGCGCGCCGGCGATCTCCGTCGGCAGCGGGCCGTTCCCGACGCGCGTCGTGTACGCCTTCACCACGCCGAGCACCGCGTCGATCGCCGTCGGCGCGATCCCCACGCCGATCGCGGCGCCGCCCGACGTCGTGCTGCTCGACGTCACGAAGGGGTACGTGCCGTGGTCGACGTCGAGCAGCGACCCCTGCGCCCCCTCCAGCAGCACCGCCGCGCCGTTCTTCTGCGCGCGGTGGACGCACAGCCCCACGTCCTCGGCCAGCGGCAGCAGCCGCGGCGCCAGCCGCTCCAGCAGCGCCATCGTCTCGCCCACGTCCACGCGCTTCGGCGACCCGAACGTCGACAGCTGCGCGTTCGCGTGCGCGGCGCCGCGCTCCAGCAGCTCGCGCAGCCGCTCCGGGTGCCGCAGGTCGAGGACGCGCACGCCGCGGCGCGCGATCTTGTCCTCGTACGCCGGCCCGATCCCGCGCCCCGTCGTCCCGATCGCCTTGCTGGCCGCGCTCTCGGCGTCCACCAGCTTGTGGTACGGCAGCACGAGGTGCGCGCGCTCGCTGACGTACAGGCGCCCCTCCACGTCGATCCCGTCCGAGACCAGCTCGTCGATCTCGTGGAAGAGCGTGTCGGGGTCGAGCACCACGCCGTTCCCGATCGCGCACCGCACGCCCGGGTGCAGGATCCCGCTCGGGATCTGGTGCAGCACGAACGACACCTCGCCGATGTGCACCGTGTGCCCGGCGTTGGCGCCGCCCTGGTAGCGCACCACCCAGTCGGCCTGCTCCGCGAGCACGTCGACCAGCTTGCCCTTGCCCTCGTCGCCCCACTGGGCGCCGACCACCACCAGCGTGCGCGTCTGCGTGTCGAACATGTCGCCGGGAGCGCGCGCCGGGGGGGCGCCGCGCGGTCAGGGAACGGCCCGCCGCGCCGCGTCGCGCGGCGGGCGGGCACGAAAAACGCCCCGGGGCACCCGGGGCGTGGGCGCAATCTAGGCCCGCGGCCCGGCCGTCGGTAGCGCCGCGGGTGGCGCGACCCGCTCGCGCGCC
>NZ_JARGEK010000317.1 GCF_029211165.1 Roseisolibacter sp. H3M3-2
CCCCCGCCGCCGCCGCCCCGGGCACCCCCGCGCCCGGCGCGCCCGGCACCGGGGCGCCGGGTACGGGCGCCCCGGGCGCCGCCAACCCCGCGGCGCTGGCCGGGATGCTCGCCGCCGCCGGCGGCGCGCCGGGGGAGCCGAGCCCGCGGCCGTACCCGATGGTGGTCACCCCGGGGGCGCGGAGCGCGCGCGGCCTCCTGACGACGCACCAGCTGCGCGGCCGCCTCCTGTTCGAGATCCCGGCGGCGCAGCTCGGGAAGGACATGCTCGTCGTGCGCTCGCTGCGCGGGTCGCAGCAGCCGATCGGCGGCATCCCCGGCACCACGCTCGCCGGCAGCCGCCTCGTGCGGTGGGAGCGGCGCGACAACCGCGTCCTGCTGCGCGGCGCCAACTACCAGAACGTCGTCGGCGACACGAGCAACGCCATCGCGCGCGCGCTCGACATCGTCGCCTACGCGCCGATCATCGCCGCCTTCAACGTCGAGGCGTACGGCCGCGACTCGGCCCCAGTGATCGACGTGTCGCGCCTGTTCCTGGGCGGCGTCCCCGACCTGATCGTCGGCGGCCCCGCCGGCGCCCCCGACCCGACGCGCTCGTTCGTCGAGCGCGTGGCGACCTTCGAGCGGAACGTCGAGGTCGAGGCGTCGCAGACGTTCGCGTCGCTCCCCGTCGCGCCGGCGAACCCGCTGGCGGCGCTGCTCGGCCCGACCGCGCCGCGCGGCACCGAGGTGTACCACTTCTCGCTGGTGCGCCTCCCCGACGCGCCCATGCGCCCGCGGCTGTACGACGACCGCGTCGGCTACTTCAACACGACGCAGGCCGACTTCGGGACGCGCGAGCAGCGCGTGGCGCGCCGCGTGTTCGCCAACCGCTGGCGCCTGGAGTGCTCCGACGCCCGCGAGGGCGCGCTGTGCCTGCCGCGGAGGCCGATCACGTACTACGTCGACCCGGCCACGCCGGCGTGGCTGGTGCCGTGGGTGAAGCGCGGGATCGAGGAGTGGCAGCCGGCGTTCGCCGAGGCGGGCTTCGCGCGCGGGATCGTCGCCCGCGAGGTGCCGCGCGACTCCATCGGGATCCTGCAGGGGGAGGACGCGAGCGTCTCGATGGTCCGCTGGCTCCCCAGCGCCAGCGAGAACGCCGTCGGCCCGAGCACGGTCGACCCGCGCAGCGGCGAGATCCTCGACGCCGACGTGCAGATGTACCACAACATCATGAACGTGCTGCGCGGCATCTACGTGGCGCAGGTCGGCCACCTCGACCCGCGCGCGCAGAAGCTGCCGCTCCCCGACTCGCTGATGGGGCGCCTGGTGCAGAACGTGGTCGCCCACGAGGTCGGGCACACGCTCGCGCTGCGCCACAACATGAAGGGAAGCTCGATGTACCCGCTCGACTCGGTGCGCTCCAAGGCGTGGACGGCGCGCATGGGGCACAGCCCGAGCATCATGGACTACGCGCGCTTCAACTACGTCGCGCAGCCGGAGGACGGGCACTCGCTGGAGTCGCTGGTCCCGAAGGTCGGCCCGTACGACCGGTTCGCGATCCGCTGGGCCTACGCGCCGCTGACCGAGGCCGCCTCGTCGGAGGCCGAGCGCGCGACGCTCGAGCGGTGGGTGCGGATGCAGGACACGATCCCGTGGCTGCGCTACGCCGGCGACGAGGGGATCGCGGGCGCCGACCCGGGCGAGGCCAACGAGGCGGTGGGCGACGCCGACGCCATCGGCGCGACGACGCTCGGGCTGCGCAACATCCGCCGCGTCGCCAGGCTGGTCGAGGGCGCGTCCACGGCGACGCCGGGCGAGACGTACGCCGACCTGCGCGAGATGTACGGCTACGTGGTGAACCAGTGGGCCACGGAGCTGGGCCACGTGGCGCGCATCCCGGGCGGGCTGGCGAAGCAGGAGAAGGTCGTCGGCCAGCCGGGCGCGGTGTACACCCCGGTGCCGGCGGCGCGCCAGCGCGCGGCGGTCGCGTTCCTGAACGCCAACGCGTTCCGCACGCCGGACTACCTGCTCGACCCGTCGATCCTGCGGAAGATCGAGGCCGCGGGCTCGATCGACCGCATCGGGAGCGCGCAGCGGCGCGTGCTGAACGTGCTGCTCGACAACACGCGCCTGCAGCGCATGATCGAGAACGAGGCGCTGGCCGGCGGCGCGCCGGCGTACGCGCTCGGCGACATGCTGGCCGACCTGCGCCGCGGCGTGTGGAGCGAGACGGCGAGCGGCGCCGCGATCGACCCGTACCGCCGCCGCCTGCAGCGCACCTACCTCGAGCTGCTCGGCGCCAAGATCAACCCGCCCGCCGCCGCCACGCCGGCCGGCATCCCGCCGCAGCTCGCCGCCCTCCTCACGCCCCCCACCGCCAACGACGCCCGCGCCCTGCTGCGCGGCGAGCTGGTGGACCTCGACCGGCAGCTCGCCGGCGCGGTCGGGCGCACCGGCGACCGGACGTCGCGGCTGCACCTGATGGACGCGCGGGCGCAGATCGGGAGAATCCTCAACCCCGAGCGCTGAGCGTCGAGCGTCGAGCGTCGAGCGGACTCCGCGTAGCGCGGTCCGCGTCGTCGCGAACCACCGTCCGCGCGGTACCGCTGGAGCGCCGAGCGCCGGGCGCCGAGAGAGAAGATCTCCTCGGCGCCCGGCGCTCGGCGCTCGGCGTGTTCGGCCACGGGGTCTCCTGCTCGGCGAGGCGCCGTCCTCCCGCGAGGAGCCCCCTCGACGCTCGACGCTCGACGCTACTCCGCCTTCAGCTCCTGCTTCACCTCCGCCAGGATCCCCGCCCGCACGCCGCGCTTCTTCAGCCCCTCGATGACGGTCTCGCGGGTCTGCTCGGCGGCCTTCCCGTCCCCGCCCTCCTCCAGCGCCTGCGCGTAGCGCGCGCCGTAGTCGGCGAAGTCGATGTGGCCGAGGACGCGCGCCGCCTCGGCGGGCTTGGCGGCGAGGGCGTCGTGCAGGAGCCCCGTCGCCTCCTCGTACGCCGGGTCGAGGCCGCGGAACTCGAGGCGCGCCTCGCCGGGGGCGTCGTCGGTCGCCCGCAGCTCGCGGAAGGTCTGCGCGCGCGGGAGCGCCAGCGCCACGCGGGCGTGCGTCGCCACCGGGTGCTTCGGGAAGCGCTCGACCGCCTCCTGCAGCACCGCGTTCGCCGTCACCAGCGCGCGCGTCCCGTCGAACGCCAGCGCGCGCCCGACGTCGGGGAGGAAGAGGTCCTGCGCGAACGCCTCCTCCTCGTAGCCGCGCGGCGGCAGCACGCGCAGCGCCAGCGGGTTGCTGACCACGTCCTCGTCGGCCAGGTGGAGCGCCGCCTGCACGACGTAGCGCCCGGGCTCCGACACGTAGAACCCCGCCCGCCCCGCCGACAGGTAGAGCGACGCGTACATCGACTCGCCCGGCGTCAGCACCCGCTTGCGGGCGTGCCAGCACGCCGTGGCGTGCGGCGAGAACACCTTCGCCTGCCCCCCCTCGCGGCGGATCGCGATCGTGAACGCGTCGCTCGTCTCCAGCAGGTGCTCGTCCACCAGCTGCGGCTCGTCGGTGGCGTTGGTGACCTTCAGCTCCACCACCACCTGGTCGAGGAACTGGTGCGTGGCGGCGTGGCTCTTGGGCTGGTCGGCCTGGTTCGAGCGCAGCTCCAGCGTGAGCGCCGGCGTGTCGCTCTTCCGCACCTGCTCGAAGCCGTGGTCGGCGAACCAGCTCGCGTTCCCGTGCTGCACGAACCGCTCGGGCGCGTGGCGCATGAACAGCAGCTCGGCGTCGCTGAAGCGGTACTCGAAGCTGCCGAAGAAGGCCGACTGCCCGCCGGTCACGTTGTACGGGTAGTTCATGAAGCTGCGCGCCTGCGGGTCGTTGGCCAGCGGCACCCAGCTGTTCCCCCACTCGGGCGGGTGCACCTTCTGCCACGAGTGCGCGAGGTTGAACGTGTGCCCCAGCTCGTGCACCGCGGTCCAGAAGCGCATGCGCGCCACCCACGCCGCGGGCGCGGCGTCGCCGGCCGGCGCCTGGGCGATGAACGAGTTGCTGAACACCGCCGTCCCCTGGCGGTGGTTGGGGCCGATGTCGTCGAACATCACCCCGCCCAGGCTCGTCCCCTCCGCCGACAGCGACGCGAACAGCGTCCACACCGCCCACTGCGGCCGGTCGGCGAAGCGCGACCAGAAGCGCTGCATCGCGTCGTGCATCTCGGCGTCGTTCCACTTCTGGTCGGCGCCGGCGTTGACGATCGGGATCGGCGAGTCGCCGGAGCGCGTCACGTTGAACCCCGCGCGCTGGAACACCTTCTCGATCGTCAGCGACTCGCTGGCGAGCGACGACGGGCGGCGCGGGTGCGCGTGCGTCTGGATCCCGGTCACCGCGGTCGCGCCGGCGACGGTGTCGTACTCCAGCTCGCACGGGCGGAAGTACGCCGACGCCCACTTGTACTTGCGCGTGCGCACCGCCGAGCCGCCGCCGCTGAACACCACCGTCACCGAGCGCGAGGTCGGGAACGGGCTGCGCACCGCGGTGACCTTCACCTGCGTGTACGGGAGCGCCGACGCGGTCCCGCTCTTGTACCAGATCGGCCCCGTCCAGCTGCCGTCGGCCTGGCGGGTGAGGCGCGCGATCCAGTGGATGCGCTCGGTCAGCAGCTGGAAGATCGTCCCGCTGACCGTCATCTGGGGGTAGCGCCCGTCGACGTCGAGGCGCAGCGTCTCGCGCAGGATCACGAGCGCCGCCTCGGGCGGCTCGGCCATCGCCGCGTCCTCCTCCTCCACGCGGCCGACCGGCGGCGCGGGGGCGGGCGCGGGCGTCGGGACGACGGGCGCCTGCGTGAACTCGTACAGCCCGCTCGCGTTGTAGAGGATCGGCGGCAGCTGCGGCACCACGGGGCGCGACGCCGCCTGCGGGTCGCCCGACGCGTCGGCGGCGACCGCCGCGGCGTACGCCGCGTACGCCGCGGCGTCCACGTCGGGGGGCGCCTCGACCGCCTCGCGCGCCGACGCGGCCGGCTCGGGGGGCATGTGGTAGTCGTCGAACTCGGGGCGGCGGGCGCGGGTGGACCGGCCTCGGGAGGCGGACATCGAACGCTCCTTCTGCGTGGGGGACGTGGCCCGATGCGGCGGGCTCAGACGTAGCCGAACCCCTCGGCGGTGGCGACCACCGATAGCGCGCCGCCCGCGTCGACCGACACGCCGACCCACGGGGTGCGCGCCGGCTCCACGGTGAGCGCGCGCGCGACGCCGCGGTCGGGCACCGCGACCTGCAGCGCCAGCGGGCCGGCGGGGACCTCGAGCTCGCGCGCCAGCGCGAGGCCGAGTTGCGGACGCGTGCGCACCCCCTCCTCGTCGAGCAGCACGCGGTCGCCGACGCGCACGACGACGCGCTCGCCGACGAACCCGTCGCGCAGGTGCAGGTGGAGCGTGGGCATGGCACCTCGCGGGGCGGACGCGCGCGGAGCCGGGGGCGGGGCGCGCGGCGTCGCACGCGGTCGGCTCGCCCGAGTGTTGCGGGCGCGTCACGCTACGACGCATGATGGGGCGCGCCTAGACGGGCAGAGTGCCGTCTTTCCCCGGGATTCTGAGCGTGCTCGTCCTTGTCGTCCACGACGCCGCCCTGCGCGGCCTCGCCGCCCGCGCGTCGGCGGAGCTGCCCGGCGCCCCCCCGGTGCTCGCCGGCGACGCCGGCTGCGCGCTGGCGGCCGACGCGCTGCTGGAGCACGACTTCGCCCCCGACCCCGCGGCGTCGGCGCGCTGGCTCGCCGCCGCCGCCGCC
>NZ_JARGEK010000318.1 GCF_029211165.1 Roseisolibacter sp. H3M3-2
GACGGATCGGGACGGCGCGCCCGGCCGCCGCGCAGCAGGGCGGGGCGCGCGGCGGGACGATGACCATCGTGACCTCGATGGCGAGCGCGGGGCCGTGCGAGGCGACGGTGCCGACGCGCGAGGCGGCGTCGCCCCGCCGCGTCGAGCGGGTGGAGGTGCGCGCGCTGACGACGCGCGACGTGCTCACCCCCGCGCCCGACGGCGAGGCGCGCCCGGCGCGCGTCGTGGTGCGCAAGCCGGTCGGCTGGCTCGGCGTCAACACCGTCGACGTGTCCGACCTGCGCGTGACCGCCGAGGGGCGCGTGGTGCGCTACTGCAGCTACCCGGTGGTGGTGAGCGTCGAGCCGGGCTCGCCGGCCGAGAAGGGCGGGCTGACGTCGGGCGACACGATCGTCGCCTACGCGGGGCGCGACCTGCTCAAGAGCGGCGAGATCGCGCTCGACCGGCTGTTCGTCCCCGGGCAGCGGCTGCGCGTGACGGTGCGGCGCGACGGCCGGACGGTCGAGAAGCCGATCACCATCGAGCAGCGGCCGACCTACGCGTTCTTCCGCTCGGTGCCGCTCGGCACGCAGGTGATCGTGCGCTCCGGCGACGGGCGCTTCGAGATGGAGCAGCGCCGCGGCGCGTACGTCGAGGCGCTCGAGCCGGGGACGGCGCCGCGCCCTCGCGCGCCGCGCCCGCCGCGCGAGTTCCAGGTGACGACGGCCACCGCGCCCGCCGCCCCCGGCGCGCCGGCGACGCCGGTCGCGATCGGCGACGCGCCGCCGGCGCCGCTCCCCGCGATGCCGCCCCTCCCGGTGGTCATCGGCTTCGGCGCCAGCTCGGTGGTGCTCGGCGCCAAGGTGGTGGCGGCCGACAACGACCTGCGCGAGGAGCTGCGCGCCGCCGCCGAGCGCGGGCTCGTGGTGCGCGTGCTCCCGGGGACCGCGTCGGCGGCCGCGGGGCTGCGCGGCGGCGACGTCATCGTGCGCGCCGGCGGCCAGCCGGTGCTGACGCCGGCGGCGCTGCACCGCGTCGTGCAGCGCTACGCGGACGAGCGCGCGCTCCCGCTGCGCGTCGACCGCGCGGGGCACGAGAAGGACGTCACCGTGCGCTGGTAGCCGCGCCGTCCTCCGACGCCTGCCACGGGGGCGCCGCGGCGCCCCCGTCGTCCCTGGGCCGCACGCGGTGCGGCTTCACGTCCTCCGACGCGTGGCGCCGCTTCAGCTTGCGCTCCTCGGGGACGAGCGACTTGTGGATCGCCAGCGCCGCGATGGCGCCGTCGGCGGCGGCGGCGATGCCGAGCTGCGGCCCCGGCACGATGTCCCCCGCCGCGAACACGTTGCGCACCGACGTGTGGTAGGCGTCGTCGACCTCGACGTGCCCCTCGGCGTCGCGCGCGCAGCCGAGCTGCGCCCCCAGGTCGTCGGCCGGATACTGCCCGATGGCGAAGAAGATCTTCTCGCACCCCAGCGCCTCGCCGGTCTCGAACTGCAGCGACCGCAGCGTCCCCTCGCGCAGCGTGATCCCGAGGACGGGCTCCGTGCGCACCGCGATCCCGAGCGGCGCCAGCTTGGCCGCGACGTCGGGCTCCGCGCCGAGCGGCTCGCCGTTGGTGCAGATGACGAGGTCGCGCGTCCACGTGGTGAGGTTGAGCGCCATCCCCACCGCCTTGCGCCCCTTGCCGAGGATGACGGTCTTCTTGTCGCGCGTCTCGAAGCCGTCGCAGTCGGGGCAGACGTGCGCGCGGTCGCCGTACACCTGCTCGAGCCCGGGGACGCGAGGCCAGACGTCCTTGAGGCCGATCGCGAGCAGGACGCGGCGCGCCACGATCGGGCGCGTGGCCTCGCACGGCTCGTTGTCCTCGGGGCGCCGCGGCGCGCCCGGGCCCGGGCGGTCGAGCTCCGCCTTCGTGACCGGCATCGGGTCGTACTCGAGCACGAAGCGGTCGTCCGCCTCGCGGTGCGCGCGCACGACGAAGCCGTCGACGAGGGTGGCGCCGTACTTCTTCGCCTCCTCGCGCCCGGCCGCGCGCAGCTCGGCGGGGCGGATGCCGGGCAGCCCGAGGTAGCCGTTCACCCCGCGCGTCTCCCAGTTGCGCGGGTCCCCCGAGTCGACGAGGACGACGTCGTGGAGGTAGCGGCCGAGCCAGATGGCGGCGGACAGGCCGGCGGGGCCACCGCCGACGATGGCGACGTCGAAGATCTTTTCAGCCATAGGTCTGCGCCGGGGCAAGCTATGCGCCGGGAACGGCGGGAGTGGCGACTTCGGGAGTCGAAAGAGCGGGAGTCGTGACCGCGCACTGCGCAGTCGCGACTCCCGCTCTGATGACTCCCGTAGTGACGACTCCCGCCCTATCGGGCGGTCAGCGGACGCGGCCGGCGGGCACGGAGTAGAGCAGCCGCACCGTCGCCCGATCCGCGGTCGACAGATCCCGCACCCGGACCTTCGGCGCCATGATGTTCGCCGCGTCCCCCGTGTGGTCGAGGCCGAGCAGGTGGCCGATCTCGTGGAGGGCGATCGCGCGCGTCTGGGCGGCGTCGAGCGGGTCGCCGTCGCGGTGGTGCAGGGCGAGGGTGATGTCGGCGTCGACGATCCACCAGCGGTCGTCGCGCGACCAGAGCGTCTTCCCCGAGATCGGGTCGGTGAACCGGTCGATCCACGTCACGTGGACGTCGGCGGTCGCCGAGTCGGGGACGAAGTCGAAGCGGACGGGGATCCCCGAGTTCTCCCAGCTCTCGAACGCCTGGCGGACCTGCTCGCGGTACTCGTCCTGCCACCCCGGCTTGCCGGCGCCGTTGCCGATCCAGACGCGGAGCGGGCGCTCCGAGCGGTCGGGCCAGCGGGTGAGCGAGGAGTCGCGGTCGAGCAGCAGCTCGCCCATGTAGGTGCCGGCCTCTCCCTCCTGCAGGCGGCGGCGGACCTCGTCGCGGTCCAGGCGGCGCGCGGTCGAGAGCTCGACGGCCACGGCGTGCATGTGGTCGCGCTCGGTCTCGCGGGCGCCGCGGGTCGTGATGCGTTCCTTCTTGAGCCCGCGGCCGATGCTCCCGGCCACGGAGCCCGAGGACTCGCTGGCCGTGCGGCGCGGGTGCGCCTGCTGATAGGCCTGGGCCCCGACGAACAGGGCGAGGGCGCCGAGGGCGCCGAGGAGGGAGAACTCGCTGCGCTGCATGGGTCGCGCGGGTGGGGGGCGCGGTGCGGCCGGGGGGCCGCGACGTGCGGGAGGGTCGAGCGGGGTGTGGTGCGGGGGACCGGCGGGTGCTGCGCGGACGTGCGGGCGGTGCGGCGGGGCGTGCGGTCAGGCGGAGAGGAAGGCGTCGACCAGGGGGAAGAAGCGGTCGGGCGCCTCCCAGAAGGGCATGTGGCCGGCGTCCGCGAGGACGGCCAGCCGGGCCCCGGGCAGGTGCGCGACGGTGCGTCCCGACTGACTGGCCGGGAGCAGGTCGCGATCACCGTGGACGACGAGCGATGGCGCCGAAAGGGCACGCAGCGCGTCGCGCCAGTCGTATCCCTCGCGGCGGAGCCTGGCGGCCACAGCCGCGCCCGTCGCGCTGACCGCGCGCGTGGTGGGCGCGAGGGCGGGGAGCGACGGGTCGGCGAACCACGCGGGGTAGAACGCCACCGCGTAGTCGGCGTGGCGCTCGGGGTCCGCCTCCGCGAGTGCGGCGGGGTCGAGCGCCGCGAGCCGGTCGGCGGCGGGCGGGTCCTGCGCGGCGAGCCGCTCGACCGCGGCGGCGTGGAGGGGGGGCAGCCACTCGCCGGTCACGCCGACCGGGTCGGCCAGGACGAGCCGGCGCACCGCCGGGTCCTGCGCGGCCGCCAGCATGGCGATCCCGCCGCCCCAGGAGTGGCCGAGCAGGTCCCAGGTGGGGATGCCGAGCGCCTCGCGGAGGGCTTGGAGGTCGCCGGCGTCGTGCTCGAGGCGGGCGGCGCGCAGTCCGGGCGGGGGCTGCGACTCGCCGCGCCCGCGCTGGTCGTAGAGCACGACCTGCCGGCCAACGGCGAGGGGCGCCAGCGTGGGCCAGAGCGAGCGGTGGTCGAACAGCAGCCCGCCGTTCACGGCGCACAATGGCGCCACTCCCGGGACGGCCGGGGAGAGCCAGACCGCCAGGTCGAGGCCGCGCACGCGCACGACGCGCCGCTCCAGCCGGGGGGACCGGCCGGCGGTGCGTCGGTGCTGCAGGAAGCGCTCGCGCGGGGTCGCGCCGGCGCCGGGGGCCGCGGTCAGGACCTCGAAGGGGACCTCGAAGGCGTCCTCGCCGGCCGGCGCGAGGAGGGGACCGGTCACGGCCGCGCGCGCGTCTCGTCGAGGGCCTTCTTGACCGCCTCGTAGGCGTTCACGACGCCCCCGGTGGCGGAGAGGGTGCCGAAGGGGACCTGCCCCTCGCCCCCCGGCTTCGTGGTCGGCCGGTCGCGGTACGGGGTGACGGTCTGCAGGATGATCCGCTTCACGTCGGCCGCGGTGAGCGTCGGGAAGTGCGCCATGAGGAGCGCCGCGACGCCGCTGACCACCGGCGCGGCCATGCTCGTCCCCTGCTCGCGCTTGTAGCCGCCGCCGGGGACGGTCGAGAGGATGTCGACGCCGGGGGCGAACAGGTCGACCCGCTTCTGCCCGTAGTTCGAGAACGGGGCGGCCAGCGCCTCCGGGTTCCACGACGACGCGCCGACCTCGAGCCACGTGGAGACGCGCGCGCCCCCCTCGACCTCGGGGACGGGGAAGCTGCGGTGCGCGTCGGCGTCCTCGCCGTCGTTGCCGGCGGCGTGCACCAGCAGCACGCCCTTCGACTCGGCGTACCGGATGGCGCTGTCGACGCGCGCCTTCTCGGGGGAGTAGCCCTTGCCGAAGCTCATGTTGATGATCTGCGCGCCGCGGTCGACGGCGTAGCGGATCGCGTTGGCGACGTCCTTGTCGCGCTCGTCGCCGTTGGGGATCGCGCGCACCGGGAGGATCGTCACGCCGGGGGCGACGCCGACGGTGCCGCTGTCGCCGCGCGCGGCGGCGATGATGCCGGCGACGTGGCTGCCGTGCGACGCGTCGGGGCCGGTGACGTCGGGGTTGCCGTAGCGGCGCCCGGCGGCCGGCGTGTCGCCGACGATCGTGCGCGGGTCGAAGTCCGGGTTGAGCTCGTACTTCACCCGGTCGTCCATCGCCTCGCGCGCCTCGCGCACCGCCTCGGGGGTGGCGCCGTTGGAGGCGAGGAAGAGGAACTGCGCGCGGGCGCGCTGCTGCTGCTCGTTGGCCGGCCGGAGCGCCTCGACGCGGGCGCGCGTGACCTGGTCGGCGGGGACGCCGAGCGCGGACGCGAGCGTGGCGACGGCGCCCTCGAGCGCGGTGCCGATGGCGGCGTACTGCGTCTGCAGCTGCACGGCCTCGGCGCGCGCCGAGTCGAGGCGCTGGCGCAGGACGGGACAGGAGACCTCGACCGGCGAGGCGCCGCCCTTCGCGCAGGCGGCGGCGAGGCGCGTGAGCTCGAGGCGCTCCTCGTTGACGTTCCGGCCGTCGGCGCCGCCGATGAAGTTCCAGCCGCGCACGTCGTCGACGTAGCCGTTGGCGTCGTCGTCGGCGCGGTTGCCGGGGCGCTCGCCCGGGTTGGCCCAGAGCGACGGGCGGAGCGCCACGTGCGCGGTGTCGACGCCGCCGTCGATGACCGCGACGAGGACGCGGCGGCGCGGGGCGGCGTCGCGCAGCAGCTCGCGCAGCGCGCGGGCCGCGCCGGTGCCGGGGACGCCGTCGGTGGCCGGGTCGCGCAGGTGCCAGTCGG
>NZ_JARGEK010000319.1 GCF_029211165.1 Roseisolibacter sp. H3M3-2
TGCTTGGCCAGCATGCGCACCCCGAGCTTCACGTCGAGCCACGACACCCCGGTCGCGCAGCCCGCGCAGCAGCGCGACCGCCATGTCCAGCGCCTCGAGCGCGGTGAGCAGCGTCGCCGCCGCGCGCCCGCGGCGGGCTAGCCGCGCGCGGTGCGCCTCCTCCAGGTCCCCGACCACGTCCTCGGCGCCCCCCGGCGGCGCGACGCGCTCCAGCAGCGCGAGGGCCCAGCGCGGGGGGCTCGTGCGCGGGGGGCTCGTGCGGGGGGCGCTCATGCCGGCTCCCTGGCGATGCCGCCCAGCCCGACCGTCATGGCGCGGATCGCGGCCGTCGTGGCCCGGACGGCCGCCGCCCCCTCGGGGCGCACGGTGACGAGGCGCCGGGCCCGCCCGCCGCGCTCGGCGCGCGGGTCGCCCAGCCGCGTCGCGACCAGCCCCTTGGCCTCCAGGCGCTGGAGCGTCGTGAAGACGTTCGCCCGGCGCACCGAGCGGCCGGTCCGCCGCGCGATGTCGTCGGTGATCGAGACGGCGTAGGCCTCGTCGGGGCCCAGGCGCAGGGCGGCGAGCATGACGAGGAGCTCGAACTCCGCGAGGGATTCGGCGGACATGGGGGGTGGGGTCACGATGTGAGCAAAATCGGCCGGCGCTCCCTACGGGCGGGGGGCGAGGACAGATTCAGGGCGACCCACCCACCCGATCCCCCGACCCGCTCTCCCATGCTTCGCTCCCTCCTCGGCGCCTCCGCCGCCCTCATCCTGGCCGCCGCGCCGGCCGCTGCCCAGCAGCACGACCACGGCGCCGAGCAGCACGCGGCCGGCGGCTGGAAGGAGATGGACGCCTTCCACCAGGTGATGATGGCCACCTGGCACCCGGCGGCCGGCAAGAACGACCTGGCGCCGGCGCGCGCCAAGGCGGGCGAGCTGGCTGCCGCCGCCCGCGCCTGGAAAGGCGCCGCGGTGCCGAAGGCGTGCGACACGCCGGCGACGCGCGCCGCGGTCGCCAAGGTCGCCGCCGGCGCCGACGCCTTCGCGGCGCTGGCCGCCAAGGCCGGCACCACCGACGCCGCGCTCAAGGCCGCGCTCAAGGGCGTGCACGACGACTTCGAGCCGGTCGAGGAGGGGTGCGCCCCCGCCGGGGCGGTGAAGAAGGACGGGCACGCGGGGCACGCGGGACATCCGTGAGCGGGCGCTGCGGGCTGCGGGCTGCGGGTTCGAGAGAATCCGCAGTCCGTTGTCCGCAGCGCCCTGTGCTGTCGGACCGTAGCTTCGGGAGCCGTACCCTCACGGGTCGGCTCCCGTCGTTCGTTCCCCCCACCGCTCCACCACCGATGGTCCCCATCTCCCGGCGCGCCGCCCTGGCGGCGGCGCTCACCGTGGCCGTCCCGCTGGGCGCGCAGGCGCCCGCCGGCACGCGGCTCCTCCGCACCCCCAGCGTGAGCGCGCGCCACATCGCGTTCACCTACGCCAACAACGTCTGGGTCGTCGAGCGCGCGGGCGGGAGCGCGCGCCGCCTGACGAGCTTCCAGGGCGAGACGACGAACCCGAAGCTCTCCCCCGACGGGCGCACGGTCGCGTTCAGCGCCGAGTACGGCGGGAACACCGACGTCTACGTCGTGCCGGTCGAGGGCGGGCAGCCGACGCGCCTCACGTGGCACGCCGGCGCCGACCAGGTGCAGGGGTGGACCCCCGACGGGAAGGCGGTCGTCTTCGCGAGCGGGCGCGCCAGCGAGGCGCCGTCGGCCGCGCCGCGCTTCTGGACCGTCCCGGTGGGCGGCGGCGCCGAGACGCCGATGGCGATGCCGCGCGCGTACCAGGGGAAGATCTCCCCCGACGGGCGCCACGTCGCGTACCGCCTCAACAACTCGTGGGACGAGGAGCGGCGCAACTACCGCGGCGGCCAGAACCGCCCGGTCTGGATCATGGACCTCCGCTCGCACGAGGTCGTGACGCCGCCGTGGACCGATTCCAAGGACGTGGACCCGGCGTGGGTCGGCGGCACGGTCTACTTCATCTCCGACCGCGACGGCGTCGCCAACGTCTGGTCGTACGACCCGGCGAGCAAGGCGCTCACGCAGCGCACGCGCTTCACCGACTTCGACGTGAAGGCGCTCGACGCCAACGCGGGCGCAGTGGTGTTCGAGCAGGGCGGCTACGTGCACGAGCTCGACCCGGCGACGGGGCGCTCGAAGCAGGTGGCGATCACCGCGGCGGGCGACTTTCCCTGGATGATGGCGCAGTGGAAGGACGTCGGGAACCGGATGACCGACCTCGCGCTGTCGCCGACCGGGCGGCGCGCGGCGGTCGAGGCGCGGGGCGAGATCTTCACGATCCCCGCCGAGAAGGGGGACGTGCGCAACCTCACCAACCGCAGCGCGTCGGCGGAGATCGCGCCGGTGTGGTCGCCGGACGGGCGCTCGGTGGCGTACTTCTCCGACCGCTCGGGCGAGTACCGCCTCTACATCGCGCCGCAGGAGGGGATCGGGCAGCCGCGCGAGATCACGCTGCCGGAGCCGAGCCGCCCGTACGCGCCGGCCTGGTCGCCCGACGGGCGCCGCATCGCGTTCCAGGACTCGCACCTGCGGCTGTGGGTGGTGGACGTGGCAAGCGGGAACGCGAAGGTCGCCGACACCGACCCGTACTTCAGCGGCTCGCGCAGCATCGTGCCGGTGTGGAGCCCCGACTCGCGGTGGGTCGCGTACCCGAAGCGGCTGCCGTCGCTGATGCGCGCGATCTTCCTCTACGACGCGCAGGGCGGGCAGGTCCGGCAGATCACCGACGGGCTGGCCGACGCCACGCAGCCGGCGTGGGACGCGAGCGGGAAGTACCTCTGGTTCATGGCGTCGACCAACCTCGGGATGAACTCGGGGCTGCTCGACATGTCGGCGTACGAGCGCGCGACGACGCGCGGGCTGTACCTCACCGTGCTGGCCAAGGGCGAGCCGTCGCCGCTGCTGCCGGAGAGCGACGAGGAGGCGGCGCGCGCCGGGCGCGCGCCCGCGCAGCCGGGGCGCGAGGCGCCGGGGCAGCCGGATTCGACCGCCCGGCCGAGCGCCGAGCGCCGGGCGCCGGGCGATTCGACCGCGCGCGCGGCCGCGGTCGGCCCGCGCTCGACGACGGTGCGGATCGACTTCGACGGGCTGGCCCAGCGCACGATCGCGGTGGGCGACGTGGCGCTGCGCGACTACGCGCAGCTGCGCGCCGGCGCGCCGGGGTCGGTGTTCTTCGTCGAGCTGCTCCCGCAGACCGGCACCGGCAACGCGGCCGGCGGCGGGCAGTTCGGCGGCGGCACGCTGCACCGCTACCAGCTGTCGACGCGCCGCGCGGCGCCGTTCGCGCCGGGGGTGGCGCAGTTCGTCGTGAGCGCCGACGGGAAGAAGCTGCTCTACCGCACGCCGGGGCAGCAGGGCGCGCTGTTCCTCGTGGACGCCGACAAGGCCGCGCCGACGGCGGGGCAGGGGCGCCTGACCGCGCCGCTGCGCGCGTACGTCGACCCGAAGGCCGAGTTCCAGCAGATCTTCGCCGAGGGGTGGCGCAACCAGCGCAACAACTTCTACGTGAAGAACCTGCACGGCACCGACTGGCCCGCGGTGCGCAAGATGTACGAGCCGCTCCTGCCGAGCGTGATGCACCGGGCGGACCTGAACTACCTGCTCGACAACATGGGCGCCGAGACGGCGATCGGGCACTCGTACGTGCGCGGCGGCGACATGCCCGAGGTGCCGAACAACGTCGCGGGGCTGCTGGGCGCCGACTTCGCGGTCGAGAACGGGCGCTACCGCATCGCGCGCGTGTACGACGCCGAGAGCTGGAACCCCGAGCTGCGCGCGCCGCTGGCGACGCCGGGCGTCGAGGTCGGGCGCGGCGACTACCTGCTCGCCGTCAACGGCGTCGAGCTGCGCGGCGACGACAACCTGTACCGCCTGCTCGACGGCACGGCCAACCGGCAGACGGTGCTGACCGTCAACGCGCGCCCGACCATGGAAGGCGCGCGGCAGGTGACGGTGCTCCCGGTGGCCAACGAGCAGGGGCTGCGCACGCGCGCCTGGGTCGAGGGGCGCCGCCGCATGGTGGACTCGCTGTCGAAGGGGAAGCTGGCCTACGTGTACGTGCCGAACACCGGGCAGCCCGGGTACACGAGCTTCAACCGCTACTACTTCGCGCAGCAGGACAAGGACGGCGCGATCATCGACGAGCGCTACAACGGCGGCGGCTCGGCGGCCGACTACATCGTCGACGTGCTCGGGCGCGACTTCGACGGGTACTTCAACAACCCGGTCGGCGACCGCGTGCCGTACACCAGCCCGGCGGCCGGGATCTGGGGCCCGAAGGTCATGATCATCAACGAGATGGCCGGCTCGGGCGGCGACCTGCTGCCGTTCATGTTCAAGCGCCGCAAGATCGGCCCGGTGGTCGGCAAGCGGACGTGGGGCGGGCTGGTCGCGACGACCGACACGCCGCCGTTCGTCGACGGCGGCTCGATGATCGCGCCGCGCTTCGGCTTCATCGACCGGCAGGGGAAGTTCGCGGTCGAGAACGAGGGCGTCGCGCCCGACATCGACGTCGAGAACTGGCCGAAGGAGGTCATCGCGGGCCGCGACCCGCAGCTCGAGCGCGCGGTGCAGGAGGCGCTGAAGCTGCTGGCCGAGAAGCCGATCGACCGGATGAAGACGGAGCCGCAGGCGCCGACGTGGGGGAAGCGGCAGGGGAATCCCTGAGTGATGCTGCGGGCTGCGGACGGCGGGTTCGGATCCGCAGCCCGCAGCCCGCACTGCTGCCCCGGCAGGCTGCTTGCGAGACGCCGCCCGCATGTCTCGTCGCCCCCGTTCGCTCGCCCTCGTCCTCGCCGGCGGGAAGGGATCGCGGCTCGGCCCGCTCACGCAGCGCCGCGCCAAGCCCGCCCTCCCGTTCGGCGGCGCGTACCGGCTGATCGACTTCCCGCTCACCAACTGCGTGCACAGCGGGCTGTCGGACGTGTGGGTGGTCGAGCAGTACCGGCCGCACGCGCTCAACGACCACCTGCTGAACGGGCGGCCCTGGGACCTCGACCGGAACCGCGGCGGGCTGCGCATCCTGCCGCCGTTCACCGGGGCGCACGGCGAGGGGTTCGCCGAGGGGAACGCCGACGCGCTCTGGCGGCACCGCGCGCTGCTCGCGGAGTCGGGCGCCGACGAGCTGGTGGTGCTGAGCGCCGACCACGTGGAGCGCGTCGACCTGCGCGACGTGCTCGACGCGCACCGCGACGCCGGCGCGCAGGTGACGATGGTGACGACCGACGTGCCGCGCGCCGAGGCGTCGCGCTTCGGCGTGGTGCGCGTCGACGGCGGGCGCGTGACCGACTTCGCGTACAAGCCCGACGACCCGGCGGGCGACGGCGACCGCGCGACGGTGACGACCGAGGTGTTCGCGTACGACCTCGCGGCGCTGCTGCGCACGCTCGACGCGCTGGCCGCCGAGGTGGCGCGCCGCGACGACCTGCCGCACCTGGGCGACTTCGGCGACCACCTGCTGCCGGCGCTCGTGCGCGGCGGGCGCGCGCGCGCGGTGCCGCACGGCGGCTACTGGCGCGACGTCGGGACGCCCGGGAGCTACTGGCGCGGCCACATGGACCTGCTGGGCGGCGCGCCGGCGCTGACGCTCGAGGACCCGGCGTGGCCGGTGCGCACCGCGGGCGTCGAGCGCGACCCGGCGCACGTGGTGCGCGACGAGGCGCTCGACGACGTCCGCCTCGCGC
>NZ_JARGEK010000032.1 GCF_029211165.1 Roseisolibacter sp. H3M3-2
CGCGGCGGCCGCCGCGCCGAGCGACCTGGCGCGCTGACGCGTCAGCGCGCCGGCGCGGGCGCCGGGGCGGCGAGGACGCGCCGCACCGCGCCGACGAGGTCCTGGTCGCCCCCCTGCCCGGTGTAGACGACCTTCCCCGCGCGGTCGACCAGCACGACGTAGCTGGTGGCCGGGGCGTCGTAGGCGTCGCTGGCCTTCCCCTGCGCGTCCCAGAGCATCTCCATCGGGAGCTTGTACTTCTGGGCGTAGAGCCGCACGCGCTGCGGCGACTGGTTCACCGTGACGGCGACGCCGACCAGCTTGACCTTCGCCCCGTGCTCGCGCGCGATGCGCTGCAGCTGCGGCTCGAGCTGCTTGCAGTTGGGGCACCAGGTCGCCCAGAACTCGAGCAGCACCGGCGTTCGCCCGTAGTAGCGCGCCAGGTCGGTCGCCGTGCCGTCGAGCGTCTGGACGGCGGCGGGGGGGGCCTTGGTGCCGACCGGGAGGCCGAGCTCCTGGGCTCCGAGGGGGGCGGCGAACAGCAGGGCGGCGGCGAGGAGTCGGAGCATGGGGCGGGAAGGGCGGGAGTCGCGACTACGGGAGTGCATACGGCGGGAGTCGCGACCGCGCTGAGCGTGGCCCGTCGACGGCGCGGTCACGACTCCCGTCGTGGAGACTCCCGTCGTGGAGACTCCCGACGTGTCGACTCCCGCGGTCCGGGTTCCGACGTTCAGATCCAGACGGTGCCCGCCTGCACGAAGTAGTACTGCGCCGCGCCGAGCATGAGGGCGGCGAAGAGGCGCTTGATCCACACCATCCACATCCCGGCGCGCGGGAGCCGGGCGACGGCGCCGCTCGACAGGCCGACGACGACGAGCAGCGCGCACATGCCGAGCGAGAAGGTGAACAGGTAGAGGAAGCCGAGCCCCGCGCTGTGGGTGGCGGAGACCCAGGTGAGGACGGCGGCCATCACCGGGGCGGAGCAGGGGGCGGCGACGAGGCCGGACATCGCGCCCATGACGAACGCGCCGGCGAAGCGGCCGCCGGTGCCGGCGGTGGAGGCGCGCTGGACGATCGCGGCGGGGAGGCGCACGGGGATCACGTCGAGCATCGCCAGGGCGGCGAGGAGCAGGACGTTCCCCATGAGGAGGAGCGCGTACGGGTTGGTGCTGACGCTCCCGAACAGCGTCCCCGTCATCCCGGCGAACAGCCCCAGCCCCGCGTAGACCGAGGCCAGCCCGAGGACGTAGGCCAGCGTCAGGAGCGCCGGGCGCCAGCGCGGCTGGGGCACCGCCGTGCCGTCGGCGCCGAGCGACTGCCCGCCGACGATCGCCGCGGTGATCGGGATCATCGGGTAGATGCAGGGCGTCAGCGAGGTCAGGACCCCGGCGCCGAAGATCAGGGGGAGGACGGCCGCCGGGGAGGCGGACAGCTGGGCGGCGATCTCGATCTGCACGCCGGAAGAATAGCGGGGGGGACGGGGAAGGTCCCGGGGCGGGCACTGCGGGCTGCGGGCTGCGGGCTGCGGGCTGCGGGTTCCGAATCCGCAGCCCGCAGCCCGCAGCGCGTGCCCCTCAGCCCCGCGTGCGGCGCCGGGCGACCAGGGCGAGCGCGCCCAGCCCCGTCGCCAGCAGCGCGTAGGTCGACGGCTCGGGGACGGTGGCGAGGGTGACGTCGTCGAGGGCGAGCTGCGCCTGCCGGCCGCCGACGCCGAACGCCTCGGTGTCGAACTCGATCTCGTTCAGCGCGCCGAACTCGAAGCCGAAGTCGAACCGCTGCGTGGCGTTCGTGAGCGTGAGCGTGCGCACGAACGCCGGCGCCTCGGCCGGGTCGGCGGTGCGGTAGCCGCGCAGCGTGAGCACGAGCGGCGTCAGGATGCCGTCGAACGCGCGGAAGGAGAGGTTCGCGCCGAGCAGGTAGAAGTTGACGTCGTCGCGGTAGAGGAAGCTGCTCCCCGTACGGCCGAGCGCGAAGCGCGTCCCCGAGCTGGCGTTGGCGCCCGTGCCGAACGCGCCGGTGGTGGCGACGCCGAAGTTCTCGAACTCGTAGCCGGCGGCGGCGAAGCCATCGCCGGTGGTCGTGGTGCCGCTCTCGAACGTGTAGGTGACCGGCGTCTGCGCGCGCGCGGCCGCGGGGGCGGCGACGGCGAGGAGCAGGGCGGCGCGGAGGATCTTCAGCATGGTCGTCGTCTCGCGGTCAGAGGGCGCCCTGGGCCCACGGGCCCCAGATGGCGAAGGTGCCGCCGCGCTCCGTGCCGGAGGCGCTGGTCGAGCCCTGCGTGTTGAAGAACAGGATGCGGCCGTCGGGGCTGAAGCAGGCGCCGCAGAACTCCGTCGCGCTCGTCGGGCTCCCGGCGCGCACGAAGTCGAAGATCTGGCCGGTGCGCGTGAGGCCGCGCAGGAACTGCGTGCCGCCGCCGTCCTCGCAGATCACCAGGCCGCCGCGCGGGGAGACGCAGATGTTGTCGGGGGCGTCGAGCACGCTCGTGCTCGGGCTCTCGAAGATCAGCGTCAGCACGCCGGCGTCGGCCGACGTCGGGCGGTACTGGAAGACCTGCCCCGCGCCCGCGGCGCCGCCGCTGGTGGCGTTGAAGTACACGCTGTCGTCGCCCCACCAGCACCCCTCGAGGCGCGCGAAGCGCGCGCCGCCCTTCGCGAGCCCCTGGCGGAACACGCTCGGCGCGCCCCCCTCGAGGTCCGGGTCGGCGACGTCGACGTCGACCCAGCGCGCGGGGAGCCCGGCGAACGGCGGGAGCTGCGCCGACGGCGTCTGCACGCCGCCGTCGGTGAAGGCGCGGTTGGTCGTGTTGAAGCCCGGCCGCCCGTCGACGACGAGCATCTGCAGCGTGCCGCCGGCGGCGAGGTTGCCGTTCTGGTTGGGAACGAAGCGGTAGAAGCCCGAGTCCGACGCGCCGGCGTCCTCGGTCTCGTAGACGTGGCCGAGGAACGGGTCGACCGCGACCGCCTCGTGCGAGAAGCGCCCCATCGCGAGCAGCGGGAGCGCGGCGGCGACCTCGCCGTTGGCGTTGGCGGGGACCTCGAAGACGTAGCCGTGCTTCTTCGCGAAGCCGCTGCCGGTGCCGGCCGTCGTCTCCTCGCAGGTGAGCCAGGTGCCCCACGGCGTGATGCCGCCGGCGCAGTTCACGAAGGTGCCGCTGACGCTCACAAACTCGTCGACGACGGTGGGCGTCGTGGTCGCGGGGTCGATGTCGACGACGAGCGTCGTGCAGCCGGCGCCGGCGGTCGGGTCGTACGGGTTGGCGCCGATCGCCGAGCCGGCGCGCGCGCCGTCGCGGATCTCGTGGTTGCGCACGAGGCGCACGCGGTTGGCGCCGTCGGCGAAGGCGCCCATGCCGTCGAGCGCGTTGGGGACGCGGCCGGCGCGGCCGCCGGCGAGCGGGGCGCCGGCGCGCGAGATCTCGCGCAGGCCGAAGCCGGCGGGGATCAGGACCGGCAGCCCGCCGGGGTCGGCGACGAGCGCGCCGTAGCCGCCGCGGCCGCGCGTCGCGCGGTCGAGGCGCGGCGCCGCGCCGGGGGCGAGCGGGACGACGTCGTTGCAGGCGGCGAGGCCGGCGAGCGAGGCGGCGGCGACGAGCGCGCCGCCGACGCGCACGGCGGCGCGCAGGAAGTCGCGGCGGCTGACGGGGACGGACGGCGTGGTCATGCGGGTGCGGTCTCCGGCGGAGCGGGCGCGGGCGGGACGGCCGGCGGCGCGGAGGGCGCCGGCCGGGCGGGCGCGGTCATCCTGACGCGCCGGCGGGCGCCGCGGTACGCGCGCGGGCGCTCCGTGACCGAGGCGCGACGTCGGCCGAGACAGTCGTGGCGGGCCCGTGACGCGGCGGGCGAAACGGAGGGCGGTGCGGGGGCGCTCGCGTCCGGCGCGTCCGGCGATCCGCTAGATTCCGGGGCTCGACCCACCCGACTGCAGACTTCCCGGAGAGAGAGCGTGGCTCCCCAGTTCATCTACGTCATGAAGGGCCTGCGCAAGGTGATCCCGCCGTCGCGGATCATCCTTGACGACATCTGGCTCTCGTTCTACCCCGGCGCCAAGATCGGCGTCCTCGGCCCCAACGGCTCGGGCAAGTCGTCGCTGCTGCGCATCATGGCCGGCGTCGACCAGGACTTCCAGGGCGAGGCGTGGGCGCACAAGGGGACGCGCATCGGCTACCTGCCGCAGGAGCCGCAGCTCGACCCGACGAAGGACGTGCGCGGCAACGTCGAGGAGGCGCTGAAGGAGCAGCGCGCGAAGCTCGACCGGTTCAACGCGATCAGCGCCGCGTTCGCCGACGAGAACGCGGACTTCGACAAGCTGATGGACGAGCAGGCGAAGGTGCAGGAGTACATCGACCAGCACGACCTGTGGAACCTCGACAACAAGATCGAGATCGCCATGGACGCGCTGCGCCTGCCGCCGGGCGACGCCGACGTGACGACGCTCTCGGGCGGCGAGCGGCGGCGCGTGGCGCTGTGCAAGGTGCTGCTCGAGGAGCCGGACATGCTGCTCCTCGACGAGCCGACGAACCACCTGGACGCCGAGAGCGTGGCGTGGCTGGAGCGGTTCCTGGCGGACTTCCCGGGGACGGTGGTGGCGATCACGCACGACCGCTACTTCCTCGACAACGTCGCCAAGTGGATCCTCGAGCTCGACCGCGGGCGCGGCGTGCCGTACGAGGGGAACTACTCGGGGTGGCTGGAGCAGAAGAAGCAGCGGCTGGCGCTGGAGGAGAAGCAGGAGTCGGCGCGGCAGCGCACGCTGGCGCGCGAGCTGGAGTGGGTGCGCATGTCGCCGCGCGCGCGGCAGTCGAAGAGCAAGGCCCGCCTGCAGGCGTACGAGGAGCTGGCGAGCGAGGCGCAGCAGGACCGCGTGACGGAGAACGAGATCGTGATCCCGCCGGCGCCGCGCCTGGGGAACACGGTGGTGGACACCGACCACGTGAAGAAGGGCTTCGGCGACCGGCTGCTGATCGACGACCTGACGTTCTCGCTGCCGCGCGCGGGGATCGTGGGGATCATCGGCCCGAACGGCGCCGGCAAGACGACGTTCTTCAAGATGATCGCCGGCGGCGAGTCGCCGGACGACGGGCGCGTGAAGCTCGGCGAGACGGTGGTGCTGGGGTACGTCGACCAGAACCGCACGCTGACGCCGACCAACACGGTGTGGCAGGAGATCAGCGGCGGGCAGGAGACGGTGCTGGTCGGCAAGCGCGAGATGAACACGCGCGCGTACCTGTCGTCGTTCAACTTCCGCGGCACCGACCAGCAGAAGAAGGTCGGCGACCTGTCGGGCGGGGAGCGCAACCGGCTGCACCTGGCGAAGACGCTGATGACCGGCAGCAACCTGCTGCTGCTCGACGAGCCGACGAACGACCTGGACGTCGACACGCTGCGGGCGCTGGAGCAGGCGCTGCTCGACTTCTCGGGGTGCGCGGTGGTGATCAGCCACGACCGGTGGTTCCTGGACCGGGTGGCGACGCACATCCTCGCGTTCGAGGGGAACTCGGAGGTCGTCTGGCACGAGGGGAACTACCAGTCGTACATCGAGGACCTGAAGCGCCGGAAGGGCGCGGACGCGGACCAGCCGCACCGGATCGCGTACAAGAAGCTGGTGCGCGCGTAAGCGCGCGCTCACGCTGGCGCGTGACAGCGGCCCGGTCGCCTGGCATCAGGTGACCGGGCCGCTCGTGCGTCGGATCGGAGATCGGCAACGCGACACGAGGACGCGGCTGCGCGCCTTGTCCAAGTAGCGAGCCATTTTGCGATTCCGCACGGGTTGGAAGGCGAGAACCCCGAAGGAACAAGGGAGTTAGCTGGCTGCGGCGGCGATAACCGGCGCTCGTCGGTCCAGGCGCGCGGACGCACGTCGATGGCGCAGAACGCGCCCACCGCTTGTCCTCCCACGAGCAGCGGCACCCCGACGTACGCCGCCACGCCGAGCGTGCGCACCGTGGGCACGTCGCGGTACACGGGGTCGGCCGCCGTGTCCGGGATGACGAGCGGCGTGGTCCGCGCCACCGTGTAGTGGCAGAACGTGAGGCCCGTGAGCGCGCGGGCCGAGGCCAGCGGCTCGCCGAAGCCGCACGCCGACTTGTAGAAGTCACGGTCGGCGTCGACGAGCGACACGAACGCGGCCGGCACGCCGACCAAGCGCACCGCGAGGCGCGTCAGGCGGTCGAACGCCTCCTCGGCCTCCGTGTCGAGGAGGCGGTCGCGCGGACCCCTGACAGCCGGTGCGGGTCGTGGACCGCGGTTGCTGCCGAGGGCCCGCCGGCAGCGTCAGAAAGGGCCTCGGAACCGGCCGCAGGTGCGCGCATGGGTAGCAAGCTACGGCGTCGAGGAGTCGCGGGTGAGGTCGGTCGCCGACGCGACGAACGGTCGGGAGAGCTGGTGGGAGCGCACTCCGCGCGACCGCGTTCGCCGGCGTCGTGGTGGAGGCAGGCACGACCCATGGCGCGCCGGATGACGCGTCTCGCCCGCACCTTCGACCGCGTACTCCGCCGCAGTCGTCGCCGGATGCGGCGTCGCTCCGGGGGCAGCGCGCGAGTGCGCGGGCACTCGGCTCAGCGCGCGGCGTCGAGGATGAGCCGAACCGTCTGCTCCGGCTGATCCCAGTGCGGGAAGTGCCCGCAGTCGTCCAGCCAGTGCAGCCGCGCATCGGGGAAGCGCGCGGCCGCGCGCGCGGCCTGCCGCGGGAGGCACACCCGGTCCTGCCGTCCCCACACGATGACCATGGGATGGCGCAGCGTGCCACGCGGCGCGCCCTCCTGGGCTGGGCCGCGGGCGAGGCTGCGGAGCAGCGGGTCGAACGACGGCGCCGTCGCGTAGTCGCGCATCTCCTGCAGCACGACCGGCGCCGGGAGCCGCCACGGATGCGCCGAGAACTGCGCCAAGAGGAGCGAGCGCGTGAGCGCGTTACCGGTGACGACTTGCATCACGGGCTGCAGGGCGCGGACGAGCCGGATCGAGAGCCCGATTGTCGTGCCGAAGTAGGTGCGCTCCCAGCTCTGCCAGAACCCGCCCGGGTCGAGCGAGACGACCGCGCCCACCACGCCGCCGCGCCGCGCGAGCTCGAGCACGAGCCGCGCGCCCATCGAGCTGCCGACCGCGTCGACCCCCGTGAGCCCGCGCGCCTCGAGGAACGCGGTCACCGCGTCGGCGAGGGTGCGAATCGACGCCTCGCCCGCGAGCGGCGGGGTCCGCCCGTGCCCGGGCAGGTCCACGGCGATCACCTCGCGCTCGGCCGCGAGTGCGTCGAGGATCGGGGTCCACGACCGCCAGCTCCCGCCGAGGCCGTGCAGCAGCAGGAGCGGCTTGCCCGCCCCCCGTCGAACGTGGTGCAGTTCCATCGGCGCGTCCGTCGTGAGGGGTGGCCTGGCGGGAACCGCGCGACGACTGCGCCCGAGCCAGATCGTCACCCGACCACGCGCTCCGAGTGCGAGGGACGCGCCAGGGCTGCTGAGGGCGTCCCACGTATCGTGCTGGTGGCCTGGCCCGACGGACGTGCGGCGCTCGTGTGGGACTGCGAGGAGCTCGCCGAGCACGCGGCAGTGCGCGCTCCTGCTCGGGGCTGGCGCCGGAGCCCGGTGCGGTCCGCGGCGGTGACGTTCGCGTTCCACGGCGCCCAGCGGTTCGGGGCCAGCCCGGAGGAGACCAAGGCCCGAACTTGGACGGCGCGCAGCACTCACCGCCACGGGCACCTCGCACAGAAAGGACGCAGCGGGCCGCGCGAGCGAGGTCCGCTACCGGCTCGCGACCAGGGGCGCCGACCTCGGCAGCTGGACCCGGGACCGGCGCACCGACGCGGCCACCTTCGACGCGCGCATGGCCCATCTGTTGGGCTTCGAGCACTCCGATCCGTGGCCCGGGGCCGAGATCCTGGCCACGCTCGTGTCGTCCCAACGACTGCGCGCGCGTGGACGCGCCGCTCGCGGCCGCCGCAGGTCCGCGCGGTGACGCGCGGTATCGCGCCGAGTTCCGGGTGGTCGGCCCCGACGGCACCAGGCGCTGAGTACGCGCCGCCGGGCAGATGCCGTTCGAGGCGGCCGGGGCGCCGGCCGCCCCACCGCGCGGCTCAGGGTCCTCGCGGAAGCGCCCCAGCTCCGGTCGTTGATCTCCGCGAAGCCGACGTACTCCTGCCCTGGCCATGACCTCGTCGCCGTCTCACCCGGTGCCTCCGTGATGGCCCTAGACGGTTGCGGCATCGCCCGGACCGCGTTGACGCAGGCTCGCCCAGCCGTCCGCCGAGGTCGAGAGGCACGTCTCAGAAGATCCATGATGGGTCGAATCAGAAACGGACGCAGCACGACGGGACCGCCGTCCCGACGCGGAGGGACCGCGCGTCTCGGATCCCCATCTCCGAATCAGCGTGTCACGTCACCAGACGGTGCCGGGTTTCGAGAGGCGAGGGTCTGGGTACCATCGCCCGCGCGCCTCTTGTGCCAAGACGCTCTTGGCACGGGACGTCGGTTGTGACGAGATCAGACCACCCCACCTGCCGTATATTCCCAGACGGCGTAAGGGTTCGCGCGCCGGTCGGGCCCCAACAACGCGCGACGCGCGACACTCCGAGGGGAACCATCTGAACTACCTGTCGTCCGGGGAGGTCCTGCGAACCTCACGGCCCGGACCTAGGTCAGTCGCGCCGGACCGCGGGCGAGAGGTTCGGGCGGGCTAACAACAGTGTGAAAGCGCGGCGGACCACACGTGGCGGGGCCTCGCCGTCCCAGAGGCGCACGTCGTTGCCGAATGGGGCCCGTGGGGAGCGAGCGCCGGATGACGGGCAAGGTCCTGCTGCAGACCGGTTGACCCGGTCGGCTACCGTATCTACGTTACATACTGAATTTGCGGCGCGTGCAGTTGTCGCGTCGCTCGACCGGCCCTGCCCGGGCCTGTGGGCCGCAGCTGCGGCCCGCGACCCACTGGAGCTCGGCACGTCGGTCGGTCCGGTGCCGGGTAGGGACCACACCAAGAGGAGAGCAGGATATGCCAGTCGTTCGCGTGAGTTGGTTGGAGGGGAAGGACCACCAGCAGAAGCGGCAGGTGGCCGCGGAGATCACGGACAGCATCGTCCGGAATACGGGTACCGACGCCAAGTACATCTACGTGATCTTCGACGACGTGGCGAAGAGCGACTGGGCCGGGGAGGGCAAGCTCTACGGCGGCCCCGAGGCCCCCGCCGGCGCCTGAAGCGGCCCCAGTCGGCCCCGAGCGCTCGCGATTGCCCGGCGACTGCTGACGCTCGACTGGACACCCGATGCTGATCCCTCGCGCCCGATGAACACCCACTTCGCCATCGCGGTCCACATCCTCGTCTTCATCGCGGAGCAGGGCGGCACGCCCGTGACGTCGACGACGGTCGCCGGGAGCGTGGGGACGAACCCGTCGTTCGTCCGGCGCATCGTGGCGCAGCTCGGGCGGGCGGGGCTGACGACGGCGACGGAGGGGGCGGGCGGCGGCACGGTCCTCGCGCGCCCGGCGGAGGCGATCACGCTCCGTGACGTCTACCACGCGGTGGACGAGACGCGCGAACTGGTCCCGCTGCACCCGTCGCCCCATCCCATGTGCAAGATCGGCCGGAACATCAAGGGCGTCCTCGGCTCGACGGTGCGGCAGGTCGAGGAGACCGTCGACACCCAGCTCGATCGCACGACCATCGCCGACCTGCTCGCCGACGTCGTGCGTCGGGAGCAGGAGCGCGAGGCCGCGATGGCCCGGGGCTAAACGCGCCCAGGACTACTGTTCCTGTTGTAGTAACTGTTTCTAAATCAGATACAGTCTTCGTCACTCCATCCTTAAGAGACTCGCGATGGCTCGCACCAGGATCGGCATCATCGGCGCCGGAAACATGGGCTCGGCGTTCGCGAAGCGGCTCGCCGCCGCCGGCCACGACGTCACCATCACCGCCAAGGACCCCGCGCACGCCGAGCAGGCGGCGCAGCAGGCAGCGGCCGCCGGCGGGAGCGTCCGCGCGGTCCCGCGCGACCAGATCGCCCGCGACGCCGACGTGCTCATCGTCGCCACGTACTTCCCCGACGCGCCCGACGCCCTGCGCGCCGCCGGCGACCTGACGGGCAAGACGGTCATCGACATCAGCAACCCGCTCACGCCCGACATGTCGGGCCTCAGCCTCGGCCACACGACGTCGGCGGCCGAGGAGCTCCAGAAGGCGGTCCCGAACGCCCGCGTCGTGAAGGCCTTCAACACGGTTTTCGCGCAGGTGCTCGGCGGGACCGGCCGGGCGCAGGTCCTCTACGCCGGCGACGACGCCAGCGCAAAGGACGCCGTGCGCGCGCTCATCGAGAGCGCGGGCTTCGAGGCGGTCGACGCGGGGCCGCTCGCCAACGCGCGGCAGCTCGAGCCGCTCGGCCTGCTGAACATCTACTTCGGCTACGTCGCCGGCCGCGGGACGGGCATCGCGCCCGCCTTCGTCGCCGTCGCGTAAGCCCCTCCCCGCCGCACGCCCCGCCCCCCTCGCCCCCCGGAGACCTTCATGGAGCGCAGAGAGTTCGTTCAGACGACCGTGCTCGGCGCGGCCGCCCTCGCGTCGTCGCGGCTCGCGCGCGCGCTCGACGTCGGCGTCCGGCTGCCCGCGCCGGGGACCACGGTTCACGTGAGCCCCGTCACCGGGAACGACGCGAACGCGGGCGGCAAGAGCGCGCCGCTGCGGACGCTCCCGGAGGCGGCCCGGCGGGTGAGCCGGGGCGCGGGCAGCGGGCCGCTGACGGTGGTCCTGTCCGAGGGGATCCACGCGGTGGGCGAGACGGCCCTGTTCAACCCCCCGCGCGGCCGCTTCACGCGGACCGACCGTCTCACCATCCGCGCCGAGGTGCTGCCGGACGATCCCGGGTGGCACCACGGTCGGATGCCGACCCTGATCCACACCCTGCCGGTCAAGGATACGTGGAACGGGCGCCCCGACCCGCTCGGCGGCGCGGCGGACGGCATGCTGATCGAAACCAGCCACGTCAGCATCCGTGGCCTCCGGGTTCTCGGTATGCCGGTGGTCGAGACCCCGCGCGAGGGGATGATCCGTCGACTCTACGCGGTCAGCCGGCTGCGCGAGGACCTCGACGACCTCGAGGTCGCGCAGTGCGTCTTCGCCGGCGACGAGGTGATCGCGCCCAACCACGTCGGCATCATCGCGCGGGGGAACGGCCTCGTGGTCGACCACTGCGTCTTCCGCGGCCTCAAGATCTCCGCCGTCTACTGGAGCGGCGGCAGCACCGGCCACGCGATGCGGCACTGCGTCAACGACGGGCTCTATGGGAGCGCCGTGTGGACGGCCGGCATCGCCGACGACTTCGACTACCGCAACAACGTCGTCGCCAACTGCAACTACGCCTGGACCCACCAGGACGCGAGCTCCGCGCGGGCCGATGCCGGGGGCCAGCGCGGAGCGGCCGGCGTTGCGGCGGGTGCCCCGGCGCAGCCGCGCGCGCGGAGCCGCTACCGCGTCCTCGACAGCCACTTCGCCAACAACCGCCGGCTCGCTGGCAGCGGCACCGGCGCGCGGCTCGAGTACCAGGACATCGACCCGTCCTTCCTCGAGTTGGTCGGCACGAAGGTCACCGAGCAGCGCGCCGCATTCGAGCACGAGCAGGCCAAGCCCTCGTACCTCCATCCCGTCGCCGGCTCCGAGGCGGCGGCGACGGGCGCCGGGCTGTTCATGACGCGCCGCGCGTAGCCCGGCGTGACCCGCGCGTAGCCACCACCTGTCGGTCCGTCGGATGCCCCGTCGGCGCCCATCGCGTCCGACGCTCACGCTGATCCACCGTCCGAGTCGTCCCATGCGTCGTCTGCCGTCCCGTCCGTCCGGCCTCATCGCCCTGCTCGCCGCGTCGCTGCTCGCCACGCTCACCGCTCCGCGCGGTGTGCCTGCACAGCCGCCGGCGGCCGCCGCGACCACCGCCGCCAAGCGCCAGTTCACCACCCGGCACGTCACGTCGGCGGACGGCACGCGCATCGCCTACCTCGTCGCCGGCACGGGCCGGCCGCTCGTCATGGTGCACGGCTCGATGACCCTCGCCGACGAGTGGCTCGCCGTCGCCGAGCGGCTCGCCGCGACGCGCCAGGTGGTCGTCGTCGAGCGCCGTGGCCGCGGCCGCAGTGGCGACGCGCCGCAGCACTCGATCGCGGTCGAGGCGCAGGACCTCGCGGCGGTGGTCGCCGACGTCGCGCGCTCCGCCCCGGGCACCGCGGTGGCGAAGGACGCGAGCACCGGCCCGACGACCGGACCGGTGGACCTGTTCGGGCACTCGTACGGCGGCGCGGTCGTCGGCCGCTACGCCATCGACGCGGGCTTCCCGGGCGCTGTCGTGCTCTACGACCCCGGCGCCGGGCTGAACGGCCCCATCGCCGCCGACGGGTGGGCCCCGGTGCGCGCGCTGCTCGACGCCGGCCAGCGCGACTCGGCGCTCACCCGCGCCTTCGAGACGATCATGGGCGCGCCCCCGCAGGTGATCGCCGGCATCCGCCAGAACGCCCCCCTCTGGGCGCAGTACCGCACGCTGCTCCCGTCCTGGGTGCGCGAGGTGCAGTCGCTGGACGCCTTCGCGCCGACGGCCGAGGAGCTCGCGCGCATCCGGGGCCGCACGACGATCCTGCTCGGCGACCGCTCGGGGCCCATGCTCACGGCCATCGCCGGCACGTGGGTGAGTCGTCAACCGGGACTGACCGTCCTCCCGCTCCGCGGGCAGGGTCACACCGGCCACCTCGAGGCGCCGGCGTACATGGCCGAGCGCATCCGCACGGCACTCCAACCCTGAGCGACCCACGATGAGAGCTCACCTTCGGACCCGGGCCGCCGCGCGACTCGTGCTCGCGCTGGCCGCACTGAGCGCGACGACCGCACTGGTCCTGTCGCCGGTCGTTGCGCGGGCGCAGGGCGGACCGGCGACCGAGCGGCGCTACCCGCTCACCTCGACCGACGGCCTCCGGCCGCACAACGTGACGGCGGCGCCGGTGACCTACGAGGGAAAGCGCGGCGTGCGCCTCGTCGTCTCCGACAGCGCGCGCCGCAGCGTCGAGGGGCGGCCCGTCGACCAGCAGCAGATCGAGACGTTCGCCATCCTCGAGGGCACGGACTTCGGCGACGGCGTGATCGAGCTGGAGGTCGCCGGCGCGCCCGCGCCCGGCGCGACGGGCGGGGTGCGCGGGTTCGTGGGCGTCGCGTTCCGGGTGCAGCCCGACCGGAAGACGTACGACGCGTTCTACCTGCGCCCGACGAACGGGCGCGCCGACGACCAGGTGCGGCGCAACCACTCGGCGCAGTACATCGCGCACCCCGACTGGCCGTGGGAGCGGCTGCGGCGTGAGACGCCCGAGAAGTACGAGTCGTACGTCGACCTGGTCCCGGGCGTGTGGACGCGCGTGCGGATCGAGGTGCGCGGCACGAAGGCGCGCCTGTTCGTGCACGGCCGGTCGCAGCCGACGCTGATCGTCGACGACGTGAAGTCCGGCGCCGCGGGCCGGGGTGCCCTCGCGCTCTGGATCGGGCCGGGGACCGTCGCGCACTTCCGCGACCTGCGCGTGAGCCGGTAGGGCTGGTGCGCGCGCTTCCCGAGACCGAGGACCTCGCGGTCGGCGCGGTGGCCCTCGACGCGCAGGCGGTGCGCTGCGTGCTTGGCGGCGTGGTGGCGGTGGACGACGTGAGCCTGCGCGTCGACCAGGGCCGGTGCGTCGCCCTCGTGGGCGAGAGCGGCGCGGGCAAGACCACGCTCCTGCGCTGCTTCAACCGCATGGTCGTCCCCGCCGCGGGCGCGGTGCTGGTTGGCGGGACGGACGTCACCCGGTTCCCGGCGCCCGTGCTGCGGCGGCGCATCGGCTACGTGCCGCAGCACGGCGGGCTGCTCCCGCACTGGCGCGTGCTGCGCAACGTGGCGCTCGTGCCCGACCTCCTCGATCAGGCCGACGCGACGGCCGCCGCGCGGCGCGCGCTCGACCTGGTCGGGCTCCCGCCCGACGTGTACGGCGCGCGCTTCCCGCACGAGCTCTCGGGCGGGCAGCGGCAGCGCGTGGCGCTCGCGCGTGCCATCGCCGCGCGGCCCGGGGTGCTGCTCATGGACGAGCCCTTCGGCGCGCTCGACGCGGTCAGCCGGTCCGAGGTGCAGGCCGTGTGCGCCGCGCTGCGCCGCGAGCTCGGGGTCACCACGCTGCTCGTGACGCACGACCTGCTGGAGGCCGACTTCCTGGCCGACGAGATCGTGGTGATGCGCGCAGGGCGCGTGGAGCAGCGCGGGACGCTGGACGCCATGCGCGCCGCGCCGGCCACGCCCTACGTCGCGTCGCTGCTCGAGCGCGCGCTCGCCGGCGCGCACCGCCGGAGCGACGCATGATGCGCCACGCGGTGGCGGTGCTTGCCGTCGGGCTGCTCTCGCTGTTGGGCAGCGGTCCCGTGCGGGCGCAGGACGCCGCGGCGAGTCGCGCGGTGGTTGTCGCCTCGAAGCCGTTCGGCGAGTCGTTCATCCTCGCCGAGATGTTCGCGCAGCTCCTCGAGGCGCGCGGCATCCCGGTCGCGCGGAAACCCGGACTCGGGAGCACCGAGATCCTGGTCGGGGCGCTCCGGCAGGGTGCGGTCGACGTGTACCCCGAGTACACCGGCACGGGGCTGCTCGCGATCTTGCACGACACGCTCCCGCATGCGACACTCGGCGTCCCGCGCCGCGTCTACGCGCACGTCGACAGCGCCTTCCGGGCGCGGTGGGGGATGCGCTGGCTGCCACCCCTCGGCTTCGAGAACACCTTCGCCGTCGCCGTGCGCCGCGAGACGGCCGAACGGTACGGGCTCCGCACCCTGAGCGACCTCGCGCGCCAGAGCGCGCGCCTGACCGCCGGCTTCACGCCCGACTTCATCGAGCGGCAGGACGGCCTCGCGGGGCTCGTCGCGGCCTACGGCCCCGGCATCAGCCCGCGCGCGATCCGACCGCTGCTCCCGGCGCTCAAGTACCAGGCGCTCGCCGGCGGCTCGGTCGACGTCGTGGACGGCTTCTCGACGGACGGGCTGCTCGCGCGCTACGGGCTGGTCGTGCTCGAGGACGATCGGCGCTTCTTCCCGCCCTACGAAGCCGCCGCCCTGCTCGGCCCCCGCGCGGCGCAGCGGGGCGACGTGGTCTCCGCGCTCGCGCTGTTGAGCGGCCGGCTGGATGTGGAGACGATGCGCGCGCTCAACCGACGCGTCGAGGTCGACGGGGAGGACGCGCGCGCCGTCGCGGCGTCCGCGCTCGGCGCGCTCGGGCTCCGGTCCGCCGGGGAGGCGACCACCACCGCGAGCGCGCCCGCTGCGGCCGGGCAGTCGTTCGGCGCGTACCTGTGGGGGCGGCGCGCGGCGCTCGCCCGGCTCACGCTCCGTCACCTCGCGCTCGTCGCGCTCGCGCTGGCCGCGGCGACGCTCGTGGCCGTCCCGCTGGGGCTCGCCCTCGAGCGGGCGCGCCGGGCGGCCGGGCCGGCGCTCGGCGCGCTCGGCGTCCTCCAGACGATCCCGAGCATCGCGCTGCTCGCGTTCATGGTGCCGCTCCTCGGCATCGGCACGGTGCCCGCGCTCGTCGCGCTCTGGCTCTACGCGCTCTTCCCCATCGCGCGCGGCACCTACACCGGTGTGCGCGACGCCGATCCCGCCGCGGTGGAGGCGGCGGAGGCGCTCGGCATGACGCCCGCGCAGCGGCTCCGGCTCGTCCGCCTGCCGCTCGCGGCGCCGGTCATCATGGCCGGCGTGCGGACGGCGGCCGTGATCACGGTCGGCGCGGCGACGCTCGCGGCGTTCATCGGCGCCGGCGGGCTCGGGGAGCCCATCGTCACCGGCCTCGCGCTCGCCGACACGCACTTGGTGCTCTCCGGCGCGCTCCCGGCTGCCGCGCTCGCGCTGCTCGTGGACGGCGCGCTGTCGCTCGTCGAGCGGCGCATCGCGCCGGCGCACCTGCGCCGCCGCCGCGGGCGCGAGTCCACGTCCCCGGTCAGGACTCAGGAGCTGTGATGAGTGCGAGCACGAGCAACACCATGCGGGCCATCCGTGTCCATCGCCCAGGCGGGCCCGAGGTGCTGCAACTCGAGGCGATCCCCGTGCCCGAGCCCCGGGCGGGGTGGGTGCGCATCCGCGTGCGCGCGTTCGGCCTGAACCGCTCCGAGCTCTACACGCGGCAGGGGCACTCGCCGAGCGTGCGGTTCCCGCGCGTGCTGGGCATCGAGTGCGTCGGTGTGGTGGACGACGCCGGCGGGACCGACCTCACCCCCGGGCAGACCGTCGCCGCGCTCATGGGCGAGATGGGCCGCGCCTACGACGGCGGGTACGCCGAGTACACGCTCGTCCCGCGCGACCGGGTGCTCCCGGTGCGGACCGAGCTGCCGTGGGACGTGCTCGCCGCGCTCCCCGAGACGTGGCTCACCGCGTGGGGCTCGCTCGTCGACGCGATGGACGTGCAGGCCGGGCAGACGCTGCTCATCCGCGGTGGGACGTCATCGGTCGGCATGGCGGCCGCGTCGCTCGCGAAGGAGCGCGGCCTGCGCGTGCTCGCAACGACGCGTGGCGCCGCGAAGGCGGACGCGCTGCGCGCGAACGGCGTGGACGACGTCGTGGTCGACACAGGCCAGATCGTCGAGGAGGTCGCTCGGGTGGTGCCCGGCGGGGTCGACGCGCTCCTCGAGCTCATCGGACCGGTGACGCTGCGCGACTCGCTGCGCGCGGTGCGGCCGCGCGGCATCGTGTGCCACACGGGGCTCCTCGGCAACGTCTGGGTGATGGACCGCTTCGAGCCGCTCGAGGACATCCCCTCGACGGTGCGGTTGACGACCTACCACAGCGGCACCACCTCCGCCGAGCGCAGCACCGCGGCGCTGCAGGAGATCGTCGACGGTGTGGCGGCGGGTCGGTACCGGCCGAACGTGGAGCGGGTGTTCCGCTTCGAGGAGATCGCCGCGGCGCATCGGTTCATGGAGGAGGACCTCGGGAGCGGGAAGCTCGTGGTGGCCGTGGACGCGTGACGCGCGCCATCCGCAGGATGCCATGTCCCGTGCTGCCAGCCGGAGGAGCGCTCAGGTCTCGTGCCCTCGCACGAGCGGATCGCGCGGGGCGTCTGTGCCAAACGCGTCCTGACACGGGACGTCGGTCGTGACGAGTTCCGATCACCCCACCTGCCGCGAATCGCCAGACGGCATACGGGTCCACGCGCCGGCCGAGCCCCAACAATCCGCGACGCGCGACACTCCGAGGGGAACTACCAGTCGTACATCGAGGACCTGAAGCGCCGGAAGGGCGCGGACGCGGACCAGCCGCACCGGATCGCGTACAAGAAGCTGGTGCGCGCGTAGGCGCGGGCGGGCGTGGGGCCGGGCCGAAACCCGATCGTCCGACCCCAGGCCCGAGGGCACGTGCGGGAGTCGCGGTACGCGCGAGCGCGCACGCCGCGTGCTCGCGCGCGGGTGGCCCGGGATCATCGGATGCGCGCGTGAGCACGTCCGGGGGTATGCTTCGGCCTCGCCGTCCGATGCGCGCCCCTCTCGCTTCAGGTTCCCGGGCCATGCGACTCGCCGACTTCATCCTGACCAACCGCGAGCCCATCCTCGCCGAGTGGGAGGCGTTCGCCCGGACCTGTGCGCCGGCCAGCGGCCCCATGGACGTGGCGGCGCTGCGCGATCACGCCGACGCGATGCTCACCGTGATCGCCGCCGACCTCGCGACGCCCCAGGGGCGGTTCGCCCAGTCCGAGAAGTCGAAGGGGCGCGCCGGGGCCGCGGACGCCGACGCCCGGACCGCCGCCGAGGAGCACGGGACGGGGCGCGCCCAGAGCGGGTTCACCGTCGCGCAGATGGTGGCCGAGTACCGCGCCCTGCGGGCGAGCGTGATCCGGCTCTGGACGCGAGCCGAGGGGGCGCTGGACGCGTCGGACATCGAGGACCTGACGCGCTTCAACGAGGCCGTCGACCAGGCGCTCGCCGAGTCAGTCCTGCGCTACAACGAGGACGTGGAGCAGGCGAAGGAGACCTTCCTCGCGATCCTGGGACATGACCTCCGAACGCCGCTCGGGGCGATCCAGACCTCGGCGACGTTCCTGCTCGAGGCGGGCGAGCTGGAGGAGGTCGAGCGGACACTCGTCGCGCGCATCGGCGGCAGCGCCAGGCGCTCGGTGACGATGGTGGGCGACCTGCTCGATTTCACCCGCAGCCACCTGGGCGGCGGGATCCCGATCGCGCGCGCGGAGACGGACCTCGGCAAGCTCGTGCGTGAGGTTGTCGAGGAGGTCGGGGCGGCCCACCCGGAGCGCCCGATCCGCGTCGACACCCGCGTGGCGCAGCGCGGCCGATGGGACGCGGCGCGCCTGGGCCAGGCCCTGACCAACCTGGTCAGCAACGCCGTGCAGCATGGCGCCGCCGGCACGAAGGTGACGGTGGGCGTGGGCGGAACGGAGCGGGAGGTCTGCATCTCCGTGCACAACCGTGGGGCGGTGATCCCGCCCGAGCAGCTCGACGGGCTCTTCAACCCGATCCGCGCACGGCGGGTGCCCCGCACGACAGCGGCGCGGGGGCCGACCGGGAGCCTGGGCCTGGGGCTCTACATCGCCGAGCGCATCGTTCGCGCGCACGACGGCCGCGTCGACGTGGAGTCCTCGGAGGAGAGCGGGACGACGTTCACGGTCCACCTTCCCCGGCAGGAGCAGCCGCCAGCCGCCGCCTCCGCGTCCGCGGTGTGATCCCAGAGGCACTCACCATCGCCAACGAGAACGTCGACGGGCGCGCCGTGAGCGTCGCGCCGAGCGCCGAGTGCGGTGGCGCCTATCACGACGGCTTCGGTGTGCGCGTCGAGCTTCGAGGTGGTGCGCCCGGCGGTGGTGGTCGGCGCGCGCATGGTCCGCTTCGTGGCCGCCCGCGGCTTCGAGACGCTCGGCGCCGTCGAAGACCTCGGCAGCGGGGTGCAGGTCGGCGGGCTGGCGGGCCGCGGCGTCCCCGCGTGGGGCGCGAACGACGTCTACCTCGCCGGCACCCTGTACGCCGGGCGCGCGGGCCCGACGTCGCTCGCCGGCTTCCAGCTCGAGCTCGAGGGGCGGCGCGACTTCGATGTCGGCGGGTGGAACGGGCTGATCGCGAGCGGCCGGATGGCGTGGTATCGGAAGCACGGCGGCGGCTGGCTGCTGCGCGTCGGCGACGAGTTCTCCGGCGGCACCCGGACGCGTCTCCCCCTGCAGCTCACGTTGGGCGACCGCCAGGGCGGGCTGCGCGGGCACCACGGATCCACGCTGGCCGGCGCCTGGCGCAACGTCGCACGCTTCGAGGAGCGCTGGGTGCGGGGCACGCCCGTGCGCAACGTGGCCCTCGGTCTCGCGGGCTTTGGCGAAGCGGGATCGCTGTGGGCGGGCAGCGCGCCGTACGGCCGGAGCATCCCGTTCCGTGGCAGCGTCGGCGCGAGCGTGCTCGCGGCGTACCCGGCGGGGTCACGGCGCCTGCTGCGGCTCGACGTCGCGGTGCCGTCTGGGCGCGACGGCAACCGCGCGCTCGCGGTGCGGGTCAGCGCCGAGCAGATGACCGGGCGCTTCTGGCAGGAGCCCGCGGAGGTCCCGCGCGCGCGCACGGGGCCCGTGCCGTCGACGCTGTTCACGTGGCGCGTGCGGTAGACGGACCGCCGCGTGGCATCGACGGGGCGCAGTTCGCCCGCGCGGAGCGTGCGCCCGGGCCGCCGTTGCGGGCGAGCCGGCCGAGCGGCGCGGTGCGACTCGACCGACGCCCGGGGCAGGACCTCGATACGCCATCGGGTGCGGTGTCGGAGCCCTCGACGCCTCGCCCATGTGGCTCGCCAGGTTCCGCGCGCGCGTGATGCCCAAAGGGGCGCCGATCCGCTCGAGCGTCATCGGCTCCTCGCCGTCGAACCCGAAGTAGAGGCCCAACCTCCGCGCCCTCGGCGCGTTCGGCCCTTGGGAAGCCGCGGCCGGCGCGCGTGGCCTCAACGCCGGCCGCGGCCCCGCCCCGGTGCAGCAGCGGCAGCCGTGCCGTCGGACGTCGGCACGTCGTCGCTCCCGTCAGCGAGCGCGCGGAGCTGCTCGCGCATCTCGGCGAGGTCGCGCGGCGCCGCGGCGCGGATCTCGGCCGTCACCGACCGGTGCACCTCGGCTCCCGCGCCCTCGAGCAGGACGGCGACGTCGCCCGGCAACAGGGCACGCAGGCGGCGCAGCTCACGCGGGATCACGCGATCGCCCGGCGCGGCGCCGAGGCTCAGCACCAGGGCGCGCGCGCCGATGCGCTCCACCGTCTCGACGATGTCCTCCGCCGGCAGCCCCGGCCCCATGTATGTCACGCGCCAGCCGTCGGCCGCGGCGGCGGCCGCCGCGAGCAGGGCACCGAGCTCCTGCCCCTGTCCAGACGGCGTCGTCACCACGACGTCGCGCGACGGCAGCGGGGGTGTGGCGGTGGTGGTCACGTGGTCGAGCACCCGCCGCAGCACGGCGTGGGCGAGATGCCGGTGCGCGGGGCGCAGCGTGCCGTCGCGCACGTGCGCGGCGATGCGCTCCGTCAGCGGCACGACCAGCGCGTCGAGGAACGCCTCGGCGGAGAGCGCAATGGCCGCGCGGCGCAACAGCAGGTCGAGGGCGACGCCGTCGAAGCGCGTGATCGCAGCGAGCGAGGTGTCGAGGTGGTCGCGCGCGGCGGTCATCGCCGTCCCGCCGGGCACGGGCGATGGACGGCGTACCGCCTCGTGCGCCGGGCGCGCGGCGTCGATGCCGGTGACCGCTCCCGTCGATGCGTCGGCGGGGGCGATGAGCGCCGCCAGCGCCTCGGGGGAGAGCGCCGCCAATCGTCCGATCGTGCCGCCGCTCAGGGTCGCGTGGGCGAGCAGGCGGAGGCGTTCGATGTCCGCATCGGAGTAGAGCCGCCGTCCACCCGCCGAACGCACCGGCGTCACCACGCCGTAGCGCTTCTCCCACACGCGGATGACGTCCGCGCTGAGGCCGGTGCGGCGGGTGACGACCTGGATCGGATGGATGGCGGCGAGCGCCGCGGTGCGGGCAGGTACGGGCATGGTGGATCCGTAGGACACAGTCGCCGTCTTGTCAAGATATTGTCTAGGACAATTGATTGACAATCTGCGCGCCGTGCGGTATGATCCGCTCATGCGGGACGGCGACGGGCCGGTCGTTCAGCAGTTGGTGCCGGGCCCGCGCTGGAGGCAACATGCTCCGTCCATCGTACGTCCTCGTGATCACCGCCGGCACGCTCGCCACCGGCGCGTGCAACCCGTTCCGCAGCCCGATGAAGCGGGCGCCGGTGGTGCAGGTCAGCACCCGTGACGCGAACGTCAACGCGCGCTGGCACGGCACGCTCGCCTCGCCGTCGAACCTCGCCGGGGCGGTGCAGATGAAGGGCTCGGTCGCGATGACGCCCGGGTCGAATCGCGGCAACACGTACGTCTCGGTCGACCTCTCCAACGCGTCGCCCGGCGGGCTGCACCCGTGGCAGCTGCGCCGCGGCCAGTGCGGAATGGACGACGGTGTGATCGGCGCGCCGGACGCCTACAAGGCGCTCAAGGTCGACGAGCAGGGCCGTGCGAACGGCTCGGTGACCGTGCCGATCGTGATGCCGAGCGAGGGCCGCTACTACGTCAGCGTCGGCGCGTCGGCGGCGAATCCGGAGACGATCGTCGCCTGCGGCAACCTCGCGTCGCCCACGCGCTGACACGAGCCGTGGCGCCGCGCGTCGCGCGGTGCGCAACGCCCGTGAGGCGTGTTCCGAAGGCGGGAGTGCGCTCCCATCCCCAGAGAGGTACGGTCGTGACTACCACCACGGGCACCGCCGGCAGCACCGGCGCTGCCGGCATCACCGGCCAGCTCGCCCCGCTCGCCGACCGCGTCGTCGTCCGCGCCCTCGCAGGGACTGGACTCGCGCGCGGCGGGCTGCACATCCCCGATATGGCGCGCGAGAAGCCGCAGCAGGGCGAGGTCGTCGCCGTCGGGCCCGGGCGGTTTGACGAGCGCGGCGGCGTGCGCATCCCGATGGACGTCCGGGTCGGCGACACGGTGCTGTACGGGAAGTACACGGGTGCCGAGGTCACCGTCGACGGCACGCCGCTGCTGATCATGCGCGAAGCCGACGTTCTCGCCGTCATCGGCTGAGCCATCCGGATCGTAAGGCGCGACGCCGTCCGGCGCGCGTGCCCCGCGCCGGACGGCGCGCCACACTCGCTGAGGACGCACCGACATGGCTGCGAAGGAACTGCACTTCAACACGGACGCGCGCGCTGCCCTGAAGCGCGGCGTCGACCAGCTGGCCGAGGCGGTCAAGGTCACGCTCGGCCCGAAGGGCCGGAACGTCGTCATCGACAAGAAGTTCGGCGCCCCCACGGTGACCAAGG
>NZ_JARGEK010000320.1 GCF_029211165.1 Roseisolibacter sp. H3M3-2
GGTCTCAACTCCTTGGCTCACAGAACGACATGGCTACGATCCGACTTCGGGCGGGCGGCTGCGCGCCGCCGGGGCGGCGGCGGCCGAGGCGCGGGAGGCGGCGCTGGCGATGCACTCGCGCGAGCTGGTGCGCCGCGCGTGGGAGGCGCTGGCCGACGCGCAGGAGGCCGACGGCCGCCCGCACGACGCGCTGGCCTCGTACCGCCGCTACAAGGCGATGAGCGACTCGCTGCTCGACGCGGCGATGCTGCGGCGCGTGGCGACGCTGGAGGAGCGCGCGGCCACCGAGCGCCGCGAGCGGCAGATCGAGGCGCTGCGCCACGCGCAGGCGCTGAGCGCGCTGGAGGCGCGGCGCCGGGCGGCGCAGCGCGACGCGGTGGCCGCCGTCGCCGTGCTGCTGGCCGCCGCGGGGGTGCTGGCCTACCGCCGCCGCCGCCGCGACGCGCGCCGCGACGAGGTCCTCGCGCTCACCGACCCGCTGACGGGGGCGGCCAACCGCCGCTTCGTCCGCGAGCGCGTGGCGCGCGAGAGCGACGGCGGCGACGGGCTCGCGTTCCTCCTGCTCGACGTCGACCACTTCAAGCGGGTCAACGACACCTACGGCCACGGCGCGGGCGACCGGCTGCTGGCCGAGCTGGCGGGGCAGCCGCGCCGCGCGGTCGGCGGCGACGAGGTGGTCGTGCGGTGGGGGGGCGAGGAGTTCCTGGTCGTCTGCCGCGGGGCGTCGCCGCGGGCCGCCGCCGCCACCGCCGCCCGGCTCCGCGGCGCCGTGGCCGCCCACGCGATGCTGCTCGGCGGCGACGCGGTGCTGCGGGTGCGCTGCTCGGTCGGGTTCGCCGTGGCGCCGCGCGACGCGGCCGGGACCCGCTGGGGGTGGGAGGGGACGGTCGCCCTGGCCGACCACGCCCTCTACGCCGCCAAGGCGTCGGGGCGCGACGCCTGGGTCGGGTACTCGGCGGCGCGCCGCCTGACCGCGCCGACCGCCACCCCCGCGCCCGAGCACGTCGCCGCCTGGCTGGCCTCGGGGGCGCTGACCCGCGCCGCCTCCCACGACGACGGGAGCCGCAGCGCGGCGTAGCCGCCGAGACTCCCGGCGACGCGGGTGGGTCGGACGACCGATGGACTCCCCCGCGCGTCCTCAGTACCGTTCGGACAGGTTCCGACCGCCCTTTCCGCCCCCCGCCCCGATGCGTCTCCCCGTCGCCCGCGGTCCCCTGCGCGCGCCCGTCCTCGTCCTCGCCGCCCTCGCGGCCGCGGCGGGCCCGGCGCGCGCGCAGTCGCTGCGGGGATCGCCGGAGAGCGTCGAGCGGATGTGGCAGGGGGCGATGGAGGAGGGGCTCTCCTTCCACGAGACCCCGGACGAGGTCGAGGCGTCGGCCCGCTTCGGGCGGCTGGTGGCGCTGCAGGCGGGGGAGGACGTGGTGCTCCGCAACGTCGCCTTCCCCTACGTCACCCCGGCGACCAAGCAGTTCGTCGAGGTCCTCGGCGCGCGGCACCGCCTGGCGTGCGGCAAGCCGCTGATGGTCACCAGCGCCGCCCGCCCGGCCACGCGGCAGCCGTCCAACTCGGTCGCGCTCAGCGTGCACCCCACCGGGATGGCGGTCGACCTCCGCAAGCCGACGGGGCGCTGCCTGAAGTGGCTGCGCGGCGCGCTGCTGGAGCTCGAGGAGTCGGGGGTCGTCGAGGCGATCGAGGAGCGCCGCCCGCCGCACTTCCACGTCGCTGTCTTCTCGACGTCGTTCCGGCAGTACGCCGCCGCCCACCGCCGCGGCGCGGCGCCGAAGGTCGCGAAGGTCGTGGCGGCGGCCACGGCGACGCGGGCGACCAAGGGCGCGAAGCCCGCCGCGCCGTCGCGGGTCACGACCGTCGCGGCGCGCCGCAAGGCGGCCGGCCGGACGTCCGCCCGCACGCTCGCCAAGGCGCCCGCCCGCCGCTACAAGGTGCGCGACGGCGACACGCTGTGGGACATCGCGCGCGCCAACCGCGTGACGGTCAAGCAGCTGCTGGCCGCCAACCGGATGAAGAAGCCGGCGATCCGCCCGGGGCAGCGCCTCGTCCTCCCGACCGCCCCCGAGGTCGAGGCCGGGCAGTAGCGACGGCGGTGACGCCGCCCGCGCGGTAGCTTCGGCGCATGCCACTCCTGTGGGTCGCCGTCGCCGTCGCGCTCATGCTGGCGCTGCTCCTCGCGGCGAAGCTCGACGCCTTCTTCGCGCTGCTCCTGACGGCGCTCGCGGTCGGGCTGCTGAACGGGATGGACGTGCTGGAGGCGCTGCGGTCGGTGCTGCGCGGCGTCGGGAACACGCTGGGGAGCGTGGCCCTCGTCCTGGTGTTCGGCGCGATGCTCGGCCGCCTGGTCGACGAGAGCGGCGCCGCGCACGCGATCACGACGCGGCTGGTGGACGCCTTCGGGCGCGCCCGCGTGCCGTACGCGATGGCGCTCACCGGGCTGCTGGTCGGGCTCCCGATGCTGTACAACGCGGGGTTCCTGCTGCTCATCCCGCTGGTGTACGCGGTGGCGGCGGCGACCGGGCTCCCGCTGGTGCGCGTCGGCGTGCCGCTGGCCGCTGCGCTGTCGGTGACGCACGGCTTCCTCCCGCCGCACCCCGCGCCGACGTTCGTCGCCTTCGCCTACGGCGCGGACGTGAACCGCACGCTGCTCGTCGGGCTGGTGGCGACGATCCCGGCGATCCTGATCGGCGGGATCGGGTTCTCGCGGCTGCTCCCCGCGCGCGGCGCGACCGAGCCGCCCCCCGGGCTGTTCACGCCGCGGGCGACGGCGCGCGCCGACCTCCCGGGGCTCGGCGTCGGCCTGCTCGTGGTGCTCCTCCCGGTGCTGCTGATGCTCGTGGGCTCCGTGGTGGACGTGGCCATGGGCACCGCGGCGCTCGACCCGATGCGCGCCGACGTCGACTTCGCCGCGCGCCTCGCCGAGACGGTCCCCGACGCGGCGGGGCGGCGCGTCGTCGTGGCGGCCAAGTTCCTCGGCAACGCCACCGTCGCGCTGATGCTCGCGGTGCTGCTCGGCGTCTGGCTGCTCGGCCTCCGCCGCGGGCGCACGATGGACGACGTCATGAAGTCGCTCGGCGCGTCGGCGGCGGCGATCGCGACGATCCTGCTCGTCATCGCCGCCGGCGGCGCGTTCTCGCAGGTGCTGCGCGACGGCGGCGTCGCCGAGTGGATCGCGGCGCGCGCCACGGGGCTGGCGCTCGACCCGCTGGTGCTCGCGTTCGGCGTGGCGGCGCTGCTGCGGCTGGCCGTCGGCTCGGCGACGGTGGCGGGGATGACGACGGCCGGCGTCATGGCGCCGATGGCGGCGGCGAGCGGCGTGCGCCCCGAGCTGATGGTGCTCGCCACCGGCGCGGGGAGCCTGATGTTCTCGCACTTCAACGACACCGGCTTCTGGATGTTCAAGGAGTACTTCGGCCTCACCGTGCGCGAGACGCTCGCCACCTGGAGCGTGATGGAGATGCTGGTCGCGCTGGCGGGGCTGGGGGCCGCGCTGGCGATCCGCGCGCTGGCGTAGCGCCGACCTAGGCGCGCAGCGCCGCCGCCAGCTCGGCGACGATCGCGTCGGCCGGGCGCGCGGCGTCCACCACGAGCGTCGTCGCCGGCTCGGCGGGGCCGGGGCGCTCGAGCGTCGCCAGCTGGCTGTCGAGCAGCGCCGGCGGGAAGAAGTGCCCCGCGCGCGACGCGAGCCGCGCCGCCAGCACGTCGCGCGGCGCGTCGAGGAACGCGACCAGCACGCGGTCGGGGTGCGCGGTGTCGGCGAGCAGCGCCGCGCGGTACGCGCGCCGCAGCGCCGAGCAGGCGAGCACCGCCGAGCCTCCGCCGTCGACCATGCGCGCGACCAGCGCGTCGAGGCGCGCCAGCCGCGCCGCGCGCTCGGCGTCGGTGAGCGCGACGCCGGCGCGCATGCGGGCGCGCGCGTCGTCCGAGTGGAAGTCGTCGGCGTCGTGGAACGCCCAGCCGAGCGCGCGCGCGAGCGCGGCGCCGACGGTGGTCTTCCCCGCCCCGGCGGGGCCCATCACGACCGCCACGCGGCCCGGCGCGGGAGGGCGCTCCATGCCGCGGAAGCTACGCCCGCGGTCACCCCTTCGTCACGGCCACGGTGCGCGCCGCGGCGTCGAACGCCACGCGGTACTCGGCGAGCGCGCGCGTCGCCGGCCCCACCACCACCGCGCCGCCGGCGTCGTACTGCGAGCCGTGGCACGGGCAGGTGATGCGGCTCCCGTCGAACGAGCCGACGGTGCACCCCTCGTGCGTGCAGATGCTGGAGAACGCGCGGAACGCCCCGTCGCCGACGCGGATCACGATGACGTTCACCTGCTGCCCGCCCACGCTGCCGACGATCTGGTAGCCGCGCGCGGCGGCCAGCTCGGTGTTCTGGTCGAGCGGGATCGTGAGGACGTTGTTGGCGAAGGTCGCGCCGGTCGGCGTCACGCCGACCCCGCCTGTCGGCCCGCCCGGCCCGGCGGGCCCGTCGCCGCCCCCGCCGCCGCACGCGGCCAGCGCCGCGGCGACCAGCGAGCAGGTGGTGGCGCCGACGAAGTCGCGGCGCGTCAGCGGCGCGGGCGAGAGGACGGGGAGCGCGGGCATGGCATCCGGGTTCGGGTGGCGGACGTTCCTCCGGCGCAGACGGCGCGGGCGCGCCCGCTATTCCCGCCGCGGCGCGAGGGAATGAAGCGCCGCGTGCCGCCGTCTCCCTGCGCGCGCCATCCACCCTCCGACCGGATCCCGCCATGCGCCTCCGCCTCGCGCTCCCCGCGCTCGCGCTCCTGTTCGCCTGCGACGACGACGAGCCCACGCCGCCCGGCCCGCCGACGTTCACCGCGACGCTCACCGGCGCCGCCGAGCGCCCGACGCCCGTGGCGACGCCGGCCACCGGCTCGGCGCGCGTCGTCGTGAACGGCGCCAGCGTCGCCTACGAGGTCACGGTGAGCGGGCTCACCGGCGCGCCGCGCTTCGCGCACATCCACGCGCCCGGCGACGCCAACACCGCCGCCGGCGTGATCGTGAACTTCGACCCCGCCGCGGTCACGGGCCCGTCGGGGACGTTCTCCGGCACCTTCGGCGCCGCCGACATCGTCGGGCAGGGCGGGCGCGCGCCGATCTCGCTCGACTCGCTGGTCGCGCTGATGCGGAACGGGCTGGCCTACGTGAACGTGCACACCGCGCAGTTCGGCGCCGGCGAGGTGCGCGGGCAGCTGCGGCTCACGGGGGGCTGAGCCGCTCCAGCGCCTCCAGCACCTCGGCCGCCGACCGCGGGCGCGCGTCGCGGTCGGCGGCGGTGAGCCACCCCGCCAGCCCCGCGAGGGTGCGCGGCGCGTCGTCGTGCGCCGCCGACGCGTCGAGCTTGCGCGCGATGAACGCCTGCGGCGTGTCGACCGGGAACGCCGTCGCGCCGGCCAGGCACTCGCCGAGCACGACGCCCATCGCGTACAGGTCGGCGCCGGCGTCGGCGCGCGCGCCGAGCAGCACCTCGGGCGCCAGGTACTCGGGGGCGCCGACGACGGCGCCGGCGATGCGCCGCTCCCCGACCGCGGCGGGCGCGGGGGCGGCGTGGCGCAGCGCGGCCGCGACGCCGAAGTCGACGACCTTCAGCACCCCGTCCACGCGCAGCAGCAGGTTCTCGGGGCGCAGGTCGCCGTGCACGACGCCCTGCGCGTGCGCGGCCGCGACGGCGCACGCCAGCTGCCCGGCCAGCGCGA
>NZ_JARGEK010000321.1 GCF_029211165.1 Roseisolibacter sp. H3M3-2
ACGGCGCGGGGCCGCGCGGCGGGCCGTCGGCCGCCAGCGACACCGTCGCCCGCCCGGTCAGCCGCGTGCGCGCGCCGCGGTCGAGGTGCGTCAGGTCGAGCGCCGTGGCCGTCAGCCGCGTGTCGGTCGAGCCCTCGAGCGTCGTCGTGCCGGTGATGGTCCCGCGCACCGGCAGGTCGGGCGCGGCGATGCGCGCCAGGTCGACCTGCACCGGGCGCAGCTCGACCTTCAGGCCGCGCGCCCGCACCACCCCGTCCTCGGTGCCGATCTCGCCGAGCGCGATGACGCGGCTGCGCCCCGAGCGCGGGTCGTCGAACGTCACGTCGCCGTCGAGCCGCAGCGCCGCCAGCCCGCCGTCGGCCGCGAGCCGCCCGCCGAGGATCCCGTGGCGCGGCACCTCGACCGCCGGCGCGAGGCGCTCGATGAGGCGCGTGTCGAGGTTGGCGAACGTCACCGCCGTCGAGTCGAACGTCAGCGGCGCCGCGCCGACGCTGTCGCTGACGATCACCGCCACCCGCCCGCGCACCGTCGTCTCCCCGGTCGCGAGGTCGAGCGCGTCGAAGCGGTACCCCTGCGTCCGGCTCCCGAGCTGCACCGCGAAGTCGGACGTCGCGCGCCCCTCGGGGAGGTCGGGGAGGAGGAAGTGCATGTCGGCCAGCGTCACCGGCGCCGCCTTCCCGTCGATGCGCAGGTCCTCAGTGTTGAGGTCGTAGCGCCCGCTCAGCGTCGCGTTCGACGCCGGGAGCACCGCCTGCACGCCGCGCCACCAGATCGAGTCGCCCGTCAGCTCGACGGCGCCGCGCGCCTGCCGCACGTCGGCCGCGGGCGGGCGGAAGGGGAGCGCCACCAGGCGCAGCGAGTCGATCTCGACCCGCCGCGACGCGAACTCCGGGTGCGCGATGCGCAGCAGCGGGAAGCGCCCGGTCAGCTGCCGGTACTCCTGCACCCGCTGGAACCCGTTCGGCACGCGCACGATCATCGCGCGGCTGGTCGTGTCGAGCGCCACGCGCACCGCGCTGTCCCGCGCCGCCCGGGGGAGCGAGTCGTCCGGCGCCCACGGCGTGCGCACGGTGATGTTCCCGTTCACCACCCGCGCCCGGCGGAGCACGAGGAAGTCGCCCCAGCCGGGCGCCGTGCTCGTGTCGACCTTGGTCGTGTCGCTCGGGAAGATGCGCGCGTAGTTCCACTCGCCGCCCGGCGGGCGGTCGAGCTCCACCACCGGGCGCCACAGCGTCACGTCCGACAGCTCGATCTTCTTGGAGAAGAACGACCGCAGCCCGTAGCGCGTGCTCACCGAGTCGAGGGCCAGGAACGGCGCCCCCGTCGAGTCGGCGATCGCCAGGTCGTGGATCGTGATCCCCTTGAGCAGGTTCCCCGAGATGCGCCCGACGCGGAACTGCCCGTGCACCGTGTTGGCGAGCGCCGCGACGACGCGGCGGCGCAGCTGCTCGCGCCCCCAGTCGGTGTTGCTCACCACGAGCACGAGCGCCACCGCCGCCGCGACGAGCAGCAGCAGGACCGCCGCGGTCCACCTGGCGACGCGGGCCCCGCGGTGGCGGCGGTGGGCCTCGGGCCCGTGGGGCGCCGGCGCGGGGGCGAAGCCGTCGCCGCCGCCGGCGGGCGGGTGCGGGTCCGTCATCAGAACGCCTCGCCGATCGAGAGGTGCAGCGTCAGCCGGTTGAGGATCCCGCGGAAGCCCGTCGCGCCCGAGACGGGGTAGCGCCGGCACCCGTCGTCGGCGTCGCGCGAGCCGCACGAGCGCGTGCTCCCCAGGTTCAGCAGCCGCCGCCCGGTCGAGTCCTCCACCTGCGTCACCACCGGCAGCCGCTCGACCAGCGTCGGCCGGATGCCGAGGTCCACGCGCACCGGCCCGACGGGCGACAGGTAGCGCACCCCGAAGCCCGGGGTCAGCGCCGCCGTGCCGTTCCCCAGCTCGCGCAGCGTGCGCTCGCCGAGCATCGCGCCGTCGACGAACACCGCGCCGTACAGCTGCCGCCACACCGGGAACCGCAGCTCGACGTTCCCCTCGAGCAGCGTCGTCCCGCCGAGCGGGCGGGGGATGAAGCGGTCGTCGGAGATCGCGGTGCGGCGCTGCTGGAAGCACTGGGCGAGCGTCGCCGGCGGCGGGCAGGCGAAGCTCGTGTCGGCCCCCCCGCCGGGGAGCGCGCGCACGCTGTCGACGCCGCGGATGTCGGAGGGCGCCACGGTCAGCACGCGCGGGCCGAGCTGGTTCTCGCCGAAGCCGCGCACGCTCTGCGACCCGCCGGCGTAGAAGCGCTTGCGCGGGTGCAGCACCTGCCCGTCGACGTCGGTCGCCGCCCGCTGGACGCCGACGGCCGCGTTGGTCCCGGGCAGCGCGTCCACCCAGCCGCCGCGCACGCGCAGCGCCAGCACGCTCCGCCGGAAGGGGAGCCGGCGGTAGGTCGAGGCCTCGGCGGTGATGCGGTTGTAGCGGAAGTCGCTGGCCGTGATCCCCGACGCGTGCTCCGCCTCGAACCGGGCCAGCACGCCGCGCGTCGGGAAGAGCGGGTCGTCGGCGCGGTTGATCGACGCCGTCAGCGCCAGCGGCGACAGCCGCTGCTGCCCCTGCAGCGCGTTGATCGTCGGGTCGTCGCAGACGCCGAAGTTCACGCAGAAGTACACGCTCCCCGCGTCCACGCGGCTCACCTCGAACCGGTAGGTGGCGCTGATCGGGACCTCCGGCGTCAGCGCGCGCGTGAACGAGACGTTCGCCCCCTGCCCGCGGTCGACGAACACCCCCGGCGAGGCGCGGCGGTGCACGAACACGCCGGTGCCGAGCGTGTTGCGCGGCGAGCCGAACCAGCGCTGCCGCACGTCGATCCCGGCCTGGTACGTCGGCGCGAAGTAGCGGCCCGACTGCCGCCGCAGGTTCTCGGCGGCGTTGCCGTTCAGGTTGAAGCCGTTGGCCCCCCGGAAGGGCGGGGTGTTGAACAGCTGCTCGGCGCCCAGGTTGCCGACCGCGCCCGACACGTCGAGCACGCGGGCCCCGCCCAGCCAGTAGTTGTGCGTGTAGCGCCCCTCGACCTGCCCGAAGTCGGCGGTGCTGAAGCCGACCGACACGCGCGCCTCGCGCTTCGGCCCCTCCACCACGCACACCACGAGCGTCTTGCTGCTGTCGCCCGGCGCCCGCGCGACCGGGTCGCTCACCGTCCCGCCGAGGCTCGACTGCTGCGCGCAGACGGTGCGCCCGCTGGCCGCGTCGCGCGCCACCGCGGTGTCGATCAGCGCGCTGCGGAAGAGCCCCGACTCGTAGAGCGCGCGCTGGCTGCGGGCGACCCGCGAGCGGACGAACAGGTCCCCCGGCTCGATCAGCAGCGAGTTGCGGATCGTCTGGTCGGAGACCTCGCGCAGCTCCCCGGTGCGCACGATCTGGATGGCCGAGATGGGCGTCAGCGGGCCCCGCGCCACGTCGATGCGCACGTCGGCGGAGTCCTGGCGCGGCCCCGCGGAGTCGACGGCGACGGCGGGGCGGTCCACGCGCACGTCGCCGTAGCCGCGCTCCCAGTACACGCCGCGCAGGTCGACCACCGTCGAGTCGAGGCGGTCGAGGTCGAGCGGCTCGCCCGGGCGGGGGCGCACCAGCCGCCCCTCGCGCCGCCGCCCGCGCGGCCGCTCCCCGGGCTGGCGCTGCGGGTCGTTGACGGCGATCGAGCGCACCACCGTCGGCGCGCCCTCGGTGACGCGGAAGGTGACGCGCACCGCGTCCTCCCCGTCGCCCGTCACCGCGGTGTCGACCTGCGCGTCGCGCCACCCGCGCCGGTAGTAGTAGACGAGCAGCCGCACCACGTCGCGCGCCAGCTCGGCGCGGTCGAGGTAGCGGCGTTCGTAGATGTAGGGCGACTTCGAGATCCAGCAGAAGGGCGTGAAGGCGAGCCCCAGGCAGGCCGACGCGCGCGTCGCGATGGCCTCCTGCAGGTCGTCCTTCTCGAGTGCGCGCACCCCTTCGAACCGCACCTCGCGGACCTCGGGACGCTCCGTCTGCTGCTTGTCGTCGCGCGGGGTCTGGGCGCGGGCGGCGGGGGCCGCGGCCAGGACGAGCCCTGCGCACGCGACGAGTGCCGTCCGCGCGTGGCGGAGGCGGCCGAGGCGTGGGTATGGCATGGCGAACGGCCCGGAGCGCAAGCCCCGGGCCGTTCGCGTCCGCCGACGGCTGACTCAGGCGTCCTTCAGCGTCGCGAGCAGCACGTCGTTGTCGCGCGTGGCGCCGATGCGCTTCGTCAGCCAGGTGATCGCCGCCGACGACGGCATCTGCTGCAGCCCGCGCCGGAGGATGAAGACCGCGTCCAGCTGCTCGGGGCGGAACAGCTTGTCCTCGCGCCGCGTCCCCGAGGCCGGGATGTCGATCGCCGGGAAGAGGCGCTGCTCGGCCAGCCCGCGGTCGAGCTTGATCTCGCAGTTGCCGGTCCCCTTGAACTCCTCGAAGATCACGTCGTCCATCCGCGACCCCGTCTCGACCAGCGCGGTGCCGATGATGGTGAGCGACCCGCCGCCTGACGACTGGGCCACCGCCCGCGCCGACCCGAAGAACGCCTTCGGGGTCTGCATCGCGTGCGCGTCGAGGCCGCCCGACAGCGTGCGCCCGATCCCGCGCGTGGCGTTGAACGCGCGCGCCATGCGGGTGATCGAGTCGAGCACGATCACGACGTCCTTGTTCTGCTCGACCAGGCGGCGCGAGCGCTCCATCACCATCTCGACCACCTCGCGGTGGCGGTCGGCGGGCATGTCGAAGCTCGACGCCACGACCTCGCCGTACCCGACCTGCACCATCTCGCTGACCTCCTCGGGGCGCTCGTCCACGAGGAGCACGATCAACTCGGCGTCCGGGTGGTTGACCGCAACCCCCTCGACGATCGCCTGCAGCAGCATCGTCTTCCCCGAGCGCGCGGGGGCGACGATCAGCGCCCGCTGCCCGAAGCCGATCGGGGCGATCAGGTCGACGACGCGGCGGGTGAGCTCGGGGCCGCCCTTGGCCGGCTTCCCCGTCTCGAGCTTCAGCTTCCGGTCGGGGTAGGTGGCGAGCAGCGCCTGGAAGTCGGGGCGCTTGACCTCGGGGGTCGGCTCGGCGCCGTTGAGCGTCAGCACCTCGGCGACGACGGTGCGCCCGCGGTGGTCGCGCCCCGCCGACGCGGTGACCAGGTCGCCCTTCCGCAGCGTGTACTGGCGGACGATGTGGTTCGGGACGAAGGCGTCGCCGGGGCCGGGGAGGTAGCTGTTGGCGGCCTGCCGCACGAAGCCCCCCTCGCGCCCGATGTCGAGCCACCCCGTGACCTCGGTGTCGGGAACGACCGGGCCGCCCCCGCCGCCGCCCGGCGCCGCGCCGCGCGACTGCTGGTCGGCGAACTCGCCGCGCTGGCGCCCGCGCTGTCGCTGCCGCCGCCCGCGCCCGCGGAACTCGTCGCGGTCGCGCGGCCCGGCGGCGGGGCCGCCCTGCGGGCCGTGGCCGCCGAAGTCCTCGCGGCCGCCCTCGCGCCCGCCGCCGGGGTCCCCTTCGCCGCCGCCGTCGCGGTGCTGCTGGAACTGTCCGCCCTGGCCGCCCGGCCCGCCCTGGCCGCCGGGCTGCGGCTGCCCGGCGGCTGGATTGTCGGCGTCCAGGGGGTCATCC
>NZ_JARGEK010000322.1 GCF_029211165.1 Roseisolibacter sp. H3M3-2
GGGCGCGTGACCGACGCGCTGCGCGGCGCCGAGCAGCGTGTCGGTCACGCCGTGCATCGCCGAGACGACGACCACCGTGGGGAGCGGCGCGCCCGGGTCGCCGCGCTGCGCGGCGCCGATCGCCGCGGCGAGGCGCGCGGCGCCGGCGTCGGCGAGGGCGGCGACGCCGAACTTGTGCACGGTGGGGGCGGGGCGGGCGGAGGGCATGGGCGCGGAGGGGGCGGAAACGACGCGCGGCCTCCCGGTGGGGGAGGCCGCGCGTCGTCGTCGGGTGCCGTGCGGTGCGGCCTACACGACGGACGGGACGGCGCCTCCCCGGCGGGGAGTCGTCGTGCGCATGGTCGTGCGCGTCGTCGTGTCGGTCAGCGGTCGGCTCGGCATGGGCGTCGATCGGTGTCCGGCACGATGGCCGCGGCGGGGCGGCGGCGTCAAGCGTCCGCCGCCCCGCCGCCCGCGCGGGCCGTCAGCTCGGGTTGATCGGCTCGCGCGTGTCGGAGCTCGTGCGCGGGCGCCCGCCCTCGCCGCCGTAGCTCGGCTTGTGCTCGCGGTCGCGCGTCAGCGGCTCCGACCCCGCGCGGTCGGCGCCGTCCTCCTCGCCGCGCCCGGTGGTCGCGTCGTCCGAGCCCTGTCCCGGGCGGGCGGCGTGCTCGCCGGCGGCCGCCTCCGCGCCCGCGCCGAGGCTCCCCGTCCGGGTGCGCTTCTCCTCGTCGGCCATGACGTCGTCCCTCAGAGGTCGAAGACGCGGCGGTCGTCGCCGGCCTTGTCGCCGCCGTCCTCGCCGCGGGCGGCGTCCTGCACCCGGGACTGCTGCGGGCCGCGCGACTCGGTGAGCGACCCCTCGAGGCCGTCCGTCACCGGCTCGCGGTTGGTCCCCGCCTGCCCGTCACGGGGGTCGCCGCCCTGCGCGTCGCGCGGCGCCGGCCGCGCCGGCGCGTCCGGGCGCCCGACCCGCGTCCCCTGGTCGTCGCCGTAGCCGTCCCTGTCCTTCCGGTCCTGGTCGTCGCGCATGCTCGCTCCGGTGTGAGAGCCGCCAGGAGGAGCAACGGACATGCCCCATGGCCGACGTTCAACCGGACGGTTGCGCTTTCGCGTCACGGCTGTATCATCAACCACATGGTTGAACGAGCCGCCGACCCGCTGAGTCTCGTCTTCCGCGCCCTCGGCGACCCGACGCGGCGCGAGATGGTGCGCCGCCTCTCGGCCGGCGAGCGCTCGGTCGGCGAGCTCGCCGAGCCGTTCCGGATGTCGCTCGCCGCCGCGTCCAAGCACGTGCAGGTGCTCGAGCGCGCCGGCCTCGTGCGGCGCCGCGTCGAGGGGCGGGTGCACCGGTGCCGCCTCGACGCCGAGCGGCTGGCCGAGGCGCAGCGCTGGCTCGCGCACTACGAGCGGTTCTGGGGCGAGCGGCTCGACGCGCTCGCATCGCTGCTCGCCGAGGACGCCCCGGACCCCGCCGACGCGCCGCCCACCGACCCCCGCCCATGACCGCACCCCGCACCGTCACGATGGTCCGCACCCTCGCCGCGCCGGCGGCGCGCGTGTACGCCGCGCTCACCGCGGGCGCGCTGCTCGCGCGGTGGATGACGGCGCCCCCGTACCGGGTCGCGGAGGCGTTCACCGAGCCGCGCGTCGGCGGCGCGTACCGCGTGCGCGTCGTCGGGCCGGACGGCGACGAGCACCTCACGACCGGGACCTTCCTCGAGCTGGTGCCGAACGCGCGCGTGGTGCAGAGCTGGCGCTACGAGGGGTCCTTCGGCCGCGACGACACGCCGACCGAGGTGACCTTCACGCTGCGCGCGCTCGGCCCCGCGCTCACCGAGCTGACGCTGGTGCACGCGCGCATCCTCCCGGGGCTCGCGCACTACGACCACGTCGAGGCGGGGTGGGAGGAGTGCCTCGCCGCGCTGGAGACGCTGCTCGACGACGACGTCGTGCTGGTGCGGGTCGAGCGCCGCGTCGCCGCCTCCCCGGCGCGCGCGTTCGACGCCTGGACCGACGCCGCGGTGCTCGGCCGCTGGATGGGCGGCACGGGCGAGCTGCTGGAGGCGACGGCCGACGCGCGCCCCGGCGGGTCGCTCCGCCTCGTCGTGCGGCGCGACGGCGACGTGGTCGCGCACGAGGGGGAGTACGTGGAGTTCGACCGCCCGCGCCGCCTCGCGTTCACCTGGGCCATCCCCGCCTTCTCGGAAGACCGCGACCTGGTGCGCGTGACGTTCGCGCCCGACGGCGACGGGTGCGCGATGACGCTCGTGCACCGGATGGGGAAGCAGTGGGCCGAGTACGCGGAGCGGTCGGGGGCGGCGTGGGGAGAGCTGGCGGACGTGGTCGCGGCGTCGCTGACACCATCCTGAGCGCAGCGAAGGATCCCTCCGAACCGCTCGGCCAGCGGCCGGAGGGATCCTTCGCTGCGCTCAGGATGGCGGCGGGTGACCGCGGCGGTCGTCGCGGCGCCGGTCGGCGTGGAAGCGGCGGTCGGTGCGCGCGCGGCGGTCGGTGGTGGCGCCGTCGGGCGTCTGCACGCGGCGCAGCACGACCGAGAACGTCGACCCCTGCCCCTCGGCGCTCCGCACCTGCAGCTCGGCGCCCATGCCGCGCGCGAGGTCGCGGCTGATCGCCAGCCCGAGCCCCGTCCCCTCGGCGGGGTTGTTCAGCGAGCGGCCCACCTGCACGAACGGCTCGAAGATGTGCGCCTGGCGGTCCGCCGGGATCCCCGCGCCGGCGTCGCGCACGCGCAGCTCGACGCGGTCGGGCGCGTCGTCGCGGGGGCCGAGCGCGATCTCGACCGGCGCGTCGGCGGGGGAGAACTTCACCGCGTTGGCGAGCAGGTTGAGCAGCACCTGCCCGAGCTTCCCGCGGTCGGCCCACACCACCGCGTCGCCGTCGGCCGAGACGCGCACGGGGACCCGGCGCGCCGCGGCCTGCGGCTCGATGAGCGGGAGCACGTCGGCCAGCACGTCGGCCACGCGCGTCGGGGCGACGTCGAACTCCACCTTCCCCGCCTCCAGCTTCGCGAAGCGCAGCAGGTCCTCGATGAGGCCGAGCAGGTGGCGCCCCGCGCGCTGCACCCGCTCGAGCGCGTCGCGCTGCGCGTCGGTGAGCGGGCCGTGCACCCCCAGCTCCACCAGCTGCACGTGCCCGGCGATGGCGTTGAGCGGCGTGCGCAGCTCGTGCGAGATGACCGAGAGGAAGTCGCTCTTGGCGCGGTTCGCGTCCTCGGCGGCGACGCGGGCGAGGTGCTCCGACTCCAGCAGCCGCTGCCGCTCGGCCTCGGCGACGCGGCGCGCGGTCACGTCGCGGGCGAGCACCGCCGTGCCGTCGCGCGACGGGAGGACGCGCAGCTCGAACTCGCGCTCCGGCGCGTCGGCGGCGCAGGCGGCGCGCACCTCGGTCTCGACCACGCGGTGCTCCTGCGTCGCGCGCTCGACCACCGGCTCGACGGCGTCGGCGAGCGCGCCCGGGAGCAGCTGCCACACCACGCGCCCGACCACCGCGTCGCGCGCCGCGCCCAGCAGCCGCTCGGCCGCCGCGTTGATCCCCGTGACGCGGTGCTCCTCGTCGAGCGCGAGGTAGGCGTCCGACGCGTGCTCCAGCAGCGCCGCGGTGGTGCGCGCGGCGCGCCCGAGGGTGACCTCGCGGGTGGCGACGCCGGCGAGGAGGCCGAGCAGGCGCACGTCGCGCGGCGACCACGGGCGCGGGCGCACGTCGGCGACGGCGAGGCTGCCGAGCACCGAGCCGTCGGGCGACGCGACCGGGAAGCCGAGGTACGCCTCGACCCCCATCTCGCTGATGGCGAGGTTGTCGGCGACCAGCGGGTGCGCGCGCGCGTCCTCGACGACCAGCGGCTCGCCGGCGCGCACGACGTGCTGGCAGAACGAGTGCGAGAGCGGCGTCTCGCGGCGCGACGCCCACGGCTCCGGGATGCCGACGGCGGCGGTGAAGAACTGGCGGCGGTCGTCGACCAGCGAGAGCAGGGCGATCGGGACCTCGAGCGCGGCCGCCGCCAGGGTGATCAGGCGCTCGAGCGCCGGCTCGGCAGGGCGGTCGAGCAGCTCGAGGCGGCGGATCGCGTCGAGGCGAGCCGGGGCGCCGAGCGTGGGATCGTGGCCCGCGGGACGTGACACGCGGCCTCCGCGCCGCGGCGTCGCGACGCGCGTACGGATCGGGCGGCCGGCGCCCCGGACCAGGCGGGCGTGTCGGGAGGGGACGTCGGCTCACCCAACATGAGGCATCCCGCGTTCCACGCCAGCCGGCGCCCCCTCCGGCATGGCGGGCTCGAGGGTGAGCGGTCCGAGCACCGTGTCGGGCGGCGCGGCGTGCACGACGCCGCGGAACGCGGTCCCCTCCAGCGCGCGCCGCATCGACGCCAGCGCGAGCGCGGGGGTGTTGTTGTGCCGGCTGAGGTGCCCGAGCACGAGGTGCCGCAGCCCGGGATGCGCGACCGCGCGCGCGACCTCCGCCGCCTGCGCGTTGCCGAGGTGCCCCGTGGGCCCGCCGACGCGCGCCTGCAGTTCGGGCGGGTACGGCCCGCCGCGCAGCATCGCCTCGTCGTAGTTGGACTCGAGCACCAGCGCGTCGACGCCCTGCAGCAGCGCGACCACCGCGTCGGGCGCGTGACCGAGGTCGGTGCAGTAGCCGATCCGCACGCCCCCCGCCTCGACCACGAACGCGGCCGAGTCGTCGACGTCGTGCGGGGTGGCGGCGGTGCGCACGCGGAACGGGCCGGCGTCGAACGCGGCGCCCGCCTCGAACGGCCGCACGTCCACGCCGCGCAGCGCCCGCCAGCGCCACACCGTGCCGAGCGTCGCCCACACGCGCCACCCGTAGGCCTTCGCACCGGCGGCGGCGCCGAGCACGTGGTCGCGGTGCCCGTGCGAGAGCAGCACCTCCTCGACGTACCACGGGTGGAGGTCGGCGTCGCGCATGCGCGCCAGCAGCACCGGCAGGTCGACGCCGGCGTCGAGCAGCAGCAGCCGCTCGCCCCAGGCGACGGCGGCCGCGTTGCCCTGGCTGCCGCTGCCCAGGAGCCAGAGGGAGACCGGTGATTCGGAGGACATGGGGAGCGCCACGCTCAGGTCCCGTGCCGTGCTGCGGCGCTGCGGGGCTGCGGAAGAGCAGCGGCGCGCCTCCGCAGCCCCGCAGCGCCGCAGCCGTCGGTTTGCTTCCCCCCGGTCCCCGCTCCATGTTCCCCGCACCCGGCGGCGGTCCCGCGGAGTGCCGGGGAACGTTGCAGCGACGCCACCGCGTCCGGAGGAGCCCGATGACCCAGATCCCGCCGCGCGCGGTCGGCGCGCTCGACGACCCGTCGACCATCGCGGCCATGGTGCGGCGGCTCGGCGCCGCCCTCTACGTCAGCGACGCGGAGGGGCGGCTGCTCGACGCCAGCCCGGGGCTCGCCGACCTGCTGGGCGTCGCCGACGGCGCGGCGCTGCGCGGGCGCGCGCTCGACGACTGGGTCGCCGAGCCGTCGGCGCGCCGGCGCACGCTCGACGCGCTCGCCCCCGACGGGCCCGCGCGCTCGGTGGCGGCGGCGCGGCGCGGCGCCGAGCGCGCGGCGCGCGCGGTCGAGACGGTGGCCGCGGTGCGCGGCGCCGACGGCGCGGTGCTGCTGGTCGTGCTG
>NZ_JARGEK010000323.1 GCF_029211165.1 Roseisolibacter sp. H3M3-2
CGCCGCGCTTCGCCGCGCCAGCCGCGACGGTGCTCGGCGCGGCGGCGGTGGACCGGCTGACCGCGGTGACCGACCGCTTCGAGGCCGCGGCCGCCGGGCGCGGCGTGTCGTCGCTGGAGCTGCGCGTGGACAACGCCGCCGGCGGCGAGGACCGCATCCGCGTGGACGTGCGCGGGGTGACGGTCGACGCGCGGATCGACGTGAAGGACGCCGACGCCGCGGACCGCCTGGCGGCGCGCGTGGGCGACCTGCGCGACGCGCTCGGCCGGCAGGGGCTGACCGCCGACGCGCTGCGCGCCGCCGCGTCGCCGCGCGCGTCGGAGACGGCGCAGACGCACGCCAGCGACGCGAGCCGCGTGACCGCCGCCGCCGGCGCGGGCGCGGCGGGCGACGCCGGCGCCTCGGGGTCGTCGAACAACTCGCAGTCGCAGCAGCAGCGGGACCAGCACGGGCGCGAGACGCAGGGACGCGACGCGCAGCAGCAGCACGGATCGCGCGAGGAGCGCCGCCGGCAGGACGCCGAGCGCTGGCTCGCGGACGAGTTCACGCCGCCCGCGCGCGGCCGCGCGGCGCGCTGAGCGCCCTCCCCCTCCCACGCACCCCGATGCCCGTCAACTCCACGACCTCGGCGCCGCCCTTGGGCGCCGTGCAGCCGACGCCCGCCGGCGCGATCCCGAACAACCCCAAGGGCGCGCTCGGCAAGGACCAGTTCCTCCAGATGCTGGTCGCGCAGATGAAGAACCAGGACCCGCTCTCGCCCATGGACGGGCAGCAGATGGCGGCGCAGCTGGCGCAGTTCTCGAGCGTCGAACAGCTCGTGACGCTGAACGAGACGATGTCGGCGCAGGCCGGCGCGCAGGCCGCACTCCTCGAGTCGCTCGGCGGCAGCATGACGCTCGGCGCGATCGGCAAGTCGGTCGAGGTGGACCCGTCGCGCGCGGTGGACGCGAACGGCGACCCGGCGCCCGAGGGCGCGCCGCTCAAGGGCACCGTCGACGGCGTGCGCTTCACGACCGAGGGCCCGATGCTGACGATCGGCCAGTACGAGTTCCCGTTCGGCGCGATCCTGTCGATCAAGCACTAAAAAAAAAACGCGCCCGGACACGAAATCCGGGCGTGCTCTGCCGTAACTCCGCGCGACTCTCGCGCGTCACTCCACGTCGCGCGCCGACGCTGCCACGTCGCCGCGCTCCCGCCTCACTCCCCCAGGAGACCCCTTCCCATGCTGCGTTCCCTCTTCGCCGGCGTGTCGGGCCTGCGCAATCACCAGGTCCGTATGGATGTTATCGGCAACAACATCTCGAACGTTAACACCGTCGCCTTCAAGGCCGGCCGCGTCACGTTCAAGGAAGGCTTCGCGCAGCTGCTCGCCGGCGCCAGCCGGCCGCCGGGGGACCAGGGCGGCATCAACCCGATCCAGGTGGGGCTCGGGATGCAGATCGGCTCCATCGACCAGCTGTACACGCAGGGCAACATCGAGACGACCGGCCAGAGCACCGACCTCGCGATCCAGGGCGACTCGCTGTTCGTGGTGCGCAAGGGGAACCAGAGCTACTACACGCGCTCGGGCAACTTCCAGCTCGACGCCGACGGCAAGCTGGTGTCGCCGACCAACGGCTTCGTCGTGCAGGGCCGCATGTACGAGAACGGCCAGCTCAAGGACGGCATCCAGGACATCCGCCTCCCGTTCGGGCAGAAGGTGTCGGCGAAGCCGACCAGCGAGATGACGCTCGGCGGCAACCTGAACGCCGCCGCCCCGACGTTCGTCGGCGACTTCGACGACGCCGGCCGCGCCGACCCGCAGAACGCGAAGGCGTGGACCGAGACGACGCTCGGCGTGTTCGACTCGCAGGGCACGAAGTGGGACGTGAAGGTCCAGTTCTGGAAGACCGGCCCGAACACGTGGGAGTGGCAGCTCGACCCGATGGTCAGCGCGGCGACGGTCGACTACGTGGTCGACGGCGACTTCGCCCTCCCCACCGACGCGGCCACCGGCCTCCCCGACGGCTACGAGATCCTCGAGGAGAACATCGAGGTCACCAGCCCCTCGGGCACGCCGTACAAGAACCCCGACGACTTCACGATCAACGGCTCGGGCGCGGTGGTGTTCGGCGCGTCGATCCCCGCGGGCTCGCAGGTCAAGATCAACTACCACATGAGCCCCGACACGGCGGTCGCCGGCACCAACCGCGGCACGCTGACGTTCGACTCGGCCGGCACGATCATCCCGCCCGCCGACCAGCCGGCGATCGACTTCGCGGTGCCGGGCGCCCTGCCCGTGCAGGTCAAGCTCGCGGTGGGCTCGGGCGTCAACGGCCTCACGCAGTTCGCGACCGCCAGCACCGCCGTGCTGCGCGACCAGAACGGCTACACGGCCGGGCAGCTGCAGAACTTCTCGATCGACCGCACGGGGCTCGTCACCGGCTTCTTCACCAACGGCACGACGACGCCGCTCGGCCAGATCGTGCTGGCGGACTTCAACAACCCGTCGGGCCTCCTGCGCGTCGGCGACAACATGTACCAGGAGTCGGCCAACTCGGGCGGCGCGGTGCTCGGCTTCGCCCTCGAGGGGAGCCAGTCGCAGATGACCTCGGGCGCCCTCGAGATGTCGAACGTCGACCTGGCGCAGGAGTTCACGAACATGATCATCGCCCAGCGCGGCTTCCAGGCGAACTCCAAGGTCGTGACGACCTCGGACGAGATGCTCCAGGAGCTGATGCAGCTGAAGCGGTAATCCCGACCGCGGCAAGTTCTTCCGGCGCGCCGGGCGGCACGATCTGCCGCCCGGCGCGTCTTGTCGTTCCTGGCGCGCGCGTAAGTCGTTGCGGGACAACGCACTTCGCCTGGCACCGCCCCTGCCTCTGCCCCCGGCATGTCCAATCCCGAGACCGCCGCCCCCGCCGACGCCCCCGAGGGCGGGAAGAAGGGTGCGTCGAAGCTGGTCCTGATCCTCGCCCTCGTCGGCGGCCTGGCGGCCGGCGGCGCGGGGGGCGCGTTCGCCCTCGGGCCGATGGTCGCCAAGAAGGTCGCCCCCTCCGCCGCGGCCGACTCGGCGCACGCCGAGGAGGAGCCGGAGGAGGAGGAGGCGAAGGAGGGGGAGGGCGCCGCCGCGGCGAAGCCCGTCCACACGATCGACAACCTGGTGCTGAACCCCGCCGAGTCGGGGGGGCAGCGCTTCCTGCTGCTGACGATCGCGTTCGAGCTGAAGGACGCCGCCGCGCTCGAGGAGCTGAAGGCGCGCGACGCCGAGCTGCGCGACGCGGTGCTGCAGAGCGTCGGCGCGAAGTCGGTCGACTACCTGTCGGACATGACGAAGCGCGACTCGATCCGGGCGGAGCTCAAGACCGTGGCGGGGAAGTTCTTCCCCGACGCCAAGAAGCCGGTCGTGCGCCGCATCTACTTCCCGCAGTTCGTCATCCAGTAGGCCGGGCGCGCCATGTCCTCCGACATGCTCTCGCAGTTCGACATCGACCGCCTGCTGGGGGGCGCCGGCGCGGCGGTCCCGGCGGCGGCCGCGAACGCGTTCGGCGGCGGCGCGTCGGCCGCGGCGGCCGACCAGGAGGTGACGGCGTACGACTTCCGCCGCCCGCACCGCGTCTCCAAGGAGCGGCTGCGCACGCTGGAGGCGATGTACGAGCGCCTGTGCAAGTCGCTCGAGGGGTGGCTGGTGTCGCGCGCCCGCGGCCACGTCGAGCTGCGGCTGCAGAGCGTCGAGCAGTTCTCGTTCGGCGAGTTCGCGCTGTCGCTGCCGACGCCGTGCGCGACCTACGTGTTCGACGTGAAGGGGAGCGGCGGCGTGCAGGGCGTGATCGACGTCGGGCACGAGTTCGCGTACTTCCTCATCGACCGCCTGTTCGGCGGCGGCGGGGCGCCGAGCATCCCGGGGCGCGCGCTGTCGCCGGTGGAGCGGATGGCCGTGCGCACGGTGGCCGAGCGCACCGCGTCGCTGCTGGAGGAGATCTGGTTCGACCACGTCCCGCTCGAGCTGAGCGTGACCGGCTTCGAGTCGAGCCCCGAGATCCTGCAGATCGCCAACCGCGAGGACCCGGTCCTCGTCGCCAACATCGAGGCGGTCGCGGGGCAGGCGAGCTCGCTGCTGCTGATCTGCCTCCCGTTCTCGGTGCTCGAGAAGTTCTTCCAGTCGAGCGGGCAGCGCCGGATCGGCGGCGCCGCGGGGTCGGAGCGCGAGCAGCGCGAGGCGCGCCAGCGCACCGAGCTCGCGCTGCGCGCCACGCCGGTCGCCGTGTCGGCGCGCCTGCCGCAGTTCCAGATGTCGCTGCGCGACCTGAGCAACCTCGCCCCCGGCCAGGTGCTGTCGACCGGCATCCCGCGCGACGCGGAGCTGAGCGTCCTGATCGGCGGCCGCGAGCGCTCGCGCGGCGCCGCCGGCCGCGTCGGCCGCCGCCTCGCCGTCCGCCTGCTCGACCAGCTCTCGCCGCCGCAGCCGAACGAGGAGAACGGGTGAGAACCGGATACGGCGGGATCGGATGAGACGATCGCGGGTGGAGCGAACTCGGATGGGGCGAACTCGGATGGAGCGAGCCCCGCCGCACCCGCGCCACCCGAGTTCGCCCCGCCCGAGTTCGACGCATCCGAGTTCGACGCATCCGAGTTCGACGCATCCGAGTTCGCCCTTCCCGGCTTCGCCTCACCCGACCTCGCCCCACCCGGCCCCTCATGAATCCCGCCGAAATCGACGCCCTCGTCGCCAGCGTGCAGGCCGCGAAGGCCAGCGGCCAGCCGATCCCGCAGGCCGCCCCCGCGGAGCCCGACCCGGCCGCGTACGGCCTCGCCCCCGACTTCGGCGCCGGCGCGCTGGCCGGCAGCGAGGTGCCGCTCGGCATGCTGCTCGACCTGTCGCTCCCGGTGTCGATCGAGCTGGGGCGCACGAGCATGACGGTGCAGGAGATCCTGCGCCTCGGCCGCGGCGCGGTGATCCAGCTCGACCGGCTGGCCGGCGAGCCGATCGACGTCTACGTCGGCGACCGCAAGTTCGCCGAGGGCGAGGTGGTGGTGCTGGGCGAGCACTTCGGCGTGCGCATCGTGCGCATCTTCGCGGCGACGCCGCAGCCGCAGGCCGCCTGACCGCGCGCGCCGCCGCCGTCCCCGCCGCCCGATGACTCTCAGCGCCACCCTCGGCGTCTTCGTCGCCCTCGGCGCCGTCCTGGCGCTGCTCGTCGTCGTGCTGCGCGCGCTCAAGCGCTTCGCGCCGCACGCCGGCGCGGGGCGCGGCCGCCTGCCGATGGAGGTCGTGCAGCGCCTCCCGCTCGGGCCGCGGCAGAGCATCGCGGTGGTGCGCGTCGGCGAGCGCGTGCTGGCGGTGGCGATGAGCGAGGGCGGGATGCAGCCGCTCGCGGAGCTGGAGGGGGAGGACCGCGCCGCGGTGCTCGCCGCCTCGACGGCGCCGACGCCGCTGGCCTCGTCGCCGCTGGCGCTGCGCGGGGTGACGACGGCGCTGGCCGCGCACGCCGAGCTGCGCACGCTGCCGGGGGCGGAGTGGCTGGCGAAGCGGTTCGCGCCCGCCGCGGTGGCGACGCCGGCGCCGGTCGCGGCGCCCGCGACGGCGGAGACGCCGGCGCCCGCGGTCGCGGC
>NZ_JARGEK010000324.1 GCF_029211165.1 Roseisolibacter sp. H3M3-2
GATCTGACGCGGTTGATCTCCGCCTATTGGGAGGCCGAGCCCACCACCAACGTGCATTTCCTGGTCGAGACGGAGCGGTTCTGCGCCTTTCTGCAGGGCCGCGCGGATCTCAGCCCGACTGCGCTCGCCGCGCTCGCCCGCGAACACGACAAGGTCCGCCACCGCCTCGCCGCCAGCGCCGCCCGCGCCGACGCGCCGCCGCGGCTGGTCGAGGGCGCGGTGGCGCTCCTCACGCGGAGCGAGGGGACGATGCGCGTCGAGGCGCTCGCGCCCGCGCTCGGGGTCACGCGCCAGGCGCTGGCGCGCGCGTTCGCGGAGCACGTCGGCGTGCCGCCCAAGACGTTCGCGCGCGTGGTCCGCATGCGCGCCGCGCTCGCCCGCGTGGAACAGGCGCGCCGCGCGGGCTGGTCGCGCGTCGCGCTCGACCTGGGCTACCACGACCAGGCGCACCTCGGCGCCGAGCTGCGCGCGCTCACCGGACGCACGCCCGGGGAGTGGGCGCGGGCCGGCTGACGTTCCATTTCTCCCAGCGCGCCCGGCGGCGTCCGCGCAGATTGGGCGGCGTCCCCATCTCCACCCCTCCGACGCCCCCGCCATGACCGCCAGCGCCGTCCGCAAGCTCACCCCCGTCCTGATCGTCGACGCCATCGAGCCCGTGCTCCCGTTCTGGGTCGAGCGCCTGGGCTGGGCGAAGGTGGCCGAGGTCCCGCACGGGGACGCCCTCGGCTTCGTGATCCTGGTGAAGGACGGCGTGGAGCTGATGTACCAGTCGCGCGCGAGCGTCGCCGACGACGCCCCGGCGTCGCTGCCGCCCGCCGACGCGCATGCGGGGCTGACGGCGCTCTTCTTCGAGGTGTCGGACCTCGACGCGATCGTCGCCGCGCTCGACGGGATGGAGTACGTCGTCCCGCGCCGCCGGACGTTCTACGGCATGGACGAGGTCGGGGTCCGCGAGCCGGGCGGGCGCGTGGTCATGTTCGCGCAGCCGGTCGAGGAGGGAGGGGACGGGAAGGACTGAGTCGGTCCGTCCCCCACCCGCCGCTCGCTCACCGCCGGCGCAGGATCTCGCGCACCCGGTCGATCGGGATCGCCTCGACCGTCCCGCCGCGCGACGTGACCGTCGTCGCCGCGAGGATCGAGTCGTAGATCGCCTCCTCCGTCGCGTCGGCCGCGGCGGCGAAGAGCGCCGAGAGGTCGCCGCCCCCCTCGTTGGCCAGCTCGGTCGGCTGCAGCCGGCGCGCGTCGACGGGGCGGCGCACCTCGGCGGCGGTGGAGAAGGCGATCACGTAGTCGCCCGAGCCGTTGGAGGCGTACGAGCCGGTGCGCCCGAGGCCGAGCAGCGCGCGCGCGGCGAGGCGGCGCAGGTTGCGGTCGGAGAGCGGCGCGTCGGTCGCGACGACCATGATGATCGAGCCGTCAGCGCCCGCCGGTCGCGCGGTGTCGGCGAGGGCGCGCGTGAAGGGGTGGCGGCCGAGTGCCTCCCCGACGCGCGCGCCGCCGATCGTGAGCACGCCGCCGAAGTTGCTCTGCACGAGCACCCCCACGGTCCACCCGCCGAGCGGGCGCGGGAGGACGCGCGAGCTGCTGCCGATCCCGCCCTTCCACCCGAAGGCGACGGTGCCCGTCCCCGCGCCGACGCTCCCCATCGCCACCGCGCCGTCGCGCGCCGACGAGAGCGCGGCGCGCACGTGCTCCGGGCGCACGGGGCGCGAGCGGATGGCGGCGTTGAGCCCCCCGTCGTTCGTCTCGGCGACCAGCGGGTTGATCGAGCGCACGCGCTCCATGCCGGGGAGCGTGAGCAGCGTGTCGACCAGCGCGTCGGCGGCGCGCCACACGCACAGCGTGCAGGTGAGCAGCACCGGCGTCTCCAGCTCGCCCAGCTCGTTGACCTGCGTGCTGCCGAGCAGCTTGCCGAAGCCGTTGCCGACGACCACCGCCGCCGGGACGCGCTCGCGGAACAGGTTGCCGGCGTGCGGGAGGACCGCGGTGACGCCGGTGCGCACGCTGTCCCCCTCGACCACCGTCGCGTGCCCGACGCGCACGCCGGCGACGTCGGTGATGGCGTTCCAGCGGCCGGGGGCGAGGACGCCGGGGGCGACGCCGAGGTCGCGGGCGCGGGCGCGGCCCTGCGGCACGGCCGGCTGCGCGAGGGCGGGGCCGGCGGCCAGCAGGGCCGCGAGGAGGAGCGGGGCGTGGGGGGCGCGCGTCATGCCCCCACGCTAGCGGCGCGTCAGGGGCGCGGCCAGAAGCGCGGGATCACGCGCGTCACCTCGGCGTTGCCGACGAGGAAGGCGACGTGCGTCCCCCACTCGCGCGCCGCCGTCACCTCGACCGCGAGCACCAGGTAGCCGCCGGGCACGTCGGCGAACGCGAAGATCCCGTCGGCGCGGACCGTCGTCTCCCCGACCTTGGTCGACACGCCCTTCCCGTCCGCGAGCGTGTTGCGGAAGAGGGTGAGCCGCGTCCCGGGCGCCGCGGGCGCCGGCGTGCTGTCGGTCGCCGACGGGAGGAGCGCCCTCCCCTCCAGCCGGATCGAGCGCGGGAAGTTCTGCGCGCTCGACGTGTCGGCGGTCGCGGCCGGCTTGGGCGCCGGCGTCGCCGAGGCGGTGTCGGTCGCCCCGGCCGCGGGCGGCGCGGCGGCGAGCGTGGCGCCGGGCGCCTCCGCCTCCGGGGCGGTGGCGACGGCGGAGTCGCCGCACGCGGCGGCGAGCAGCAGCAGGACGGCGAGGTGGCGCTTCGGCATGTCGGCTCTCGTGAATCGGTGTCGTCGCGGGTGCGGCCTTCGCCCGTGCAACCCGCGCCCGCGGAGGCGCGTCACACCTGCTGCGCCTTCCACCGCCCGCGCCGGAAGATCACGCCGCTCGCCACCGCGAGCGCCGAGAACGCCACCGCGATCGCGACGAAGACGCCGTCCGGCCCCCAGCCGAGCGGCCCCGCGAGCAGCCACGCCACCGGGATCTCGAACAGCCAGAACACCGCGAAGTTGAGCCACGTCGGCGTGCGCGTGTCGCCGGCGCCGTTGAACGCCGCCGTCAGCACCATCCCGTACGCGTACAGCAGGAACCCGCTGGCGATGATGCGCAGCGCGCGCACGGCGATCGGCGCCACCGCCGGGTCGTCGGTGAAGAAGCCGATCAGCGGCCCGGCCGCGGCCACGAACAGCAGCCCGAGCGCGCCCATGAACGCCGCGTTGTAGTGCGCCGTGCGCCACACCGCGCGCTCGGCGCGCTCCGGGTCCTTCGCGCCGAGCGCCTGCCCGACCAGCGTCGCCGCCGCGTTGCTCATCCCCCACGCCGGGAGGATGGCGAACACCACCAGGCGGATGGCGATCGTGTAGCCGGCCAGCGCCTCGCTGCCGTAGGAGGCGATGATGCGCACCAGCCCCACCCAGCTCGCGGTGCCGATGAGCGTCTGCAGCACGCCCGACCACGACAGCCGCGCCAGCGACGCCATCGCCGCGCGGTCGGGGCGGAAGTGGCGCGCCGCCACGCGCACGCGCACCGCGGTGGTGCCGGCCGCCTGCGGGCGCGACAGGCGCCACAGCGCGTAGGCCGCCCCGGTGGCGCGCCCGATGGTCGTCCCGACGGCGGCGCCGGTCACGCCGAGCTCCGGCAGCGGGCCGACGCCGAAGATCAGCAGCGGGCCGAGCACGATGTTGATCCCGTTCGCCATCCACAGGGTGCGCATCGCGATCGCCGCGTCGCCGGCGCCGCGGAAGATGGCGTTGGCGATGAACAGGAGGATGATGCTCGCCTCGCCGCCGAGCATGATGCGCGTGAAGTTCACGCCGACGCGCAGCACGTCGTCGGACGCGCCCATCAGGCGCAGCAGCTGCGGCGCGAACGTCGCGCCGAGCACGCCGAGCAGCGCCGCGACGGCCGCGCCGAGCAGCACCGCCTGCGCGGCGGCGTGCGCGGCCCCCTCGGCGTCCTTCTCGCCGATCCGGCGCGCGACCACCGCGGTGGCGCCGATCGCGAGCCCCATCGCCAGCGCGTAGACCGCCGCCAGCAGCGACTCGGTCAGCCCGACCGCGGCGACGGCGAGGGTGGCCACCCGCGGGTCGCGGATGTGCGAGACGAAGTAGATGTCGGTGACGGCGAAGACGCTCTCCATCGCCATCTCCAGCACCATCGGCACGGCCAGCAGCAGGATGGCGCGGCCGAGCGGGCCCTGCGTGAAGTCCTGCTGGCTGCCGTGCAGCGCCTCGCGGACGGACGCCCAGAACCCCGGCGGGGGCGGCGCCGCGTCGGCGGGGGCGAGCGGAAGGGTCTCGGTCGGACTGGACATGCCGTGCGTGCTCCGCATACGGGAAACGCGAGTCGCCCCACCTGGCTCGCCTGCGGCACAGGTGGGGCGACTCGCCTCGCTGGAGCGGGGGCGGCTATCGCCCCGCGCGCGCGGTCCCTGGCCGGTTGCTCATCGGTCCATCCCGGTCGCGACGACCGTGCGGCCGTCGACGCCGAGCGGCGCACGGCGCCGATCGCGGACGGGCTGCGGGATGGGGAACGCGCTCATGCGCATCGACGGACGGCCGGCGGTGTGGGATGCGGGGCCGGCGCGCGACGCCGGCGGGAGGGCTACGGTACGGGGTACCCGACGATCCGTCAACCCGTCACACGACGCGCGCGACGGATCGTGACGCGACTCACGGCCGGTCGCGCTCGAGCGCCAGCGCGCCGTCCACCGGCGTCGCGGCGTCGGCGGGACGCGAGAGCGTGACGGTCGCGCCGCGGCGCCACGCGCGGCAGAAGGTCTGGTGGACGCCGGGCCCGGGCGCGGGCTGGCAGCGCACCGGCCCCGACACCGCGAGGTCGGGCGCGTCGCCGAGCGGGCCGACGTGGTTCACCAGCGAGAACGTGCCGACCGGGAGCGGCCAGCGCGCGCGCTCGCCGGGGGCGAGGCGCAGCGACGCGAACACGTAGCGCTGGTCGTCGCGCAGCCCGGCGAGCGAGCGCACCGGCTCGAACACGGTGACCGCGGCGGCGGCGGTGCTGCCGCCCGCGTGCGCGCGGATGAAGGTGCGCCCGGGGCGCAGCGCGTGCACGCGCGTGCCGACGACGCGTGCGACGCTCGGGTCGGCCACCGCCACGTCGGCGGCGAGGCGCGTGACCGGGCGCCCGTCGAGCCCCATCGCGCCCATGCGCAGCGGCTGCGGCGCGTCGCCGGCGACGAAGTTGTACCAGCGCGGCATCGACACGTACCACACCGGCTGGCAGCTGACGCGCACGCGCGCCGTCACGTCGCCGAGCGTCGCGCGCACCATCGCGTCGCCGCGCTGCCCGCAGCGCACCACGCCCTCGGGCGACACCTCGGCCGGCGCCCCCGACTCCCACGCGTAGCGCACCGGCGCCGGCGGGAGGACGCGGCCGCGCGCGTCGAGCACCCGCATCGGGATCGACACCGGCGCGCGCCCGCTCACGACGAGCAGGTTGGGGACGGCGCCCCACCCCGCCTCCAGCCGCGCCGGCGGGCCGTCGCGCAGCAGCCGCGCCGCGGCGCCGAGCAGCGCGGCCGCCACGTGCAGCCCGAGCCACCCGGCGAGGCGCACGCGCCCGTGCGCGGTGCCGTGGCGCGCC
>NZ_JARGEK010000325.1 GCF_029211165.1 Roseisolibacter sp. H3M3-2
CTCACGCTGGCGCTGGCGGCGCTGGCCGGCGAGTACGAGGTGGCGCCCGGCCGCACCCTCGCCGTCACCGTCGAGGGCGGGCGCCTGCACGGGCAGCCCTCGGGGGGCGCGCGGCGCGCCCTGTCGCACGTCGCGGGGACGACGTTCGCCGCCGACGGGGCGCCCGTCACCCTGACCTTCGCGGTGGGCGCCGACGGGAAGGCGACGGCGGTCGTGATGCGCCAGAACGGGAACGAGCGCACCCTCCCGCGCGTGCGCTGACGGGGCGGGCGGGGCGGGGGCGGAAACGCAGGCGGTCCCTGGCGTTCCGCAGCGATTCCGTGCACCGTGAGACGGGCGTTTCGCCGCAGGCGACGCCTCCCCCCGCCTCGCCCCGCCGTCGTACTCCCCCGCATGACCACCCCGCCGTCCGCCCGCTCCCCCCTCCCGTCCTCCCTCTCCGCCCCCCGGCCGGCCACCGAGGAGAGCTACCGGACCATGTTCCGGCAGGCGTCGGACGCCATGTGGGTGCACGACATGGACACGGGGGCGATGCTCGACCTGAACGACGCCGCCGTCGAGCTGTTCGGCTACTCCGCCGAGGAGCAGAAGGCGCTCGGCGTCGCGGGGCTGCTCGTCCCCGAGACCGGGTGCACGATGGAGCGGGCGTGGGAGTACGCCCGCCGCGCGATCGCCGGCGAGCCGCAGCGCTTCGAGTGGTGCGGGCGCCACAAGGACGGCTCGCTGGTCTGGCAGGAGCTGCGGCAGCGGCGCGTCACCATCGACGGCGTCGACCGGCTGCTGGTGAGCGGACGCGACGTGAGCGCGCGGCGGGCCGCCGAGGCGGCGCTGCGCCAGGCGTACGAGGAGCTGGAGCGCCGCGTGGCCGAGCGCACCGCGGAGCTGGCGGCCACCAACGCCGCGCTGGCGCAGGAGATCGCCGAGCGGCGCGAGGCCGAGCGCGCGCTGGCCGAGCGCGAGGAGCACTTCCGCCGGCTGATCGAGAACGCCAGCGACATGGTGCTGATCTGCGACGCGACCGGGGCGATCACCTACATCGGCCCGTCGGTCGAGCGCGTGCTCGGCTTCACCGCCCAGGAGATGATGGGGAAGCGGCCGTCGGACAACATGCACCCCGACGACCAGGCGATCGTGCACGCGGCCATCGCCCGCCTCGCCGAGCACCCGGAGGAGACGGTCACGACGCGCTACCGCACCCTGCACCGGGACGGGAGCTGGCGCTACCACGAGACCACGGCCCGCGCGCTCTCGCCCGACTCGATCGAGGCCGGGTTCCTCGCCAACTGCCGCGACATCACCGACCGCGTCGAGGCCGAGCGCGCGCTGGCGGAGCGCGAGGCGCACTTCCGCCGCATGGTGGAGCACGCGAGCGACTACGTGATGATCGTCGACGCCGCGGGCGCGATCACGTACGTCGCGCCGTCGGTCGAGCGGATCCTCGGCTACCGGCCCGACGAGATCCTCGGCCAGCGGCCGACGGACCTCGTGCACCCCGAGGACGTGGACGCGGTGATGGCCACCATCGGGAAGCTGCTGGAGCGGCCCGACGAGACCTTCACCATCCAGTTCCGCAAGCGGCACCGGGACGGCAGCTGGCGGTGGATCGAGAACGTGGCCAACACGTTCGTGCGCGGCTCGCTCGAGGGCGGGCTGATGGCGAACTGCCGCGACATCACCGACCGGGTGGAGGCCGAGCGCGAGCTGCGCGAGCGCGACCTGCACTTCCGGCGGATGATCGAGCACGCCAGCGACCACGTGATGATCGTCGACGCGACGGCGGCCATCACCTACGTCGCCCCGGGCGTCGAGCGGATGCTCGGGTGGACGGTCGCGGAGATGATGGGGTCGCGCCCGGAGCACCTGGTGCACCCCGACGACGTCGAGCAGGTGATGCGCGACTTCGCGCACATCGTCGAGAACCCGGGCGAGTCGCACAAGTCGACGTTCCGCATCCGGCACAAGGACGGCAGCTACCGGGTGTTCGAGAACCTCGGCCGCACGCTGTCGCCGTACGGGGTGGAGGAGGGGATCCTCGCCTTCGGGCGCGACATCACCGACCGCCTCGAGGCCGAGCGGAAGCTGCGCGAGCAGGACGAGCACTTCCGGCGGATCATCGAGAACACCAGCGACTACGTGATGACGTGCAACACCGCCTACGAGCTCACCTACGTGAGCCCGTCGGCGCGCACGATCCTCGGCTGGGAGCAGGAGGACATGCTCGGCAAGGTGCCGGTCGAGCTGATCCACCCCGACGACCTGGCGACCGTGGGGCGCGACCTGGCCACGGCGGCCGCGGCGCCCGGCACGTCGGTCCGCACCGAGTACCGGATCCGTCACAAGGACGGCTCGTGGCGGATGTTCGAGAGCGTGGGGCGCACGATCTCGCCGCACACGTTCGACGACGGGATCATCGCCATCGCCCGCGACGTCACCGACCGCAAGGCGGCCGAGGAGGCGCTGCAGCGCAGCGAGGAGCACTTCCGCGCGCTGATCGAGAACGGCAACGACATGCTGCTGGTGAGCGACCCGCAGGGGCGCCTCACCTACGTCAGCCCGTCGATGACGCGCGTGATGGGGTACGAGCCGTCGGCGCTGCTCGGCGTGACGCCGGCGGACATCATGCACCCCGACGACGTCGCCGAGGCGATGGCGTCGGTGGGACGGCTGGTGGCGGCGCCGGGGACGGTGGAGGTCATCACCTACCGCGCGCGCCACGCCGACGGCTCGTGGCGCCTGATCGAGTCGGTGAACAGCACGCTGCTGGCGCACACCGCCGAGGCGGGGATCGTCTGCAACACGCGCGACATCACGCAGCAGCGGGCGGCCGAGTCGGCGCTCCGCCGCGCGACCGCCGAGGCCGAGCAGGCGCGCGAGGAGGCGGAGCGGGCGAACCGCGCCAAGAGCGACTTCCTGTCGCGCATGAGCCACGAGCTGCGCACGCCGATGAACTCGATCCTCGGCTTCGGGCAGCTGCTGGCGCGCGCCGAGCTGCCGACGCCGCAGGTGAAGGCGGTGCAGCACATCCTCAAGGCGGGGCGGCACCTGCTGCACCTCATCAACGAGGTGCTGGAGATCAGCCGCATCGAGGCCGGGCGCGAGAACTTCTCGCTGGAGCCCGTCCCGCTCGCGCCCGCGATGCAGGAGGCGTTCGGCCTCGTGCGCCCGCTGGCGCAGCAGTGGCAGGTGGAGCTGCGCGAGGAGCCGTGGCCGCGCGACGCGTTCGTGCACGCCGACCGGCAGCGGCTGGTGCAGGTGCTGCTCAACCTCCTGTCGAACGCGATCAAGTACAACCGCCCCGGCGGCTACGTGCGCCTGGCCTGCGCGCCGGCCGACGGGCGGTGGGCGGTGCGCGTCGAGGACCACGGCCGCGGCATCCCGGCCGACCGCGTCGAGCAGCTCTTCACGCCGTTCGCGCGCCTCGGCGCCGAGCAGTCCGAGATCGAGGGGACGGGGCTCGGCCTCGCGCTGTCGCAGCGGCTGTGCGAGGCGATGGGCGGCGCGCTGACGCTCGAGTCGACGGGCCCCGAGGGGAGCGTGTTCCGGGTCGAGCTGGCGGTCGCCGACGACCCGCGCCGCGCGCTGGAGGAGTCGGGGGCGGGGTGCGTGGAGCAGGCGCCGCACCGCGACGCGACGCTGCTGTACGTCGAGGACAACCTCGCGAACCTGAGCCTCGTCGAGACGATCCTGATGTCGCGCCCCGGGTGGCGCACGATCCCGGCGCTGCAGGGGCAGCTCGGCGTGCAGCTGGCGCAGGAGTACCAGCCGGACGTCGTGCTGCTCGACCTGCACCTCCCCGACATCCAGGGGGACGAGGTGCTGCGGCGGCTGCGCGCCGACGCGCGCACCGCGGCGATCCCGGTGATCGTCGTCAGCGCCGACGCGACGGCCGGGTCGCTCGACCGGCTGCGCGCGCTCGGCGCCGACGCGTACCTGACGAAGCCGCTCGACGTGGACGAGTTCCTGTCGGTGGTCGAGCGGTTCCTGCCGCCGGCGGAGGGCGCGCCGGCGTAGGACGCGGCGTAGTCACGGCCCGGCCCGCGCCCGACGCTCGTCGGCGCGTGGGCGCCGTTCGCCGGGCCGCGGCGACCGGTCGATGAAAAGCGGTGCGGGGGCGCGGCGGGTCGGCGCGAGGTTGGCGGAGCACGAGACCCGCCGCCGCGCCGCGTCGACCGACGCGCGGCGGCGGGTCCGCCCACCCCGGACCCCGCCATGCCGCTCCTCCGGCCGCGCCGCGCGCGCGCCGCCGCCGCCGCGGCGCTCGCCCTCGTCGCCGCCGCCTGCTCCGACGACGACCCGGTCTCCCCCGGCCCCAGGCCAGGCGCCGAGCGCTCGGCCGCCGAGTTCCGCCGCCTGCTCGTCGCCGACGACGCGCAGCCGTTCGCGCGGCTCTACGACCTCGGGAGCGGCCAGCGCGTGGACTCGATCGGCGGGCTCCCCGGGCCGGTGACGTACCTGTACAGCGCGCAGGGCCGCGTCGCGGCGATGCACTTCCAGACGCGCAACCGCGTGCAGTTCCTCGACGGCGGCGTCTACCTGCAGAACGACCGCGGCGTGCGCGCCGCGGCGCGCCTGCTCGGCGGGGTGAGCGACTCGGTGCCGCTGCACGGCAACCACAGCGGCGACATCCTGACGGCGTGGTTCGACGGCAGCGGCGTCGCGCGCTTCTGGCGCGAGGGCGACCTCGCCGCCGGCAACGTCACGCCGATGCTGACGGTCAACTCGGGCGCGCCGCACCACGGCGCGGCGGTGACGCTGCCGGGCGGCCAGCTCGTCGCGCTGAGCGCGAAGTCGGCGACCGGCACCGGGCCGGACGGCGTCGTCGTGTTCGACCTGCAGGGGCGGCGCGTCGACAGCACGCGCGCCTGCCCCAACCTGCACGGGCTCACGACCAGCGCCGCCGGCGCCGCGTACGGGTGCTCCGACGGCGTCCTGCTGGTGAGCGCGCAGAACGGCCGCGGCGTCTTCACCAAGATCACGCGCGCCGACGACCCGCGCTTCGGCTCCGGCACCGTGGTCGGGCGCGCCGGCGCGGCGAACCTGCTCGCCCGCCTCACCGTCCGCGGCGCCGAGGTGACGGCGGCGACGCGCATGCTGGGCGTGGTCGACGTGGCCGGCCGCACCCTCCTCCCGATCACGGCGCCGGGCGGCGACATCGACTGGGTGTTCGACCTCGACTACTCGGGGCGGCACGCGCTGATGCTCGGGCGCACGGGGAACCTGTACGTGTTCGACATGGGCACGCGCCAGCTCACCGGCCGGCTCGACGGGTTCGTGCCGCCGATGCCGACGACGGGCACCGTCCCGACGCCCGTGTTCGCGTCGGCCGAGGGGCTGGTGTACGTCTCCAACCCGACGCGCGGCGAGGTCGTCGAGGTCGCGCTGACCGCCGCGGGCGTGCCCACGGTCGCGCGCCGGCTGCCGGTGGGCGGGACGCCGACGCGCCTGGTGGTGCTCGGCGTGCGGCGCGGCGGCACCGTCGTCGCCGCCGACCAGTCGCCGTGACGCGCGCGCTCGCCGCCGTCGCCGCGGCGCTGGCGCTAAGTCGGAGCGT
>NZ_JARGEK010000326.1 GCF_029211165.1 Roseisolibacter sp. H3M3-2
GTGGTGGCCGGCGACGGCCCGGAGCGCGCGGCACTCGCCCGCGCCGCCGCGCGCGGCGCCACGCTCACCCTGCTCGCCGAGCTGACGCGCGAGGCGCTGCGCGCGCTGTACGCCGCCGCCGACCTGTTCCTCCTCCCGTCGCAGAGCGAGTCGTTCGGGATCGCGGCGCTCGAGGCGCGCGCCGCCGGCGTGCCGGTGGTCGGGCGCGCGGCGAGCGGGCTCGCCGACTTCGTGCGCGACGGCGTCGACGGCGTGCTCGCGCCCGACGCGGCGTCGTTCGCGGCGGAGGTGCACGACCTCGCGCGCGACGCCGCCCGGCGCGCCGCGCTCGCCGAGGCGTCGCGCGCCGAGCCGCCGTGCGCGTTCGACTGGTCGGCGGTCGTGGCGCGGCACGAGGCGGTGTACCGGGCGCTCGTCGGCGGGCATCCCGTGGACTGAGCAACTGCCAGGAATCGGATCGAACGGATCGGATCTGATCCGTTCGATCCGATTCCTGTTCTTGCAGAGACTGCCGCAGCCTCGCGGCTCAGTTGGCCACGACGCGCGTGCGTTGTGATGCAACGCACACGGACACGCACGAGGTCGCTGCGACAACGCGCTGTTGACCGCGCCATGCGTGAACACATATTCGCGCATGTCGTCCACCGATGTCGTCTTCGGCTCGTTCTGGCACCTGTCGGACCTGCGGATCACCCCCGCGGCCGACGACGCGCAGGCCGTCGCGCGCGCCACGCTGCTCGCCCGCGCCGACGCCGCCCGGAAGGGGAACGGGCCGGGGATCGACGCGGTGGTCGTCACCGGCGACCTGCTCGGCGCGCCCGACGCCGACAACGCGCGCGAGGCGAACGACTTCCTGCTCGACCTCGCGGCGCGGCTCGAGCTGGCGCCCGAGCGCGTGCTCGTCGTGCCGGGGCGGCGCGACCTCGACCTGGGCGCCGACGACCCCGCCGAGCGCGCGCGGCACTTCCGCGACGCCACCGCCGGGTGCACGACGCCCGACGGGCGCGTGCGGCTGCACGTCGTCGGCGAGAGCGGGCTCGCGTTCCTCCTGATCGACGTGCTCACGGCCGAGCGGCCGGCGGGGGCGGCGCGGCTGCTGGGGCGGCTGACGGAGCACGTCCCCGACGACGCGCGCGACGCGTGGAACGTGGTGCAGCCGTGGCTCGTGCGCGCGCTCGGCGAGTACGCGCGCGTGGACCCCGCGCCGCTGCGGGCGGGGGGGCGCGCGCTGCGCGCCGAGCTGCTCGCGCTCGCCGTGTCGTACCTCCCGCTCACGTCGCCGCCGACCGACGACAGCGGCGCGCTCTTCCCGGTGCCGGCGGGGGCGGGGCGCGCGAAGCTGGAGCTGCTGCGCCTCGGCGTCGACGGGTGCCTGTACGGCCCCGCGCTCGGGCGGCACGTGCACACCGAGCGGCTGGGCGCCGGCGGCGGCGCGCGCGACCAGGTCGAGTTCTCGAGCGTCGGCGGGCCGAGCATGCACGGGAGCGCGGCGTCGCCGGCCGGCTTCCACGTGGTGGAGTACGCGCGCGGCTGCTCGGCCGGGGAGGCGCGCGTGCGCGTGCGGCTGGCGCGCCTCGACGGGCAGCGCGAGCACGAGCCCGAGCTGCTGTGGACCGGCGCCGGCGGCCGCCCCGCGCGCGCGTCGCGCATGACGGTGAAGATCAACGAGCAGGGGGACGCGCGCGTCGACGTGTGGCGCCAGGGGGTGCCGACGTCGGGGTGGGAGGAGGTCGGGCTGCAGCGCGTGGCGCGCGTGCCGGTGCAGTTCGCGGAGCGCAACCGCGGGCAGCGCGAGCCGGTGGTGGGCGCGCTGAGCGACGGGCTGCGCGCCGAGTTCCGCCGCGCCGACGGCTCGGGGAAGGGGGGGATGGACGACGGCGGCGCGGTCGCGCGCGCCGGCGAGATCGTGCTCACCGCCGACACCGACGTCGCGTTCGCGAGCTACGCCTACCGCCGGTTCGCGCCGTCGGCGTACGCCACCTCGCTCGGCGACCGCGTGCGCGGCTACCTGCGGCACGGGCTCGTCCCCGGGCTCAAGGTCGAGCAGGAGGCGTGCGTGCAGTTCCTCGACGCGCGCTACCGCCGCGCCGAGCTGTTCATCCGCACCCCGTTCGAGCCGACGCAGGCGGAGCTGCGCACGTACGTGCGGCGCCCGCGCGCCGGCGGCGGGGAGCCGGAGCTGGTCGAGGAGCCGCGGCTGCTGCGCTTCTCGCGCGCGGGCGTCGAGTGGTGGGGGGAGGCGCGGCGCATCCGCGCGGTGATCGACCGCCCGCTGTGCGGCGTCGGCTACGGCGTCGTGTGGACGATCCCCGACTCGGCGGTCGACATGCCGGCGTACGACCCGGCGCTGATCGACGGGGCGGTGAAGGACACCGAGGCGCTGCGGCGCGAGGTCGCGGCGGCGCGCGCGGCGACCGACGGGCGGTGGCGCGTGGTGCGCGAGCGCATCGTCGCGCCGTTCTTCGCCTGGGCGCGCGAGGTGGTGCGCGAGAGCGGCACGCTGGCGCCGAGCGAGGAGCTGGAGGTCGCGCTCCTGCTGCCGACGCGCCCCAAGCTCACCGTGGCCGCGTTCCGCGAGCGCTTCCCCGACCTCCCCGAGGCGCCGGGCCTCGGCGCGGTGGCGGCGACCTTCGCCGAGGAGGGGGAGGAGTTCGCGGCGCAGCTCCCCGCCGGCGCCGGGGTGACGGGGCGCGCGTACGTCACCAACAAGGGGACGGAGTACGTGTCCCCCGACGCCGGGCGCGGGCGCGGCATGCTCCCCGGCATCGGCAACGTGTACGTGCCGCTGATCGGCGGCGACGGGCACGAGTTCACGCCGCACACGGTGCTCTACGCGCTGCCGCTGCGGCACTGGGACGTGCCGGCGGTGGTGGCGGGGTGCCTGTGCGTCGGCTCGCGGCGCATGAACTCGCGGCTGGAGCTCAAGTGGCAGCACCCGGAGACGCTGCTGTTCGCGTTCCAGCTGCTGGCGCTGGAGGGGGGGCAGATGCTGCGGCGCGTCGGCGAGGCGCTGGCGGGCGACGACGTCGAGGGCGTCGAGCCGTGGCGCCCGCTCCCGGCGTCGGCGTGGCGCCCGGTGGCGGCGAGCGAGCGGCACCGCGGCTACTGGCGCGAGGTCGGCCCCGGGCTGACGACGCTCTTCCTCCCGCCGGTGCACCCGGCGCCGGCGCCGGTCGCGGCGGCGACGCACGTGACGGCGGCGCGCGAGGTCCCCGCGCCCGCGCCCGCCCTGGCGGCCGCCGCCGCCGAGGAGCCGGCCGCCGACCCCGCGGCGACGGCGCAGCGGCGGCAGCTGGTGGTGAAGCTGCGCGACGTGCTGGAGAAGGCGCTCCCCTCCGAGGCCGCGCTCGACGCGCTGCTGTATCGCACCGGGCGCTCGCTCGACGACGTGCTGACGCGCGACGAGCGGCGCGGCGCGCACGCCGACCAGGCGTTCCACATCGCCAAGCGGGCCGACCGCGGGCGCTGGCTCCCCGAGCTGCTGGCCGCGCTGCGCGAGGAGCTCCCCGACGACGCGGGGCTGCTGTCGCTCGCCGCCGAGGGCGGGCTGCTGGCGCCGTGGCGCGCCGAGGCGGGGTCGCTCGCCGAGCTGGAGGCGCGGATCGGGACGCTCGACCGCTTCTACGACCCGTCGCGCTTCGTGCAGGGGTTGCTCGCGGCCGAGTGGCGGATCTGCCGCGTGGAGGTCCAGCAGCCGTCGGGGGCGACGACGTGCGGCACGGGCTTCCTGGTGGGGCCGGACCGCGTGCTCACCTGCTGCCACGTGGTCGACGCGCTGTTCACCGAGGGGGGCGCGGCGCCGCGCGACGCGACGGCCGCGCGCGCGGTGACGCTGCGCTTCGACTTCCGCCGCACCGCCGACGGCCCCGACCTGCGCGGCGTCGCGCACTGGCTGCACCCCACCGAGTGGTACGTCGCGCACAGCCCCGTGGGCGCGCTCGACTACGCGCTGCTGCGCATCGACGGGGCGCCGGGGCTCGCGCCGCCGGGCGCCGACTCGGGGTCGCAGCTGCGCGGCGCGCGGGCGCGCGGGTGGATCGAGCTCCCCACGCCGCCGCTCGCGCCGCACGAGGAGCAGCTGCTGTTCATCATGCAGCACCCGGTCGGCGAGCCGCTGGCGCTGGCCATCGGCACGCAGTGCGGCGACCTCCCCGCCGACGGCGACGCGGTGCTGCGCTACACCACGCGCACCGAGAAGGGGTCGTCGGGGGCGCCGTGCTTCGACGCGCAGTGGGGGCTGGTCGCGCTCCACCGCGGGAGCGACGGCGGCCCCGAGGGCCCGCGCGCCAACGAGGGGCGGCTGCTGTCGGCGATCCGCGCGGACCTGGAGGCGCGGCGCCCGCTGCGCGACCTCGGCCTCCTCCCCCTCCCCACCTGACCCGCCGCACCCGGAGCGTCCCGTGTCCTCGCTGACCTCCCCCCCGTCGTCGCGGCCCGGCCCGTTCGGCGGCTCGGCGTACTCGCCGGAGTCCTCGCGCCCCCTCCCCGCCCGGCTGGCGGCGCTGCGGGCGGCGATCCCGCTCGACGCGGCGATGCCCTGCCACCGCGCGCTGGCGCGGCTGGCCGAGTACCACGCATGGTTCCACGAGGACCACGCGGTGATGCGCGACGTGGTGGGGCTGCGCATGACCGCGCTCGGCCTCTCCGACACGGCGCCGGTGTGGGAGGAGCTGCGCGCGGCGTACGCGGGCGGGCGGCGCGCCCCCGAGGCGACGGTGATCCGGCGCGCCGAGGGGACGACCGTCTACTGGTACGCGCGCCCGACGTACTACGTGGTCGAGCGCGTGCTCGCCGCCGTCGACGGCGGCTACCCGGCCACGTCGGTGCGCGACGCGCTCGGGCTGCACGAGTACGAGTCGCAGCCGGTCGCCGAGCTGTCGCGGTTCGCGAGCGGCGAGGCGTGGGGCGAGGTGATCCTGCGCGACGGCGCGCTGGTGGGCGTCGCGCGCGAGCTGCTGATGGCCGGCCCGCCGGAGGACGAGCCGGCGGACGACGGCGTGGTGCGCGGGGGGATGGAGTCGGGGGTGCTCCCGGCGCCGGCGGGGGCCGCGCCCGAGCCGCCGCAGGCCGCGCCCGCGCCCAGCCCGGGGATCGCGCCGACGGTCGTGCCGGCGCCGCCCCCGCCGCGCGAGGTCACCGCGTACCCCGACGTGCTGGCGCCGGAGGCGGTGGTGGCCGGGGTCGCGTTCGACGTCGAGATCGGGCTCGCCGACCAGCCGGTGGCGGGCGTGTCGGGCGGGCCGTTCACCCTCCCGGCCGCGCCCGACCAGCGCACGTTCGACCTCGAGGTGCGGGTGAGCGCCGACGGCTTCGACGCGCCCGACGGGTGGACGGCGCGCTACACGACGCCGGTGCGCGACGTGACGCGCGGGCGGGCGACGATCGCGCTCGTCGCGCGCGCGCCGTCCGGGGCGGCGGGCGTCGGGTCGATCCTCGTGCACTACTTCGTCGACGGCGTGCTGCGCGGCTCGGCGGCGCGCGGGGTGACGGTGCTGCGCGAGCCGGGCGTCGCGCTCCCCGACGTCGACCCGCGCGGGCTGCCGGC
>NZ_JARGEK010000327.1 GCF_029211165.1 Roseisolibacter sp. H3M3-2
TAGCCGGCGACGCGCAGGCGCGCGGGTGGGCGGCCGCGCGCGCGGACAGCTCGCGCTGCGACCCCACGCCGCCGGCCAGCCGCAGCGCGGTCTGGATCACCGCGTCGTCGGCCGCGCGGCGGCGGAACTCCGCCTCGGAGCCCCAGCCGATGCGCGTCACCTCGTAGGCGAGCTGGCGGTTGACCAGCGGCGCCGCCGCGTCGAACACGCCGCGGTCCATGACCACGCCGCGCGCGCGCAGCCGCTGCCACACCTGCTCGCGCATCTCGGGCGTCACAGGGAAGTCGGGCGACGCGGGGAGCCCCGACGCCTTCACCGCGTCCGCGTAGTTCGTCAGCGCGTCGCGAAACGCCCCCACCTGTCGGCCGAGCGCGCGCAGGAAGGCCACCTCGGCGGCCGGCGCGGCGGAGTCGCCGGCGATCACGTCGGGGGTGATCCCGCCGCCGCCGTAGACCGTGCGCCCGGCGTCGGTGCGGAACGTCTCGCGCGGCGCCGAGTCGGCGGGCGTGGCGTCGTCCAGCTCCTCGTCCTCCTCGCTGGCGAGCGGCTTGTTGATCGAGCGGCCGGCCGGCGTGTACCAGAGCGCGGTGGTGAGCTTCACCGCCCCGCCGCCGGGGAGCGGGAAGACGCTCTGCGCGCTCCCCTTCCCGTACGTGGTCGCGCCGACGACCAGCGCGCGGTCGTGGTCCTGCAGCGCGCCGGCGACGATCTCCGCGGCGCTGGCGCTCCCCTCGTTCACGAGCAGCACGAGCGGGAGGTCGGCCCACCGCTGCGGCGCCTCGTCGACGAAGGTGTGATTCGCGTCGCCCGTGCGCCCCTTGATGCGCACGATCTCGGCGCCGCGCTCGAGGAACAGGTCGGCGACGCTGACGCCCTGGTCGAGCAGCCCGCCGGGATTCGAGCGCAGGTCGAGCACGACCGAGCGGGCGCCGAGCGCGCGCAGCGAGTCGATCCCCTGCCGCACCTCGGCGGCCGTGGCGCCCGAGAAGGTCGTGACGTCGAGGTAGCCGACGCCGTCGCGCAGCACGGCCACGCGGCGCACCGCGCGCACGTGCACGGCGTCGCGCTTGAGCGTGAACGGGATCTTCCCGTCGACGCCCGGCCGCTCCACGGCGAGGGTGATCGAGGTCTCGGGGGCGCCGCGCGTGCGCTTCGACGCCTCCTCCTGCGACCACCCCTTCACCGACTCGCCCTCGATCTCGACCAGCCGGTCGCCGGGGCGGATCCCCGCCCGCTCGGCGGGGCTGCCGGCGAACACGTCGAAGACGGTCAGCCAGCCGTCGCGCGGCTGCACGCGCAGCCCGAGCCCGGCGTAGTTCCCCGACGTGGTCTCGGTGAGGCGCTGCAGCCGCTCCTTGGTGAGCACCGCGCTGTGCGGGTCGCCCAGCTCGCGCACCATCCCCGCCAACGCCTTGCCGTAGAGCGAGTCGGCGTCGACCGAGTCGACGTAGAAGCGCTGGACGTGCGAGACCACCTCGTCGAACAGGCGCGCGCCGTTCCCCGTCGGGGCGGTCGCACGCCCTCCCTCGAGCCCGCGCCCCAGCATCCACCCGCCGGTGACGAGCACGGCGCTCATCGACGCCATCACCACGACCGCCCTGGAACGCACGCGACTACCCTGGAGAAGAGGAGGACAGCGGACCCGAATACTGAGACTCGGCCAGGGATCGGAATGTTTCAGGCCACCGGGCCGCCAGGAGGTCAACGATCCGTCCGGTCACCTGGGCCGGGGGGCCGCTCGCATCCACCCGGGCGACGGGACCGACCTCGGGATGGGCGGCCTGCCAGGCCGGGTCGGCCGCCGCGAGGAAGGCGGCGGTCACCCGGGCGTGAAAGTCTGGCCCCTCCCGCTCCATGCGGTCCAGGTCCCCCCGGGCGACCATCCGGGTTCGGGCCACTTCCAGATCGCACGAGAGGAGGACGGTCAGATCCGGCCGCAGATCCCCCACCGCGAGCGCGTTCGCGCGTCGAACCTCCTCGACCGGCAGCCCCCGCCCGACGATCTGGTATGCGTACGTCGAGAGGAAGAACCGGTCGAGGATCACGGTGACCCCGACCGCGAGCCGCGATTCGATGCGCTCGACGAGCTGCGCCCTCGCTGCCATGAAGAGCAGTGCCTCTGCCCGCGCCCCGATCTTCACGTCGTCGGGAGTGAGCAGCAGCGTCCGGATCTCGTTGCCGAGCGGCGTTCCCCCCGGCTCGCGGAACGCCTCGGCCCCCGGCAGGGCGCGCAGCAGCGCGGCCACCTGCGTGGTCTTCCCGACCCCCTCGGGGCCCTCCAGCACCAGCAGCCGGCCACGCACCGCCCGTCCGCTCAGCCGAGCGTGATGATCGGGCTGGCGGCGCCCTTCCGGATCCCCTCGGAGATCCACTCGTTCACGCGCAGCATCAGCTTGTCGAAGTTGTCCTGCGCGGCGATGGCGCGCTGGTAGGTGGCGTTGGTCTGCACCTTCTCCAGCAGCCCGTCGAGCTGCTCCTCCATCTCGGCCGTCGGGTTCTCGCCGCGCGCGATCATCTGCTGCGCCTCCTGCCGCAGCCCCTCGAGCTGGCGGATGAGGGTCACCGCGTCGCGGTCCTCGTTCAGCGCGTCGCTCGTGCGCTTCACGGTCTTGTACTCGTCGCTCTGGCCGATCATTCGGCCGAGCTCGGTGGCTCTGTCCTGGAGCATCTCGTGAGTCGGGTGAGGGTCAGCGGCGCACGGCGAGCACGAACCGCTCCCGCCCCGCGAGGTCCAGCCGCACGGCGACGTCGTCGTACCGCCCGTCGCTCATCGCCAGCTCGGCGGCGAGAATGGCGCGGCGGGCGTCGACCTCCATCGCCAGCAGCCCGCCGGGGGCGAGCAGCGGCGCCGCCTCGCGCACGAGCTGCGCGATGAGCGCCATCCCCTCGCGCGCGGCGTACAGCGCCAGCGGCGGCTCCCAGTCGCGCACGGCCGCCGGCAGCTGCGCCGCCTCGCCGAAGGCGATGTACGGCGGGTTGGAGACGACGACGCGCAGCGCGCCGGCACCGAGCGCCGCGACGGGGGCGAGCGCGCTGCCGTGGCGCAGCTCGACCGGCGCGCAGAGGGCGTCGCGCAGCAGCGCGACGTTGCGCCCGGCGACGGCCAGCGCGTCGAGCGAGACGTCGGTCGCGATCACGCGGTCGGGGCGCCCCTCGCACGCCAGCGCCAGCGCGATCGCCCCCGAGCCCGTGCCGACGTCGACGACGGTGCCGCCGGGGCGCCCGCCGAGGTACGCCAGCACCTCGTCGACCAGCACCTCGGTCTCCTGGCGCGGGATGAGCACGCGCTCGTCGACGTCGAGCGTGAGGTGGCGGAAGGCCGCGCGGCCCACGGCGTAGGCGAACGGCGCGCCGCGCCCGCGCTTGGTCGCGGCGGCGCGCGCCGCGCCCACCAGCGCGGCGTCCACCGGCTCGTCGCGGTGCACGCTCGGCCAGAAGCGCGGCTGGTCGAGCAGCGCCGCGACCAGGTCGCGCGCCTCGTCGCGCGCCTCGGGGACGTGCGCCGTGGCCAGCGCCGCCGCGACCTCGCGCACGAGCGCGCCCACGCTGGCCGGCGCCTCCTCCACCCCGGGCTCAGTCACCGGACAGCCGCTCCTCGACGTCGGCCAGCGCGAGCGCGTCGACCAGCGGCATCAGGTCGCCGTCCATCACCCGCCCGATGTCGTGCAGCGTGAGGCCGATGCGGTGGTCGGTGACGCGGCTCTGCGGGAAGTTGTACGTGCGGATCTTCGCCGACCGGTCGCCGGTGCCGACCTGCGTGCGGCGCATGCGCGCGCGCTCGGCGTCGCGCTCGGCCAGCATGCGGTCGAGCAGCCGCGCGCGCAGCACCTCCATCGCCTTGAGCTTGTTCTGCAGCTGCGACTTCTGGTCCTGCTGGCTGACGACGATGCCGCTCGGCACGTGCGTGATGCGCACCGCGCTGTCGGTCGTGTTCACGCTCTGCCCGCCCGGCCCCGACGAGCGGAAGACGTCGATGCGGAGGTCCTTGTCCTCGATCCTGAGGTCGATCTCCTCGGCCTCGGGGAGCACCGCCACCGTCGCCGCCGACGTGTGGATGCGCCCCTGCGCCTCCGTTGCCGGGACGCGCTGCACGCGGTGCACGCCGCTCTCCCACTTGAGCGTCCCGTACGCGCCGTCGCCGAGCACCTTGAAGACGGCCTCCTTCACGCCGCCGAGCGCGCCGTCGGACCACCCCATCGGCTCGACCTTCCAGCCGCGCCGCTCGATGAAGCGCGTGTACATGCGCACCAGGTCCGCGGCGAACAGCGCCGCCTCGTCGCCGCCGGTGCCGGCGCGCACCTCGACGATCGCCGGGCGGTCGTCGAGCGGGTCGCGCGGGATGAGCAGCGGCTTGAGCGCCTGCTCCAGCGCCGCCAGCTCCTCCTCCAGCCGCGTCGCCTCGGCGCGCGCCTCGGCGGCCATCTCCGGGTCGTCGGCGGCCGCCAGCTCGCGCGCGTCGGCCAGCTCGCGCTCCACGCGCTCCAGGCGTCGCCCCGCGTCGACGACGGCGGCCAGGCGGTGGTGCTCGCGCCCCAGCTCCGCGAACCGCTTCGGGTCGCGCGCGAACTCCGGGTCGGCGAGCATGCGCTCGACGTCGTCGGCGCGCGCGATCGCCTCCGCGAGCCGCTCGCGCAGCATCGGGAGCCCGGCGGGCGCGCTCACGCCGGGCCCCCGGGGCGGCGGCCGGCGGCGGCGGGCTCTCGGGTCGCGGGGGGGCGGCGCATCGTGGCCAATCTAGCCCCGCCCGGGACCCGAACAAAGCGCGACACGCCGCGGCGGGGCGCCGCGCAGGGTTGACGGACGCCCCGTCCCGGCGGCAGCGTTCCGCCATGCACCTACCGCGCGTCACCGAGTTCCTCGGCTACGTCCCGCTCTTCCAGCGCCTCACGCCCGACGAGCGCCGCGGCTTCGCCGCCCTGGTCCGCGAGCAGCGCTACCCGCGCGGCGCCCTGATCGTCCGCCAGGGCGACCCCGGCGACGCCCTCTACGTCGTGCGCTCGGGCGCGGTGAAGGTCGCCGTCGTCGGCCAGGACGGCCGCGAGGTGATCCTCAACACGCTCGGGCAGGGCGACCACTTCGGCGAGCTCGCGCTCATCGACGGGCAACCGCGCTCCGCGCACGTCGTCGCGATGGAGCCGACCGTGCTCCTCGTGCTGCGCCGCGACGAGTTCCGCCGCCAGGTCGAGCAGATGCCGCGGGTCGCGTGGGCGCTGCTCGAGGAGCTGTCGCGCCGCCTCCGCGTGGCCGACGCCAAGATCACGGGGCTCGTGCTGCTCGACGTGCCGGGGCGCGTGGCGCGCCTGATCCTCGACCGCGCGCAGGGGACGCCGCCGCGCATCGAGCGCGCGCCGACGCACGAGACCATCGCGCAGATGATCGGCGCCAGCCGCGAGACGGTGTCGCGCGCGATGAAGGAGCTGCAGGAGGGCGGGCTCGTGACCGTGCAGCGCCGCGCGATCGAGATCACCGACGTGGCGGGGCTCGAGCGGCGCGCGGCGCACGGGGCCGGCTCGTCGCGCGGCGCGGCGGCGCGCGCCGG
>NZ_JARGEK010000328.1 GCF_029211165.1 Roseisolibacter sp. H3M3-2
CCTAAGACCGCTTGGCCCTCCGACTTCCGGCGCCCGCCCCGCCCCGCCCCCTCCCCGCCGTGGCGACGCCGACGACCACCGCCAGCGGCAACACCGTGACGCCGGGCGCCGGCGCCGGCGAGCGCTCGGGGGTCGGCAGCATCGCCGCCGGCACCACGCTGGCGCTGACGTCGAACAGCCGCGTCTGCACCAACACCAACCAGGTCGGCGACCGCTTCACCGCCACCGTCAGCGACGCGGTGACCGGCGAGAACGGCGCGCGCATCCCGGCGGGCGCGACGGCGACGGTCGAGATCACGAAGCTGGACCGCAGCGAGAACGTGCGCGACAAGATCGAGATGGGCTTCCGGGTCGTGTCGCTGACGTTCGGCGGACGCACCTACGCGGTCGACGCGGCCACCGAGAGCGCCGACGTGAGCCGCGTGCGCAACCAGCCGTCCAGCAAGGACCGCCAGAAGGTCATCGGCGGCGCGATCGTCGGCGCGATCGCCGGGCAGGTGATCGGCAAGGACACCAAGGGGACGATCATCGGCGCCGCCACCGGCGCGGCGGCGGGCGCGGCCACGGCTGCGGCGACGGCCAACTTCGAGGGGTGCCTGAACGACGGCGCCCGGCTGGCGATCCGCCTGACCGACGCGGTGCAGGTCCGCATCTGACCGGCGCGACCTGACGCGGTCGCAAGGATCGTCCGGACGGGGGGTGGCGGCTCGCCACCCCCCGTCGCGTATTCCATGAGACGGCTGTCACGCCCGGGCTTGCGCACCCGCCCGCCCGGGGCGAACGTCGAAGGGCTCCCCCCTCTCCATCCGTCCGGGGCGACTTGCCAGAGACCGCCGCCCGCGCCTGCCCGAACTGCAAGACCCCGCTGCCGACGTACGCCGCGTTCTGCTACGCGTGCGGCGCGGCGACCCCCGCCGGGATCGACCGGACGACGGGGGAGTTCGTGGTCCCCGAGACCTCCGGGATCACGATGGACGAGGTCCTGCTCAAGCTGCGCCGCCTGCTGGGCCCGACGTACGAGCTCGGCGCGCGCATCGGCGCCGGCGGGTTCGCCGAGGTCTTCCTCGCCAAGGACCTGCGGCTGAAGCGCGAGGTGGCGGTGAAGGTGACCCGCCCCGACTTCGCGCTCAACGCGCAGATGATGCAGCGCTTCCGGCGCGAGGCGGAGGTCATCGCCGCGCTCCGGCACCCGCACATCATGCCGATCTACGACATCGGCGAGGCGGACGGGATCGCGTACATCGTCATGCCGTACATCCGCGGCGAGTCGCTGAAGGCGCGCCTCGACCGCGACGGCAAGGTGCCGACCGAGCTGGCGCGGCGCATCCTGCTGCAGGTGGGCGACGCGCTGCACGAGGCGCACGCGGCGGGCGTCGTGCACCGCGACGTGAAGCCGGACAACGTCATGCTCGACCGGCGCGAGGACCAGGTCCTCCTGATGGACTTCGGCATCGCCAAGGCCGCCGAGGCCAGCGCCGACGGGAGCTCGATCTCGCTGACGAGCACGGGGCTCGTCATGGGGACGCCGCACTACATGAGCCCCGAGCAGGCGGCGGGGGAGCGCACGGTCGACGCGCGCGCCGACCAGTACGCGCTCGCCGTCGTCGCGTACCGCATGATCGCCGGCGCGCTGCCGTTCGACGGGCCGAGCGTGCGCGCGATCCTCGCCAAGCAGCTGGTCGGCGCCGCGACGCCGCTGCGCCAGGCCGCGCCCGACGCGCCCCCCGCGCTGGCGATGGCGATCGAGCGCGCGATGTCGAAGGACCCGGACGACCGCTACCCGACGGTGAAGGCGTTCCTCGACGCGGTGCGCGCCGACCCGCACTACGCCGCCGAGGTGCTGCGCACGACCGGGGGCGTGCCCCCGTACACGCCGCACGCCGCGGTGCCCGCCGTCGCCGCCACGTCGGGCGCGCGCTCCTGGCTCTGGATGGCGGCGACGCTGCTCATCGTCGGCGGCGTGGGCGCGGCGTTCTGGCTGTCGACCGGCAACCGCACCGCGACCACCGCCGCGCTCACCGCCGACACGGCGGGCGGCGGCGCCCGCCCCGACACGCTGGGCGGGCTGGCGGCGGGGGCGGGCGCGGCCAACGGCGGCGACGACGCCGTCGTCGACTCGGCGGCCGTGGCGGCGGCGACGCCCGCGGACAGCGCGGCGCTCGCCGACTCGGCGACGCTCGCGCTGCGCCGCGACAGCGCCGACGTGCGGAAGGCGGGGCTCGCGTACGGGACGCCGGCGGCGCTGGCGTACCTCAAGGGGCTGGCGCTGCACCGGCAGCGGAGCTGCGAGAGCCGCGCGGCGTCGGCGACCAGCGCCACCCGCGGCGTGGACGCGACGCTCGCCTGCGCGGCGGCGCTGCGCCAGACCCCCGACCGCCCGACGCTGCAGCGCGCCCTCGGCACGCTGGCGGAGCGGGCGGGGAAGCTCGACTCGGCGGCCGCGTACTACCAGCTGGCGAGCGACCGCGGCGACGTCGAGTCGACCAACCGGCTGTTCCAGCTCGTGGACCAGGGGCGCGTCGCCGGCGACGCCGCGCGCGCCGCCGCGCTGCTGCGCAAGGCGGCCGACGCCGGCAACGTCCCCGCGCAGCGCGAGCTGGCGGGCCGCCTCGCGCGCGGCGCGCCGGGGATCGCCAAGGACGAGGGGAGCGCGCTGACGTGGTACGGGCGCGCGGCCGGCGCCGGCGACGCGGCGTCGATGCTGGCGCTCGGCAACATGTACAAGGACGGCCGCGGCGTCCGGAAGAGCGAGGCCGACGCGGTGAACTGGTGGCAGAAGGCGGCCGCGCAGGGCGACACCGCCGCGCAGTATCGGCTCGGCATGGCGTACCTGCGAAACGAGGGCGTACCCGAGGCGCGGCGTGACCAGCGCGAGCTGCGCGACAGCCTCGCGCTCCAGTGGCACCGGCGCGCCGCCGAGCGGGGGCACGGCGGCAGCCAGTACGAGCTGCGCAAGCGCGGCAAGTGGCAGTGAGCGGGGCGTGAACGCACGACGGGCCGCGGTGGCGATCACCGCGGCCCGTCTCGCGTCCCGGCGCGTCGCGGTCAGTACCCGACCGCCGCCCCCACCGAGCGCGGCTCGCTCACCCCCTCCCAGCCGCCGCGCACGCGCATGACCGCGTTGACGTTCACCAGGCTGCCGCGCATCTGCAGCCCGTGCCCCATCGCTCGGAGCGAGTCGAGCGACGCCGGCGACATCCCGTTGCGCTCGTAGACGATCGAGTCGGGGAGCGCCTGGTGGTGGATGCGCGGCGCGCGCATCGCGTCGGCGAGCGTCATGCGGTGGTCGATCACGTTCAGGATCACCTGCGTGGTCCCCGAGATGATCGTCGGCCCGCCCGCCGCGCCCGCGACCAGCAGCACCTGCCCCTGCGGGTCGAGCACGATGCTCGGCGTCATCGACGACAGCGGGCGCTTGCCCGGCTCCACGCGGTTCTGCTCCCCCTCGATCAGCCCGAACGCGTTGGGCTTCCCGGGCGCCGTCGCCAGGTCGTCCATCTCGTCGTTGAGGAAGAAGCCCGCGCCGGCCACGTACACCCCCGAGCCGTAGCCGAGGTTGAGCGTGGTCGTCGTGCTGACCGCGTTGCCGAGGCGGTCGACCACCGAGTAGTGCGTGGTGTGCAGCCCCGTCGGCGCCTGCTGCATCGGCGGCGTGCGCGACGCGCGCGCCGGGTCGATCGTCCCCGCGAGCTGGCGCGCGTACGCCTTGCTGGTCAGCTCGGCCATCGGCACCGTGCAGAACGCGGGGTCGCACAGCTTCGTGTTGCGGTCGATGAAGGCGCGCCGCTCCGCCTCCGCCAGCAGGTGCGCGTAGGCGACGCTGCCGAAGCTCGGGAGCGTGTCGCGCGTCTCGAGCATGTGCAGGATCGCGAACGAGGTCGTGCCGCCGCTCGACACCGGGGGCATGCCGATGACGGTGTGCCCGCGGTACGTCGTGCGCAGCGGGTCGCGCCAGATCGCGCGGTACTGCGCCAGGTCCTGCTTCGTGATCAGCCCCCCGCCGCGCTGCATCTCGGCCACCAGCAGGTCGGCCGTTTCCCCCTCGTAGAACTCGCGCGCGCCCTTGTCGGCGATCCGGCGCAGCGTGCGCGCGAGGTCGGCCTGCACGAGGCGCGAGCCCGGGCGCAGCGGCTGCCCGCCGGGGAAGAAGAGCGACGCCCCCGCGAACCGCGTGATGTTCGCGCTGTCGCCGCGCAGCCCGCGGGTGAACGCGCTGTCGATGACGAAGCCCTCCTCGGCGAGGCGGATCGCGGGGGCGAGCACCTCGGCCAGCGACTTGGTGCCGAACTTGGCCAGCGCCTCCGACATCCCCATCACCGCGCCCGGGACGCCGACGGCGAGGTGCCCGACGCGGCTGCGGTCGGTCGGCTGGCCGGCGGCGTCGAGGAACATGTTCCGCGTCGCGGCCAGCGGCGCGACCTCGCGGTAGTCGATCGTGGCCGAGCGCCCGTCGGCCAGGCGGATGACCATGAAGCCGCCGCCGCCGATGTTGCCGGCCACCGGGTAGGTCACCGCCAGCGCGTAGCCCACCGCGACGGCGGCGTCGACCGCGTTGCCGCCGCGGCGGAGGATCTCGACCCCGGCCTCGCTGGCGTGGCGGCTGTTGCTCGCGATCATCGCGTTGCGCGCGAACTCGGCGCTCGTGCCGGGGCGGAAGCGCCAGTCGGCGGGGAAGACGGCCGGGCGGCGGGCGGTCATCCCGTCGGCGGGCGCGGGCTCGCGGCGGCCGAGCGAGAGCGCCGCGCAGCCGGCGACGAGCGGGAGCAGGAGCGCCAGGCGCGGCGCGCGGAGCGGACGGGACGGGAGCGGCATGCGGCGCTGGGGACGGGACGGGGGCGGGGCCGGGGACGCGTGACGGCGCCTAGCGGCGCCCGCCGGAGCCGATGCGGACGGTGAGGCGGGTGACGCGCTGCTGCGTGAGGGCGCTGGTCCCGCCGGGGAGGAAGTCGCGCTGGTGCGACACGATGCCGAACTCCTGCACGAGCGCGACCGCGGCCCGCGGCGACAGCCCGAAGCCGATGCCGTAGGCCGCGGAGGCGTGCAGGTCGGTGTCGCGCGCGGGGAGGAGCGCCTCGCCGCCGTCGCGGCGGAGCCGGCGCACCTGCTGGACGCCGGCGGCCAGCTCGATCACCTGGTGCAGCCCGCGCCCGCCGCCGAGGCGGCCGAGCGCGGTCAGCGACATCAGGTCGGCCGAGCCCTGGCAGCTCCCCGCGCACGCGGTGGCGGGCGCGTCGGCGAGGCCGAGCGTGCTCACGACGGTCGGGACGGCCGGCGCCCAGGTCCCCTGCACGCCGACAGTCGTCGACGGGGCCACCACGGTCTCGAGCGTGGCGCGGTACTGGATCGCGTTGCCGAAGTCCCAGCGCGCGTTGGTGCGCCCGTCGCGGATCGACTCGGCCTGGAACAGCCCGGCGCTCGCCGAGGCCCAGACCGACGGCTCGGCCGAGCGCGCGGCGGCGCGCGGGCGCGGGATCGGCTGCGCGCCGGCGGCGGGCGCGGCGGCCGAGACGGCGGCCATCGCGGCGGCCGCGACGACG
>NZ_JARGEK010000329.1 GCF_029211165.1 Roseisolibacter sp. H3M3-2
CGGCGACGCGCCGCCCCCCCTCGGCACGGCGGTCCTCACCTTCGCGCTCGGGAGCGCGCTGCTCGCCGCGGGGCTCGCGGCCGCCGGCACGCCGCCGCTCCCGCTCGCGCGCCTCGACGCCCGCGGCCTCGCCACGCTGACCGCGCTCGGCGTCGTGTCGACGTTCGTGCCGACGCTCGCCTTCGCCGTCGCCTCGCGCCGCCTGCCGCCGGTCACCAGCAGCGCGACGCTCCTCCTCGTCCCCGTCGTCTCGGCGCTCGCGGCCGCCCTCGCGCTGGGCGAGCTGCCGTCGCCCTGGCTCCTACCCGGGGGCGCTCTCGTCGCCCTCGGGCTGCTCCTCCTCGCCCGGGCGCCCGCACCCATCGTCGAGACGCCGTCGGACTGAAGGGCGAACCGCGCGAACGGCGGGAGCGGGTACTTCGTAGGGCGGGGGTACGGCGGAGATCAGGATACGGCGCAGATCGGGGTAGTGCGCAGATCGGGATACGACGAACGGCGGGATGGTGCGAAGATCGGGATACCGCGGACCTGCAGTCTCGAGCCGGTAGGTTCGCGGTACCCCGTCCTTCGCCGTATCCCGAAGTCCGCCGTACCCCGAAGTTCGCCGTACCCCGATCTTCGCCCCACCCCGATCTTCGCCGTGGGCCGAGCCACCAGTCCTCTCCGCTCTCAGCTCGACGTAGATGCGAGTCGTAGCCCTGCTCCCCGCCGCCACCGAGATCGTCGCCGCCCTCGGCGCCGCCGACCGGCTGGTCGGCGTCACCCACGAGTGCGACCACCCGCGCGACGCCGTCCTCGGACGCGCCCGCGTGACGCGGCCGTCCGTGCCGAGCCACCTCGACGGCGCCACCCCGGCGGAGATCGACGCGGCGGTGCGCGAGCGGTCCGCGACCGGCGCGCCGCTGTTCGCGCTCGACGAGGCCGCGATCGCCGCGCTCGACCCCGACGTGCTGCTGACGCAGGGGCTGTGCGACGTGTGCGCCGTGTGGGAGGGCGACGTGCGCGCGCTGGCGGAGCGGCTCGGGGCGCGGCGCGGCGCGGCGCCGCGGGTGGCGACGCTGGGCGGCACGACGCTCGACGGGGTGCTCGACGACGTGGCGGCGCTGGCCGCGGAGCTGGGGCTGGAGGCGGCCGGCGCGGCGCTGGTGGAGCGGGCGCGGGCCCGGGTGCGCGCGGTGCACGAGACGCTCAAGGCGGCACGCGCGCCGCGTCCGCGGGTCGCCGTGGTCGAGTGGACGTCGCCCGTCTTCCTCGCCGGGCACTGGGGGCCGGACCTCGTGCGGCGCGCCGGCGGCGTGGACGTCCTCGGCACCGTCGGCGCGCACTCGACGACCGTGGAGCTGGCGGCGCTGGCGGCGGCCGACCCCGAGGTCGTGCTGATCGCGCCGTGCGGCTACGACCTGGCGCACGCCGAGGCCGAGGCGCGGGCGCGGCTGGCCGACCCGGCGTGGGGGTGGCTGGCCGGGCGCGCGGTGTGGGCGCTCGACGCCAACGCCTTCCTCAGCCGGCCGGGCCCGCGGCTGGTGGACGGGGTGGAGGTGCTGGCGGCCCTGCTGCACCCCGCGCTGTTCGGGGCGCCCGCCGCCGACGCGGCGGTCCGCGTCAGCGCGGCTTCGCCGTGATCCAGAGCCGCGCCGCCACCACCACCAGGAACACCGCGAAGGCGCGCTTGGCCTGCACGGGGGAGAGCATCTGGTTCAGCTTCGCCCCCGCGTACGCGCCGAAGAAGAGCCCCGCGGCGATGAGCAGCGAGGCGCGCACCTCGACGTTCCCGTTGCGGTAGTACTCCCAGGCCCCGAGGGCGCCGACGGGGAGGAGGAGCGCCCCAAGCGAGGTGCCGGTGGCGGTCGCCGGGAGCATGCCGGCGAAGAAGAGGAGCGCCGGCACGATGACGATGCCGCCGCCGATGCCGAAGAGCCCCGAGAGGACGCCCGCGGCGAGCCCGATGAGCAGGTAGGTCAGGATCATCGGCGGAAGCTCCCCGGGCGCGGCCCACGGGGCAAGCGCCCGAGAGCAGGCGCCCGGGGGCATGCGCATGCCCCGTGGCGGCACGGCCACAGGGTTGACAAGGGACGCGCCGGGCGGGTTTCGTCCCCGGATGCCCTCCGACTCCTCCTACGCCTTTCTCAAGCAGTTGCTCGGGACGCCGGGTCCCTCCGGCTTCGAACGCGCCCCCGCGCGCGTGTGGCGCGACGAGGCGCGCAAGTTCGCCGAGGTGCACGGCGACGTGATGGGGAACAGCTTCGCCGTCGTCGAGGGCGGCGGGGGCCCGACGGTCCTCCTCGCCGGGCACGTCGACGAGATCGGGGTGATCGTCACCTGGGTCGACGACCAGGGCTACGTCTACTTCGGCCCGATCGGCGGGTGGGACCCGCAGGTGCTCGTGGGGCAGCGCGTCCGCCTGGCCGGGAAGGACGGCGACGTGATCGGCGTGGTCGGCAAGAAGCCGATCCACCTCATGAAGCCCGAGGAGCGCGAGAAGGCGTCGAAGATCACCGACCTGTGGATCGACGTCGGCGCCACCAGCAAGGCCGAGGCGCTGGGGCGCGTGCAGGTCGGCGACTGCGGCGTGATCGACGCGCCGATGCACGAGCTGCCGAACGGCCGCATCGTGTCGCGCGCGATCGACGACCGCGTGGGCGCGTACGTCGTCCTCGAGGCGGCGCGGCGCTACGCCGAGAATCCGGGCGCGGCGCGCGTGGTCGCGGTGGCCACCACGCAGGAGGAGATCGGGTGGCGCGGCGGCGGCGCGATCGCCGGCGCGGTGCACGTGAACCCCGTCATGGCGGTCGCGGTCGACGTCACCTTCGCCACCGACCACCCCGGGGTCGAGAAGAAGGAGCACGGCGAGGCCGCCCTCGGCGGCGGGCCGGTGCTCACGCGCGGCTCGATCATCTCGCCGGTGGCCTTCGGGCTGCTGCGCGACGCGGCGGAGCGCCTGAAGGTGCCGTACACGGTGCACGCGGCGGGGCGCGAGTCGTTCACCGACGCCGACTCGATGCACAACGCCCGCGAGGGGATCGCCACCGCGCTGCTGTCGATCCCGAACCGCTACATGCACTCCCCGAACGAGATGGTGGCGCTGGCGGACCTCGACCGGGCGGCCGACGTGCTGGCCGAGGCCTGCCGCGCCGTGACGGCGGAGACCGACTTCACGGACCGCTGAGCCGGGGCGGCGCGTTAGAATGGGGCGGGGGTTCCGGTGACCGGGGCCCCCGCCCCTCTCGTGTGCCCCTCCCCATGCGCCACACTCTCGCGTTCGCCCTCCTCCTGCCCGCGGTCGCGGGCGCCCAGGCGCCCGCCCGCGCCGGCGCCGACCGCGCCAGCGCCGACCGCGCCAGCGCCGACCGCATCAGGCGCGACGTCGCCGTCCTGGCCGACGACCGGATGGAGGGGCGCTTCACCGGCACGCCGGGCAACGACTCGGCCGCCGCCTACGTCGCCCGCCGCTTCGCGTCGCTGCGGCTGACGCAGGTGGTCGACGACGACGCGGCCGCCTGCGCGCGCCGCCGCACGGCGACCCGCGCTGGGCGCGAGCAGTCGTGCACGACCTACCTGCAGCGCTTCACCGCCCGCTCCGCCTCGCTCGCCCACGCCGGGCGCCCGAGCGAGCTGGCGACGCAGAACGTCGTCGCGACGATCCCGGGCACCGACCCCGCGCTGCGCGGCCAGGTCGTGGTGCTGGGCGCGCACTACGACCACCTCGGGCGCGACGCCACCTTCTCGACCGACCCCAAGGCCGGGAACGCGATCCGCAACGGCGCCGACGACAACGCGTCGGGGACGGCCGCCGTGATGGAGCTGGCGCGCCTGTTCGCCGCGCGCCCCGCGAAGCGCACGATCATGGTCGTCGCCTTCAGCGGCGAGGAGCTCGGGCTGCTCGGCTCGCAGTGGTTCGTCGACCACCTCCCGGTGCCGGTCGACAGCGTCGCCGCGATGCTCAACTTCGACATGGTCGGGCGGCTCACCGACGACAAGCTGCTCGTCTACGGCACCGCCACCGCGACCGAGCTGCCGGCGATCCTCGACTCGGCCAACGCGGCCGGCCCGGCGCTGTCGGTGAAGGGGATCGGCGACGGCTTCGGCCCGTCCGACCACTCGTCGTTCTTCGTGAAGAACGTGCCGGTGCTGCACTTCTTCACCGACCAGCACACCGACTACCACGCCGCCACCGACGACCCGGCGACGCTCAACTACCCGGGCACCGCGCGCGTGGTCGACCTCGCGCACGGCGTGGCGCGGCGCATCGCCGACCGCGCGGCGCGGCTGACCTTCCAGCGCGGCACCACGACGCAGCGCATGGCCGGCGCGCAGAGCAGCCAGGGGCCGCGCCCGTGGCTCGGCTCCGTCCCCGACATGTCGTCGGACGGCGCGAAGGGGCTGCGCCTGCAGGGCGTCACCCCCGACAGCCCGGCCGACAAGGCGGGGCTCAAGGCCGGCGACCTCGTGGTGCAGATGGACGACACGCCGGTGACCGACCTCTACACGTACACCGACGCGCTCTACGCGCGGAAGCCGGGCGACGTGCTGAAGGTGACGGTGCTGCGCGGCACCGAGCGCCTGACGGTGAACGTGACGCTGGGGCAGCGCGGGCAGTGACGGCGCCGCCGGCGGGGGAGACGCTGCTGGACCGGGTGGTGCTCCCCGGCGGGGACGGGCGGGGGCGCGGGAGCGGGTGGACCTGGCCGAAGCGGATCGTGGCGCTCGTCTTCTGGGGGACGATCCAGGGCGTCTTCCTGCTCCCGCGCGCGGTGCCCGTGCCGGGGCAGCCGTGGCCCGGCTTCCTGCTCCCGCCGGCCGTCGGGCTGCTGCTGAACCTCGCGATCGCGGCGGCGTTCGTCTGGTGGTTCGCGCTGCGTCGCGGCGTTCGCGACGACCCGCGCCGCCGCGCGACGTACCGGCTGCGCGCCGTGCCGCCGGCCGCCGCGCCGTGGATCCTCCCCGCGTCGGCGTCGATGATCGCGGTCGTGTGCGCGGCGCTGGTGGTGCTGCCGCGCTTCGTCCGCATCCCGCCCGACCGCAACACCTTCCTCGACGAGTACCTCGACCTCCCGCTCGGCGTCGCCGCCGTGCTGGTCATGGTCGCCGTCATCGCGCCGCTGCTCGAGGAGTTCCTGTTCCGCGGCTGGATGCAGCGCACGCTCGAGCGGCGCACGTCGCCGGTGGTCGCGATCGCGGTCACCGCCCTCGCGTTCGGGCTCGTGCACGTGGACCTGTTCGGCCTCCCGCTGCGCGTCGCGTTCGGCCTCGCGTCGGGCTACCTCGCGTGGGGCACGCGGTCGATCTGGCCGAGCGTGATCCTGCACGGCGCCTACAACGGCTCGCTCGTCGTGCTCGGCGACGCGCTGCCGCAGATCGACGAGCGGCAGCTGACCGCGTGGGCGCAGAACGACGCGGTGTTCTATCCCGCGCTGGCCGGGCTGGCGCTCGCGTCGCTCGCCCTCGCGGCCAGCGTGCGCCGCGCGCGCGACGCCGCGCCGGCGGCGCGCGCGGCTCGCCGCC
>NZ_JARGEK010000033.1 GCF_029211165.1 Roseisolibacter sp. H3M3-2
CCCTCGCCGCCGCCGGCGGCCGCCCCCGCCCCGCTCGCGGCGCGCGCGCCGGCGCCGCGCGCCAGCGCGCCCGACGACGTGCGCACGCTCGTCGCCCGGCTCGACCTCGAGCGGTACAAGGCGACCATCAAGGGGCTGACGCAGTTCGGCGACCGGCGGCAGGGGACCGACCGCAACCGGCAGGCGCTCGACTGGATCGAGGCGCAGCTCAAGAGCTACGGCTGCACGAACACCGAGCGGCTGACGTACGAGTTCAACCCGCCGCAGCCCGCGAACGCCGCCGCGCCCGACCCGCGCCGCAACAAGCGCCTCCCCACCTCGGCGCCCGGTGGCGCGCGCCTGCGCGGCACCGTCGCCGGGATCGGCGTCAACAACGACTCGCTCGCGCAGCCGGACGCGCGGCTCCGCGCGCTGAACGCGCAGCCGAGCGCGCCGGGGCAGCGGCAGCAGGTGTGGTGCACGAAGGTGGGGAGCACGCGGCCGGACGAGATGTACATCGTCGGCGCGCACATGGACGGCATCGGCTGGGGCGAGGCCGCGAACGACGACGGGTCGGGGACGGCGCTGGTGATGGAGCTGGCGCGCGTCTTCAGCAGCCCCGACGTGCGGACCGACCGCTCGATCCGCTTCGTGCTCTGGAACAACGAGGAGACGGGGCTCAACGGCGCGCGCGCGTACGTCGCGCAGCGGGCCGCGCTGCAGGGGAAGGAGGAGCCGGCGGGGTCGGGGCGGTACCCGGAGCCCAAGTGGCTGGGGATGATCCAGCACGACATGATGCTGTTCGACCACGGGATGCCGCGCGCCGACGGGACGATGTCGCCGCAGCAGCGCCCCGAGGCGGACGTCAACATCGAGTTCCAGATGCAGTCGAAGATGGCGCAGGCGTCGTCGCAGCTGGCGTGGGCGCTCCACGCGGCGAACGGGAAGTACGCGACCGACTACCCGGCGACCGTCGGGCCGCACATGACGAACACGGACTCGACGCCGTTCCAGGACCTGATCCCGTCGATCTCGCTGCGCGAGAACGAGCGCGGGGCGCACGTCGGCGGCGGGTGGGACCCGCACTGGCACCAGCCGACGGACAGGTACGAGAACTTCTCGGACGCCGACTTCCGCCTCGGGCTGAACGCGGCGCAGACGACGCTCGGCGGGCTGGGGGTGCTGACGGGGGCGAAGCTGGTGAAGCGGTAGGACGAGGAACGGGAGCCCCGCGCGGGGCTCCCGTTCGTCCGTCCGGCGAAGTCGTGCGACGTCGGCGCCCTACCGGACCGAGATCGCCGCGACGCTCCCGCTCTGCTGGGCGATCAGCAGCACGCCCTGCGCGCTCAGCGCGAGCTGTCCGCCGGCGGGGTACGACCAGACCTGCCGCCGGGCGGAGAGGTCGAGGGCGTACGTGGCGCCGGTGGGCGCGAACGAGTCGCCCGCGGCGACGCTCACGAAGAGCAGATTGTCGGTGACGACGACCGGTCCGGCCGCCGCGCCGGCCGGCGGCACCCAGACCCAGAGCAGCGTCCCGTCGCCCTCTCGACGCGCCTCGACCTGCCGGTTGTTCACCACGTAGACGACGCCGTTGGCGACGGCCGCCGCGCCGCCGAAGCTGCCCGACTGGGCCCACGCGATCGCGCGCCGCTGCAGGTCCACCGAGATCAGGTTGGTGCTCGTGGCGACCAGCGCGTTCCCGAGCCCGCCCACCACCGGCGTCGCCGCGGTGAGTCGGTTGTCGCCGACCGTGTAGGCGGTCGCGCCGCTCGCCGCGTCGAGCGCCGCGAGCCCGCTGCCGGTGGGGACGAGCACCTGCCCGCCCGATGCGGCCGGACTCCACCCGTCCGCCCACACCGCCGGGCGCTCGTAGGCGATGGCGCCGGAGCGCGCGTCGAAGCGGTACATCCCGCCGTAGTAGCCGCCGGCGGAGAACACGCCGTCGCCGAGCACGAGCGGCGCCCCGTACTGCGACCACTGGTTGCCGTACGCGGTCCGGAAGCGCACCGCCCCGTCGCGTGCCGCGAGCCCCCACAGGAAGGAGTCCTGGTGGCCGCCGGTCATCACGAAGACCGTGCCGTTGTCGAAGGTCGGAGGATTCACCGAGTGGATCGCGCCGAAGTCGCGGGACCACACCACGGCGCCCGACTGCAGGTCGAGGGCGGCGAAGCGCTGGGCGCCGAAGTACGCGGTCGTCGTGACGTACGCCCTGCCGTCGCCGACGACCGGCTGGTGCAGGCGGATGCCCGAGGCCGCGGGCGCCACCCACCGCTCCTGGAACGTGACCGGGTCGAGCGTCGCCGCCACGTGTCCCGCGTGTCGGACGCCGCCCTGGAACGTCGTCCACTCGGCCGCGCGGCTCCAATCCGCGGTCGGTCGCGCGAGTGCGAGGAGTGTTGTCGTCGCCGACTTGCCGTCGCTCGTGGCGGTGATCGTCGCCTCACCCGGTGCGACGACCGACAGGCGTCCCGCGCTGTCGACCGTGACCGACTGCGGGTTCGAGCTGGTCCACGCCGCGGGGCGGCCGGTCAGCGTGTCGCCGTACGAATCGAGCATCACCGCGCCGAGCTGCCCGGACTGGCCCACGTAGAGCGCGCCCCCGACCAGTCCTCCGCGGAGCGTCACGCGACTGACGGGCGTGGTGAGCACCGCGTACGTCGCGCCGCGCACGACGGTGCCGCTGACCGTCTTGTTGGCTGTGTTGACTCGACTTCCCCGGATGACCACCCACCCCGAGGCGAAGAGTTGGTGCAGCTGGAGCCCGTTCTCGACCGCGCCGCTCGGAAGGCGCGCCGGGTCGTAGCGGATCGCGAGCGTGGCGGCGCGGTTGAACGCGAGCGTCTCGGGGCCGAGCTCGAACGCGGTGCCCGGGACGAGGTGCGGCGCCGTCGGCGCGTCGGGGGCGGGGCGCAGCAGCAGCGTAGTGGTCTGCGCGAGCGCCGCCCCCGGCGCCGTCACGGTCACCAGACCGCCGAGCAGGGACGCCGTGCCCCCGTCCGGTCCGAGCGGCGCACCGGCGCGGATGTCCAGACTCGTGGTGCCGCTTCCACCGCCGGGCCCACTGGCCGTGATCGTCACGCCGCCCGGGGCCAGTGCGGTCACGAGCCCGCCCGCGCTGACGGTCGCCACCGCCGCGTCGCTGCTGCGCCAGGTCAGCGTGGCGGTCGGCACCGTCACGCCGCTCGCGTTGAGGGGCGTCGCGATCAGCTGCACGGTGCTCCCGACGAGCACCGGCGCCGACGGCGCGCCGGCCACGACGACCGACGCCACCTGAACGGGCGGCGTCTCTCTGGTCGGCGCCGTCGAGTCCCCGCCGCAGGCCGTGGCCGCGGAGGCGAGCACCGACCAGACGAGTGCTGCACGCGAAGGACGGGGAGAACGGGATGACACGACGCGCGGCTCCGGCGGTGCGGGGGGATGGGGAACGGCAACCCGATATCTAAGGTTGCGAGCTCGTCCATGGGACCCGGACCGGACGCGACCCCGATTCCGGCTCGCATCCTTCCGCTCGGGTATCCTGGCCGCGCACCATCGCGGCGCCCCGTTGCGTGGCGCGCTCCCGCGAGCGCTGGTCGGAACGCAAAGGGGACCCCGACATCGGGTCCCCTCGCGTCTCGTGTCGCCGCCGCTCGCCTTCGTCGAGCCGTGCGTACCGTCAGGTCACGCGCCGCCGCGCCGCGACGCCGCCGACGGCCAGCAGCCCCGTGCCGAGCAGCAGCCAGGTGGACGGCTCGGGGACGACCGACGCGCCGCCGCCGACGCGGTCCAGGAGGAGCCCCGCCTGCCCCGGCCCGCCGAGGATCGCCGTCGGGTCGTTCGGGTCGGGGAGGAGCAGGGTGATCCCCAGCCAGTCGGGGGACCAGCCGGGGCCGAGGTCGGGCCCGAAGTGGCGGACGTCGCTGGCGAAGAACGTGTAGACGCCGGGGTTCAGCAGGAAGATCGGATTGAACATGCCCGCGAGCGCGAGGTCGCCCCGGAACTCGTCGGCGCCGGCGTACGGGCCGACGGCCGCGCGGCCGAACAGCTCGAGCCGGACATTCACCGAGAGCAGCGTCGGCATCGCGGGCCCCTGGGCGACGGCGGCCGTGCCGGTGCCGCACGCGAACGGCGTCGCGCCGAACGCCGGCAGCGTGAGGCAGCCGGCGTAGTCGTGCGTCGTGGTCGTCTGCGCCGACGCCGCGGCGGGACCGAGCGCGAGGGCGAGCAGGAGGCGGCGGACGGCGCGCGACATGGAACTCCGGAGGGCTCGGGTGGGGGCGGACGGGCCGGACGGCCGGCTGCAAGAATGCGCCCCCCGGCCCCCGCGGCACAGCCCACCCGGGCCCGGTTACCTTCCGACCATGCCGGCGACGGAGCAGGAAACCCCCCTGATGCAGCAGTGGCGGGCCGCCAAGGCGTCCAGCCAGGGCGCCATCGTGTTCGCGCGCGTGGGGGACTTCTACGAATAGAACCGCCGTTAGCCCCACCCGAGGCATCTGATCCGCTCGCGGGCGACGTCGGCGACGACGGGGCGGGCGGGGACGTACGAGGACCGCGGCGCGCGCCGCTGTCGCCCGAACCCGGGTCCGGGTCGGTGTCGGGCTTCGACGGATGCCGGCCGCTGGGCAGGCGCATTTCGACCGGCGCGTGCGGCGACGTCCTGAGCCAAACGAGCAAGGTTTTCTGGGTCACCGTGCCCTTCGTGCGGCCGGGTACCGTCGTGCACTTCAAGGCGAGCGCGTGCACCCACCAGTCGAACGTCCTCTCGACCGCCGCCAGGTCGCCGGCCGCCCAAGCCTTCTCGATCTGTAAGGTCTCGCACACCAGCCCGGCGACGCGGTCCCAGGCGCCGCCCGCCGTCGCCACACACGCCTCGGCCGCCGCCAGCTCGCGCTTGGCCTCCGCCACCTCGCGGTTCTTCGTGTCCACCCGGGCGAGGATCAGCGGCAGCGTTTCCGGCGACGCATGATCGAGGGCGGCCAGGTTCGCCTCCAGCGCGGCCTGCGCCGTCTTGACCGTAGCCCGCCACTCCTCGACCAGCGCCTCGGTCCGCTGCTTGTGCGCGCCGGCCTCGCTGAACAGCTCGCGCATGGCCTGCGACCAGCCCGGGCTCCCGACAGCGTCTACGACCGCCTCGCGCAGCGTCTGCTCGACGACGTCGGCGGGGATCATGTAGTGCTTGCACCCGGCGCCCCGCGCCCGCGCCTCGGTCTCGCGGTCCATGCGCTCCAGCTGTTCGTGCTGGTACTGACGCTGCGTCTGGCGTCCGCCGCCGTACTTCCGGCCGCCGAAGTATCGCCCGCCGCAGTGGGCGCAGGTCATGCCCCGGACCAAGTACCGCGACTCGGGGCGCCGCTCGCGCAGCCCGTCCTTCTGGTCGCGGCGCGCCAGCTCGGCCTGCACGCGGTCGAACAGGTCGGGGGCGATGATCGGCTTCCAGACGGCGGGGACCGTCACCTGGACACCGCCGATCATCCGTGTGACCACGCCGACCAGCGCCTTGTTCTCGTAAATCTCGCGCAGCCCCTTCCGTGTCCAGCGCGATGTGCCGCGCGCGGTGTTGACGTGCCGGTCGTAGTAGGCGACGACCACCGACCAGGGCTCGCCGCGCACGAGGAGCGCGGCGCCGTGCTCCCAGTGCCGCGCTTTCTCCTCGTTCCGGACCAGCACCACCTTGGCGCCCTGCTGCACGCGCTCGGCGGGGCGCACGGGCCGGCCGTCCTCGTCGCGCACGACGGCGCCCCGCTCGTCACGCTGCGCGTCGGCGAGGACGCGCCCGGTCCGCGCGTCGGCGCGGTCGCACGGGAACGGCGCGGCACCTGCCGACCAATAGCCGGCCCGCGCCGCGCTCTCTCGCCCGCGCATCGTGTTCTTCTTGATTACGCGGCTGTACTCGGACGCCTGCTCGGTCTGGATCGCGCCGATGATCCGATCGCCGATGTCGCTGCCCGTCGTCGGCTCGCTCAGGAACACCAGCTCCCAGCCCGCCTCGCCGAACGCGACCCGCTGCTTGTCGAACGCGAGCCAGTCGGTCTGCTCGGTGCCCGGGATGATCGCCCGGGCGAACCGCGAGCGGTCGTACATGATGATCGTCCCGGGTGCGGTCCGCGGCTGATGGTGCAGCCGGCAGAACGCGAGCATCTCTTGGAAGCCCGGCCGGTCGAACGTTCTGCCTGACTTCGAGTCGCGGAACACGCGCGCGATGGTATCGGGCGGGTACTTCACGTAGATGCGCTCGAGCTGTTGCTCGTGCGACAGCAACTGCGTTCCCTTGCCTTCCGACGATTTCCGCACGTACACGATGCGCGGTTGCGCGGGCAGGGTTTCACGCGCGGCTATCTGGAGCACTCGGGTGGGCATCCTCGGCTTCCATCTTTTCGGCGGTCGGCAGGAGGTGCGGGAACAAGGCGCGCGCGTAGGCCTCGAAGCGCGCGGCGTCCGTGGCGGCCCGGGCGGCGCGGCGCGCGGCGGCACGCGCGAGCAGTAGCTCTTGCTGTGCGGGCGTGAGGCCGCGGCGCCAGTCGACCATGGACGAGGTTCTGACCGGAGTCAACGGCCTTTTACGACCCGGCAGGCGGAGGCGCCCGGCCGCCACGTGAACGCGCGCGCGGCGCGGCTCTGCCAGGACGGATGGCCCGGGCGAGGAGGTCGGACCACCGCGCCGATCGCGCAAGAGGTTGCGACGATCGCCTCCTCGACGATCGCCTCCTCGACGATCGCCTCCTCGTCCACCATCCCCTTCTTGAGCACGAACACGTCGATCGGCTTCATGTTCTTCTGCACGAACAGCACGACGTCGCGCGGGTCCGGGGCTCGATCCCCCTAATCCCACGCGACGCGGCGTCCTAGTTCGTCTCTGCCTCCGGGCTGCGGTCTATCCCGTCGCCGTCGGCCAACGGGGGCTCGACCGGCGCGATCCCCGCGAAGACGTGCATCAGGGTGAGGTCCGCCCCGCGCACCGCCCACACCTCCTGGCCACGGCGGTGGAATCCGGCGCGTACGAGCCCGGCGCGCTCCAGGGTCAGCGCGTCGACGTTGTGCGGGAGCTTATTCAGCGCCAGGGTCAGCTGGATCTCGGACGGCGTGGCTCCGTCGAGCCCGCGCTGGTCTACGTAGTGACCGATCCCGTAGGTGGCGCGCTCGAAGACGGTGGGCGTCTTCGTGTGGGGCGTGGTGCGCGGCATCTCGTAGTACGGCTTCGCCTTCTTCCTGCTCCTCATCGGCAGCTCCATGTGGAGGTTCGCCGGATGGGGCGTTACCTTTAGGGCAAGGCAGCAGCCCCACACCGGCGCTTGTTCGGTGCGGCTCTGTCCGCGCCTGTTCGGTCCTCCCGCCCTCGAAAGTGAGCGGACCGGCAGGCGTCTTTTTTTTGGTCGTGGCTGCTGCTGACTACCTCCTTCGCTCTGGCTGTGCGGACCGACGAACACCGAAACGCGGAACGGCGACATCAACGGAGATCCCGCGGCTTGCGCCGTGGGTCCCTGCGTCGTTGTCGCCGTTCGGTGTCGGGAAGTTCCGGTGATTCTAGTTGGTGCCAGCTCGCGGCTCAAGAGGCGAACGCGAAATTCCTTGAGGCGTGAGCGTGTCCAGAAGTATGCACCACGCCTTACGGGATAGGCATCCTGTCAACTTGCGGCTAAGTCGTTTGAAGTTTTGTTCTAGCGTGGAGTGGTGAGCGCGCGCGCATCGCGATCGCCGAGCTACGTAGGGAAATGGGCGTTCGGCGGGATTGACATCAGGCGCCGCCATCCACGATTCCCCTACGCGAGGTGCGCAGCAGCGACGCGCCTTCGGCGGCAAGCGCTTCGATCAGGCGTGTGGGTCGGCACGCGCTCGCCGGGACGGTCCGGACCCAGCGCGCCGGGGCTGCCTGGTCGCCCCACTCTAGTTCGGCCGCCCGGCGCGCGGCACGCGCATTCGGAGCGCGCACGGTGCCGATCGCCCGGAGCGCGTCCGCGCTGCCGGTCTCGGCGAGCGTCAGGACGACGTAGGTCAGGTGGCGGGCCATGGTGGAGTCGGGGTGGGAGGGAGATCACGTCCGAGTGCGAAATCGTTCGATCGCGCACGGGAGGGGTGTCGCTGCGGCGCGCGGGGTGCGCAATCGGCCTGTGTGAAGCGTTCCCCTGGCAGCTCGGGTAACAGGATTCGAACCCCTAACCTCCGTTTTCTCGACGGGCGGTGGGCGTCGTCCTGAGATGCGTAGCTCAGTTGGTAGAGCGGTGGCTTCCCGTGCAGGAGGTAGTGGGTTCGAACCCCCACCACATCCTCGGCCGCCTCATCCTTAAATGCCGTGGAAGGATACGGCATGGCGGCTACGCGGGCGCCTCCGCTCCCGCCGATCGGGGCGCCGCCCGCTATGATACGGCCGCACGGCCGGATCGACTCAGACCGGCTGACGCGCGAGCCAGGCGGTCTCGGCGTCCCCAAAGCGGGGAGCCAGCCACTCCGTGTCGCCTTCCATGAGAGCGAACAGCATCCGCTCGCAGAGGTGCACCAGACGCTGGGTGCCTATGTGCGCGTGGTCCACGTCCGGGAAGAGGCCTTCGTGGACGAACAGGTTCCGCCGCTTGTACAGCGCGAGCAGGGCCGGCTCCAGCTCCGTGCCCCCGGGCCACAGGTCGTCCCAGCGTACCGCGGCGCGCGCGAACATGTCTGCTGCGCGCTTGCCCGCCGGCCGCTCGTCGGGCGCGTTTGTCGCCGTCAGCAAGGCCTCGACCGCCGTAAACGCGCTGGTGAAGCGGGACTCGAGGTGGACGGGCTCGCGCGCCGCCAACACGTAGACGATCGCCGCCCGCAGGGACCGGTGCTCCCGGCGCCGGTACGCCCCGAGCATGTGGTCGAGCGCGTCGGAGGGCATGCGGCCCGGTAGCACCATCAGACCATCGCGTGATCGGCGGGGGCGCGACGATCCGATGGTGCGCCGCCACTTGCTGACTTGGTAGTCAATCGTGCGGTCGCCTTCTCGCCGCACCCCGGTGAAGCGCATTCGGGTCCACCGCACGTAGCGCCGGCTCAGGAACGACAGCACGTCGAGCACGTCCGCGATCGCCTCGTCCACGGCGTGCATGACCACCATCGGGTCGGCCGCGCACACGTCATCAGCCACCACGAGGTGGAGCGCCGGGACGGGCACGCGCACGTCCGCCTCGACCCCGTCGATGTCCACGCGCTCCCACCGGTACTCGAGCGTAAGGCGGGCCACGCCGGCGGCCGTCGACAGGTTGTCGTCGGGCCGATCCTCGATCGTGCTCTCGGGGATGCGGGTGATCTCTCCCGACGTGCTCTTGACCACGGACTCAGGGCGCGGAACCGCGAGGCCTGTTGGCGTCAGGTAGATCGACACGTACTGCTCGGGCAGTGCCGCCGGATAGGGCTCGCAGTTGATCCGCACGTCCCACGCGAAGCCAGTCATGTGCGCGCCCGTCCACGTCCCGGCGTGCACCTCTGGCAGCAGCACGTCGTTCCCCCCGCTGTCCCGGCCCCGAAGGGTGAGCGGGGCCGCATCGTCGCCGTCGAGGACGGCGAGCCACGGCGCGTGCGCCGGCTCCGCCCGAGTGACCTCCAGGTCCCAGCGCTCGCTGGGGCGGTGCAAACTTCCGTCAATGAGGAAGGACACCGGCGCCGTCGCGTCGCCGCGCGCCAGGACGCCGTGTCCGCGCCGGCGTTCCCGGGGGAGCAAGTCGGCGTGGGCGCCAACCACGTACCGGTCGCTCATCGGTGGTCGGGCGGGAGGGTTGGGGATGACGCCCAGCTCCTCACCCCCACCCGCTCCGGGTCCCCGATCCCCTGCTGACGTTGGAAAGGATGCGATGGAGGTCGAGCGGCACCGTCGTGCGCTCAACCGACCGCCCCAAGACTGACTCCACCAGGTCCACCGCGTCTTTGTCGAGCTGCCACCCGGGCCGCACGTGGTCGCGCGGCAGGTCCGGCGCGGAAACGTGGACCTCGTGCACCACGCTGTGCAGCTCGCGCCGCGCGGCATCGTAGACCGCGGCCGGCAAGACGGGGTGGAGTGGTTCGCCCGACGGGGGGGTGGGCTGCGCGAACAGATCCAGCACGGCTCGACCGTGTTCGTCGATCCGGTCGAGCGCGTGCTGGATGGAACGCCGGCTCCGCTCCCGGAGGAATTCCTGTACCGTGCCTGCGGTGTCCGCGTGCAGCCGATACAGGTCCCCGCGTCCGACCACCGACATGGCCCGCTCCGCCAGCTGGTTCGAGGTGAGGAATTCCTGTGTCTCCCAGCTGCACTCGAGGGGTCGCGCCGCACCGCCAGGAGCGTTCAGGCTCTCGAGGAGTTCGAAGTGTTTGTCGGTACAGTGCCGCAGCAGGTCCATCGTCCGCACACGGCGTTCGGCACGCGCCGCCTCCGCCTTCTCGGCCGCCGCCCGCTCCTTGGCGAATTGCTCCCGCGCGGTGGCCGCCGTGCGTTCCGCGTCCGCACGGGCGCGCTCCCTCGCAGCTCCGTGGGCCTGGACCCGCCGCACAGCCCACGTCCCCCCGTACATCAGCAGCGCGGCACATGCGAGGGCGACGCAGAACAGCGCCAAGATGATCGGCGTCGAACCGAGGGCAGGCACTCGCGCCATCGCGCGCAGGTAGGGGCCGTGGAAGGCGGCAGCGGCGCCCCCGAACATCGCGGCCCCGAGGACGACCGTCCCGGCGGCACGTGGGGATTTGAACTGGTCGAGGATCGCCCCGAGGGTTTCGGCAATCTTGTCCACGGAAGCCGCAGAGTGGTGGTCGACGGACTAGGGTGCGCGCTCTCGCGTTCTGACGGTCAGTACGTGTTCCACCAGCTGCTGCTACTGCTGCCGCCGTCGGTCACGTCGCGCGGCTGTCGCCAGTTCTCCTGGGACTCGGGCGCCACGTAGCCCGGCGTACGCATATTGAACTTCTGGCACCCCTGGCAGACGGTGTAGCCGTTCCCCAGGTCCTGCAGCGGGATCGCGTGCCGCTGCTGTCCCCAGCATACAGGGCAGAACGGCCCGGCCTCGCGCACTCCGTTGCGGTAGCGCCAGTACACCAGCCCCTCCAGGCGCATCTCCTCGCGCGTCGCGGCGGCCGCGCGTGCGGCCTCGCCGGCGGCCGCCAGCTCCCGGCGCAAGCCTTCCAGCTCGCGCCGTACGGCCTCCAGCTCGTGCCGCAGCGCCGCCGCTTCGGCGAGTGCGGTGTCCCGGTTGCGCACAGCCGCGCGCTCGGCGGCGCGCGCCTCGTCCAGGTCTTGCTGGACCGCCTGCAGGTCGTTCGTCAGTGCCACCTCCCGCTGCCGCTGGGGGAGCGCGTCGACGCCCCGCTGCATCGTGCGCACGTGCTTGGCCGCCTGCCAGCCGTACTTGATCGCCATCCACCACGTAACGTCAGGCATCAGAGCAGCCCCGCGCCCGCGTGGTCCCGGAAGTCGTCGGCCCGGCGGATATAACCGAGCAACGTGTCGACGCGGCGGTGGCGGCTGACCGCCATCAGGCGGTCGAGCGGCTTCCCGCGCTCGGCGGCGCTGGTCAAGAACCCCGCGCGCAACGAGTGGCCGGCGAACGCGTCGGGGTCGAGCCCCGCCCGCTCGGCGTAGTGCTTCACGATGCGCGCGACGCTGAACGGCGCGAGGCGCCCGTCGAGCACGCGCCCGCCCTTGCTAACCGGGCGGAACACCGCGCCCTCGGTAATGCCGGCGGCGGCGAGCCACGCCCGCACGGCGGCCACGGGGCAGGCGTCGCGGCCGCGCACGATCGCCACCACGGCGCCCTCGCCCTCCTGGTCGGTCTTGCCGCGCCGCACCAGCACGCGCAGCCCGTCGGCTGCCTCCTCCAGGTCCGCCACGTCGAGCGCCACCAGCTCGCTGCGGCGGAACGCGCCGGCGAAGCCGAGCAACAGCAGCGCGCGGTCGCGCTTCCCGGTGAGCGTCGTCGGGCAGTGGGCGGTCATCGCCACCAGGCGCTCGACGGTCGCCGGCGACTTCTTGTCGGCGCGCGTCCCGTGCTCGCGCCGGATGCCGTGCACGACGCGCCGGACGACGGCGGCCGTGGTGGGGGGCTCGAGCTGCACCGCGGTGTGCGCAGCCCGGATCGCGGCGAGCCGCCGGCCGATGGTCGACGGCTTGCGGCCACGCTTCGCCTCGTCGGCGATGTGGACCGCCACCGTCTCGGGGAGGGCAGGGATGGGGCAGAGCCCCCGGGGCTCACACCAGGCGACGAACACCCGCCAGTCGGCCGCGTAGGCGCGCAGCGTCGCCGGCGCCACCGCGCGATCGGCGTAGTCGTAGGCCACCGCCAGCTCGTCCGCCCGGAAGAGCGGTCGGGGCGGGGCGATGCCGCCAGTCGCCGAAGAGACCGGGACCGGCAACACCGTCTCCGACGGCGCCGAGGTGTCGACCGGGGTGTGCGGGGCGCTGGCACTCACCGTCTGCTCCCTCCGACCTGCGGGTCCGCGGGCTTGGCGGCCTCTGCCGTGTGGCCCCCTAGGCTTTGGTGCGAGAAGGACAGTTATCGCACACAACGCCAAGATGGGGTCGACGAGCCTTTTTGTCCATATCGGGACGCGACGGCTCCTAATGTCCACAGCAACACGACCCCAGCCCGGTAGAGAGGGCTGGGGTCGTGCGCAGCGGGCTCGGCGTCGTTCAGCTGTTCTTCGGGCCTTTCGCCGGCTGGTCGGCCACTGACCTGTTCTTGGCCTCTGCCGTGTTCTTCATGACCACCCGTTTGGTGCCACCCTTGATGACGCCGCCTTTGACAACGACGACCTTGGTGCCCTTCGCGAGCGCCTGCTCGATCACGCGTTCGGCGGCGACCACCGACCTGTCGTTCGCCTCCTTGGCCGGCACGATCTCGACGTCCGCCGCCCGGCGCCGGAACCAGAAGCGACGGCGACGGGGCCCCGCGGCCGCGCGCGCGGCCAAGCGCGCAGCCTCTTCGAGCTGCCACCGCATCGCGTCCTCCGGATTCGTCGTGCTGGGCTTTCGGGGGCGCCCACCCTTGGCGCCATTCGCGCGCGCGGCTTCGGCCTTGGCCGCGCTGCGCACGCTCCCCGCCTGTGCTGCCGCGGCCTGCGCGAGCGCGCGGTCGCCGAACACCAGGCGCGCCAAGCCGGCGACGGTGAGGTCTACGTCGAGATCGTCCCAGCTCAGGCCCACGCCCGCCGGCCCGACCTCGACCGCGGCGATCTGCGCGTCGGTCGCGTCGGCCAGCTCGGGCAAGTGCGCGATCGGAACCACGAATCCCGCGCCGTTGGTGAGCCCGACCACGAGCAGGCGGGTGGCGGGATCGAAGTGCGCCGTTGCCGCGTGCGGCTCCGTCGCTTGGGCGTGCTGAGCCCGACCGCGCGCCTCGGCGATCTGTGCGACGATCTCCTCGTCGGTCAGGGGCTTAGTTGCCATGGATTCTCTCCCATGCGGCGCGGATCGCCGCCTCGTGTTGCTCTACTAACCGCACGGCCTGAATGACCGTCGCGTTGTCGACCCCGCCGTGCACCTCCCACACCTTGAGTGGGTTGTCCGGCAGGGCCAGCCGGATCTTTACCAGTCCGGTCTTGCCGACGTGCACGTGGACGTGAGGAGGGGGGTGCTCTCGGGGCGGACCCAGCACTTTCACGACGAAGGGGTCCTCCTTCACGATGGTTGGCATCGGGCGATGATAACCCAAGAGTTGGGTTTTGTGCCACTATCCGCCCGATAGCGGCAGCCGAGCGACACGGCGGCTATCCCCCTCCGCCCGACCGGCCACTCGCCGGCACGTGTCAGGTATCCAAACCCGTATCACTGGCGGGCTCCCCGCCAACGTGGTACGGCGGCGGGAGGACCGGCGGCGCCACGAGCCAGGCGCGCGGCCGCTCCGCCCAGGCGAGCGCTGAAGGCGTGGAGGGGTCGTCGGCGTTGCGCAACGCCAGGACGCGGATGAGCCGCATCAAAGTCGCCCGGTCCTCCACCATGGTGATCGCGCGCACCAAGTGGCGTTCCCGCTGGAGACGAACGGCCCGACCCGCTCGGTGAGCAGGGCGCGGTGGGTCGTCGCTGGTGTCATGGGCCGCCGCCCGCCGCGCGGGTGCCATGGGGGATCGACTGTGGCGCACACTGCAGCTCCCCCGTCGTGCCGGGCAGCGTGCCCGGGTCGCGCCCCAGCGGACGCCGCTGGCCGCCGCTGGCCGCCGCGTCTCACGTCGAGCGAGGCGCGGCCGGCCGGCGCCAATGGACGGATGCCTCAGGGGCCGGCGGCGGTCCGCGTAGTCGTTGCGCGCGCTCGCGGCCGCCCTAGAGCAAGCAGACGTTCTAACGGCTGACTACGGTCATGCGCATCTCGGCACCCTGCCCTCGTCCGACGTTGCCGTCGCTCTAGTTACGGCCGTGGTGGGACCCGCCCGGGCACCGGCACCGAGATCGGCGCTGGGCCCTGCTCTCGCTCCGGATCCGACTGCGACGACTGCCGCCCCATCTCGAGCACCGAGACGCCGAACGGCTGCGTGGCGACGTACCACGGGTCGACCGCGACGACGCGCACGCGCGTGTTCGGCGGGACGCCGCAGACGTGGAAATGCCCGCGGGCGTCGGTCACGGTCCGACGCGACTCCAGCGGCGTCGAGATCGCCCACTCGGTCCCGCCGTCCTTCGGCCACGTCACCGACACGTCGCGCGCCCGGAGCGGACGGGAATAGTCGAGCACCGTGCGGTAGCCGACGCGGCGGACGTCCCACAGCGCGCCGGTGACCACCGCGCCCGCGCTGTCGGCCAGCGCGCCGCAGAGCGCGCGGCGCACCGTCGCCCCCGAGGGCAGGCCGACCGTCAGCATCGACTCCCGCCCGAGGGCGACGGGCACGCCCACCCGCGCCGGCACGCCGAGGGCGGCGAGGCGCGGATGCGCGATGCGCAGGCGCACCGAGTCGTGCGCCGGCAGCTCCATGCGGAAGTTGCCGTAGATGTCGGTGATCGACGCGTAGCCGGTCCCCTCGGCCTCGACGCGGGCGCCGATCACGGGGAAGTGCCCGGTCGTGCTGTCGGTGACGAGGCCGACGATCCGCGCGACGTTAGGCGGCACCTCGGGCAGGTCGCCCTCGAGGAGCGTGCGCCCGCCGACCTCGCGCATGCCGGCGTAGTCGTAGGTGCCGCGCTCCAAGCCCTCCTCGTAGGCGGGCATGCGCAGCCGCCACCCGTCGACGAACCAGGTGCCGGTCGGGAGGCGCCCGAAGCCCACGCGGCCGCCCGGGGCGTGGCGCTGCAGCATCTCGCCGAGGCCGACGTAGGCGAACTCCAGCTCGCGCAGTTCGCCCGTCGGGCCGTCGAGCCAGAGCGTGCCGCGGATGTCGGGGACCGGGCGGCCACCGCGCCGCACGGGCTCGAAGGCGAGGCCGAGCTGCGCCCCCCGCTCGGGCGGCGCGGCGACCACGCGCATGCAGTGCGACTCGACGAACGCGTCGCTCACCAGCGTGCGCGCGTCGGGGCCGTGGAACTCGATCATGCCGACGGTGTCGGTCGCCGAGCGCACCCAGCCGCTCCGCTGCAGCTCCGCCGGGTCGGCGCTCTCGAACAGGCGGACGCCGGTCGGGTCGATCGTGCGCAGCTCCCCGAGCAGCGCGACGCCGTCGCCGTCGAGGGTGCGCTCGACTCGCTCGAGGGAGAAGGGGACGCGCCGCGTGTCCATCGCCAGCGCCGCCCCCTCCAGCGCCTGCCGCACGCCCGTCCACAGTTCGGCGGCGCGCGAGCCCTCCTCGGGGCGCACGCGGCAGCGCTCGCGCGCGTTCACCCGCACGGCGGCGAGCCGCTGGGCGCGCGCGAGGGTGAGGACGACCCTCGCCGTGTCGCCGGCCGCCAGCGCGAGCGGTTCCGAGAGCGCGGTCCGCTGGCCCACGCGCTCCGCGCGCACGCGCCAGGTGCCGGCAGCGGGGGCGCGGAGCACGAAGCCGCCGTCGTCGCCCGAGAGCGTGCCGCCCACGCTCCGCCCCGATGCGTCGACCAGTGCGACAACAGCGCTCGCCAGCGGCGCGCCGGCGACGTCGAGCGTGCGGCCGCGCACGACCTGGGTGTGCGCCGCGGCGGGGACGAGTGCAGCGACTGCGGCGAGGCGACGCGGAGAGATCATCCGGCTCCGGGGCCGAGAACGAATGCTGAGCCGCGGCGTCGCGGCGACCAAGCGACCGATGCAAGAAGGTGCGCTCCGAATCAATCCCGGGCAACGGGCCGTTCTGCGCGGCCGCCGCCCGACAGGTGCAACGCCACTTTAGCCGGCGCCCCCAGTGAGCCCACCCAGCGGGCACCGTTCGGTTGCGCTGGTGGTCGCCGCACTCTTACTCCAGTCGACGCTGTTGGTTGTACGCGACGGGCCGGCTGGTCTGGGGCAGGCGCCTTGAGTCGGTCGGTGCGCCGGCGTGTTCCGGCGCGCCTCGGGCGCCCCCGTAGCCCCCAAAAACACGCAACAACCTGCAACGCCGTCGACAAGTTTGCGCCGCCTACGCGGGGTTGCCGTCGTCTCGCGCCACTGCGGCGGTGCGTTGATCGTGCGAGAGCCCCGGCAACGGGTTTTGCAGTGGTCATCGCCGATCTGCCTGTCATCTTGCACTCCGAGGTCGCCACGGCGCTGACCAAGTCGTGCGCGGGAAAGGCGTTCTGCCCCGGGGGCACTTCGGGTTCGCACGTAACTTTTCCGGTCGCACCCCCCGGGGGAGTCGAGGACCAGTGCTGGTTAACGGCGGCACCCGCCCGGACGGCTGGAGCGTCCCGGTGCGCCGGAATCCGCAGTTGCTAAGGTGTTTACCCTCCGCGCGCGCGTCCTCGACGTCGGGGGTGGCGACGATCGCGACCGCCACGATGCCCGCGGGGTGGGCGTGTCGGTGTGGCCGGCGGGGGCTCGGGGAACCAGAAGGACCACTCGAAGTCGTCTCGGGCCAGCTGCTTGACTACGTATGTCTCGGCTCCGCCCGCCGGACGGTACGCCTCGGCGCGCACGTCCCACGTCTTGCCGAGGGCGCGCTCGAGCCACGACTGCGTTAGGCCTGGGGCTCCGCCGAGCAGCACGTGTCCGTGGGGCCGCCCGAACATGTCGCCGTGCTCGACGACGTACACGTACGGGACTGGTCCGCCGGCGCGCGACGCAGCCATCTCAACGAGGCACTCCATCGCGCGGCGGACGTAGTCGTCCTGGGCGCGCCCCAAGCGTGAGGCGGTCACCCACCAGGCGAATTGGGCTCGGTCTGCGGCCCATGCCGCGATCGCCGCGCGTACCTCGCCGACGCGGTCCTCCTGCGTGCTGTTCATCGTCTAGCTCGTGGCCACGTTCGTGATCCCGTTGTGCGTCATGGTCACCTTCACCAGCACGCGCTCTCGTCCCTCCAGCACCACCCCCCGCTGTGGCCCCGGAACCCTCCGAACTAGTCGCCGAGCCCCGGTGGCCCACCGGGAGGCGCGCTCGTGATGCGCGGGGCGCAAGGCAGCCTCTCCCCCGGTGACCGGTGCTCCGGCGCTGGGGCGCGCCCGGGCGGCGCGCTTACCAGCTTGTCGACGTCCACCGTTACCGGTGGTGCCCGGCTCCCCTCGATCGCTGACTACTCCCGGCGGACCCACCCGAGCGGTACTAGCTCGCGCTCGACGAGGTACTCGACCCGCGCGGCGTCGAGGCCGTACTCGGTGGCGATCGCCGCGATCCGCGCTGTCGTCAGCACCGGGGTGTCGCACTCCTCGACGACGAGCTGCAGGACGTGTCGCCCCCACGGCGACAGGCGAACGCGTGTGCTCCGCTTGCTGGTCGCTGTGGTCACCGCGGGGCCCCGCCATGACGGTGCAGCAGCAGCCGGTCCGCATCGGTCCGCGTGACGTACCAGCGTCCCCGGATGCGTCGTGCCGGGATCTCGCCGGCGATCAACGCGTTGAGCGCCTCGGCATATGTCCGGTAGCCCCACGCGCGGGCGAACTCGATCAGCGTCATCATCGGGCCGTCCTGGTCCTCGAGGGGTCCCCGCTCCTCGTCAGCCATCACTCGCTCCTCCTCGCCTGGTCCGGTAAAGACGGCGACGCGACGCTCCTCGACCCCTCACTTCAGCGGTAGGATCCCGGCCATTGGGTCGGGTAGTACGTCGTCGGGACGTCACGTCGTGTCGGTCCGCCACCCGCGGGTGGCGTCGGCCTTCCTTTGTTCAAGAGGGATGGAGCTTTCTCTCTATCTTCGGGAGCCCCAAAGGCGCCTTTCTGGTGGCCGCCCGGCCAGGCCGGATGGCGGGGGGCCGGGACGCGCTATCTTTCGGGTTGGGGCCCCTCCACACCCCCGCGCGCCCGGCGCCCGCTCGGGAGCGGCACCTCGATCAGGCGCAGGTCGTCAGCAGCCCATGGCCGTAGCGGTAAGCCCGGACACCCCGGTGATGGCGCAGTGGCGCACCCTGAAGGCGAAGAGCCCGGGGGCGATCCTGTGGTTTCGCTTAGGGGACTTCTACGAGATGTTCTACGAGGACGCCGAGCTGGCCTCGCGCGTCCTCGGCCTCACCCTCACCAGCCGCAACAACGGCGGCGCCGCCGAGGTGCCGCTCGCCGGGATCCCGGTCAAGGCGTGCGCCGAGTACCTGCGCCGCCTCGTCTCGCGCGGCTACCGCGTCGCCATCTGCGAGCAGGTCGAGGACCCGAAGCTCGCCAAGGGGATCGTGCGCCGCGAGGTGATCGAGACGATCACCCCCGGCGCCGCCTTCGCCGACGACCTGCTCGACGGCACGCGCCACAACTTCCTGTGCGCGCTGGCCGCGCACGGCGAGCAGGTGGGGATCGCCGCCGCCGACGTCTCGACCGGCGAGTTCCGCGTGGCCGTCGCGCCGCGCCGCGACGCCGACGCCTGGCTCGCCCGCCTCGCCCCGCGCGAGCTGCTGCTGGCGAAGGGGAACGACCCGGGCGCGCTCGGCGCGCTCGACGGCGTGCTCGTGACCGAGCGCGAGGCGTGGGAGTTCGACCCGTCGCTGGCCGGCGACGACCTGCGGCGGCAGTTCGCCGTGCACTCGCTCGAGGGGTTCGGGCTCGGCGCCGAGGACGCGCCGGCCGTCGGCGCGGCGGGGGCGCTGCTGCGCTACCTGCGCGAGCTGCAGCCCGGCGGGCTCCCGCACCTGCAGCGCCCCGCCGTCGAGCGCGCGGGCGGCACGATGCCGCTCGACGAGATGACGCGCCGCAACCTCGAGCTGGTCGAGTCGCTGCGCCCCGGCGCCGACGGCGACCGCGCGGGGACGCTGCTCGGGGTCCTCGACCGCACGCAGACGCCGATGGGCGCGCGCCTGCTCCGCCAGTGGCTGCTCGCGCCGCTGGTCGGGAAGGACGCGATCGACGCCCGCCTCGACGCCGTCTCGGCGATCGCCGCCGACGCGCTGGCGCGCGAGCAGCTGCGCGAGGCGCTGGACGGCGTGCGCGACGTGGAGCGGCTCGCGTCCAAGGCCGCGGCGGGGCGCGCGACGCCGCGCGAGCTGCGGGCGCTGGGGGATTCGCTGGGGCGACTGCCGGCGGTCGCGGAGGCGCTGAAGCGCCTCATGAGCGTCGAGCGTGGAGCGTCGAGCGTCGAGCGGACTCCCTCGACGCTCGACGCTCCACGCTCGACGCTCGGCCGCCTCGCCGACGTCGCCGCGCGCTGGGACGACTGCGGCACGCTGTGCTCAGCGATCACGGAGGCCCTCGTCGCCCGCCCGCCGCTGCAGCTCGGCGACGAGCCCACCATCGCGCCCGGGCACGACCCCGAGCTCGACGACCTGTGCGCGCTGCGCGACGGCGGCAAGGATTCCATCGCCGAGATCCAGGCCGCCGAGCGCGCGCGCACCGGGATCCAGTCGCTGAAGGTCGGCTTCAACAGGGTCTTCGGCTACTACCTCGAGATCTCCAACGCGCACCGCGAGCGGGTTCCCGCCGACTACCAGCGGCGGCAGACGCTCAGCGGCGGGGAGCGCTACGTCACCCCCGCGCTCAAGGAGTACGAGGAGAAGGTGCTGGGCGCCGCCGAGCGGATCGAGGCGCGCGAGCGGGCGCTGTTCGAGGCGCTGCGCACGCGGGCCGGCGGCGAGGTGGCGCGGCTGCAGGCGGTCGCGGCGCGGCTGGCGGAGCTCGACGTGCTGGCGGCGCTCGCCGAGGTCGCGGAGCGCGAGGGGTACGTGCGCCCGCTGCTCACCGACGGCTTCGACCTCGACGTCGTCGGCGGCCGCCACCCGGTGGTCGAGCGGATGATGGCGCGCGAGAAGTTCATCCCCAACGACGTGCGCCTCGTCGAGGAGTCGCGCCTCGTCATCCTCACCGGCCCGAACATGGCCGGCAAGAGCACCATCCTGCGCCAGGTCGGGCTGATCCAGCTCATGGCGCAGGTGGGGAGCTTCGTGCCGGCGACGCGCGCGACGCTCGGCCTCGTCGACCGGCTGTTCACGCGCGTCGGCGCCAGCGACAACCTCGTGCGCGGGCAGTCGACCTTCATGGTCGAGATGACCGAGACGAGCGCGATCCTCAACACCGCCACCCGCCGCTCGCTCGTGCTGCTCGACGAGATCGGGCGCGGCACGTCGACGTACGACGGCGTGTCGATCGCGTGGAGCGTGAGCGAGCACCTGCACGACCGCGTCGGCTGCAAGACGATCTTCGCCACGCACTACCACGAGCTGGTGGCGCTGGCCGACGAGCTCCCCGCGGTGCGCAACATGACCGTCGCGGTGCGCGAGGTCGGCGACCAGGTGCTCTTCCTGCACCGCCTCGTCGACGGCGGCGCCGACCGCTCGTACGGCATCGAGGTCGGGCGGCTGGCCGGGCTGCCGGCGCCGGTGCTGGCGCGGGCGAAGGAGGTGCTGGCGCTGCTCGAGGGGGAGGGGGCGCAGATGGCGAGCGCGCTGAACGAGGAGGGAGCGTCGAGCGTCGAGCGTCGAGCGCCTCGTCGCCCCCCTCGACGCTCGACGCTCGACGCTCGACGCCCGGCAGCCGATCAGCTGGCGCTGTTCGGCTTCGCGGAGCCCCCCCCCCCGCACCCCGTCGTCGTCGCCCTGCAGCAGCTCGACCCCGATCATCTGACTCCCATGCAGGCGCTCGAGCTCCTCGCGCGCCTCGCCGCCGACGCCAAGCGCCCGTGACCATGCTTCGCCGCGCCTCCGCGCTCCTGATCCTCGCCACGGCCTGCGGCGGCGAGTCCTCGCGCCCCGTCGACACCGCGCAGGCGCCCGCGACGCCGTCGACGCCGGCCCCCGCGCCGACGCCGACCTCCGGCACGCCGACCGTGCGCGGCGTCGTCGTGCAGCGCTACCCGCACGACACCAGCGCCTTCACGCAGGGGCTCTTCTTCGTCGACGGGCAGATGTACGAGACGACGGGGATGGAGGGGACCTCCGAGCTGCGGAAGGTCGACTACCGCACGGGGCTCGTGCAGCAGCGGCGCGGGATCCCCGCCCCGTACTTCGGCGAGGGGAGCGTCGCGCTCGGCGGGCGCCTCTACCAGCTCACCTGGAAGTCGCAGCGCGCGTTCGTGTACGACCTCGCGACCTTCCAGCCGCGCGACACGCTGTCGTACCGCGGCGAGGGGTGGGGGCTGACCACCGACGGGACCGCGCTCTACATGAGCGACGGGAGCGACAGCCTGCGCGTGCTCGACCCGCGCACCTTCGCGGTGCGCCGCGTCATCAAGGTGCGCGACGGCGGCTCGCCGGTGTCGCAGCTCAACGAGCTCGAATGGGTGGACGGGCAGATCCTCGCCAACATCTGGCAGGGGGAGCTGCTCGCGCGCATCGACCCCGCGACGGGGAGCGTCGTCGGCTGGGTCGACCTGCAGGGGATCCTGCCGACGTCGCAGCGCACCGGGAAGGAGGACGTCCTGAACGGGATCGCGTACGACACCACGACGAAGAAGCTGTTCGTGACCGGCAAGTGGTGGCCGACGCTGTTCGAGATCCGGCTCGAGCCGCGGTGAGGCGTCCGGCGCGTCGCTGACGCGCCGTTCATGCGCGCGGCGCGTCGCGATTGCTTGACGCGACCGCGCGGCGACCGCATCGTTGGGCCCGCGCACGGACGTCATGCCCGTGCGCACTCCCCCCGACGACCGCCTCCCGTGCGACCCCCCGCCCTCCTCCCCCGCGCGGTGGTGCGCGGCGCCGCCGTCGCCCTCGCCTCCGGCTGCGCGTCGCGCACGCCGTCCGCCCCGCCCCCCGCGTCGCCCGACGTCGGCGT
>NZ_JARGEK010000330.1 GCF_029211165.1 Roseisolibacter sp. H3M3-2
CGCGCGTCCTCGACCCACAGCGCGCGCGCGCGCGCCCGCCGGCGCCCGCCGCCGAGGAGCGCGGCGCGCTCGTACACCACGCGCGAGACGCCGCCGGGCGGGGCGGCGGGGGACTCTCGGCGGTCGGCCGGCCAGCGCAGCTCGACCTGGAGGTGCAGCCGCTCGCCGTCGAGGCGCGGCGGCGGGTCGGCGCCGAGGCGTCCGAGCCCGAACGCCGTCCCCGCGAGCAGGAGCACGCCCGCCAGCGCGCCCCCGAGCGGACGCACGAAGCCCCCGCCGAGCGCCGCCCCGAAGACGCGCGCCACCACGCCGCCGAGCACCGCGCCGGCCACGAGCCCGAGCAGCGCCCACGCGATGACGGCGTAGCCGGCCGCGCCCTCGCGCTGCGACCAGGCGTACCAGCTGGCGTAGCGCGACGCGACGTAGCCGGCGGCGAGGCACGCCGCGGGGGCGGTGAGCAGGGCGACGCCGATCGTCGCGGGCCAGGAGACGGGGCGCACGCGGTCAGCCCTCCCCGTCGCCGCGCACCACGAGCGCCACCCCCTGCTCGCGCCGAGCCCACGCGACGATGCGCGCGACCACCGCGCGGCGCTCGGCGTCGCTCATCGCGCTCTCGACGCGGCGCGCGGGGTGCCACCAGTACCGCAGCCCGTCGACGTGGATCTCGTAGCCGGCCGTCCAAAAGAACGGCACGCTGGTCTGGCGGACGACCGCCCCCGCCTCGTCGGTCTCGACGTAGTGGATCGTCTCGCCGCGCATCTCCGACGTGACCCGGAAGTGCGGACCGAGCGTCGCGTCGTCGGGGTCAGCCTGCCGCCCCCAGACCGACAGCCGGCGCGCGAAGGCGGCGTCCTCCGCGTCCCACCCGGCGAGGATCTCGTCGGCGGGGCGCCCGGTCCGGCGCGAGATCTCGTCGGCGCGCAGCCGGCGGATGCGCGCGTCGTAGGCCCGGTCGGCGGCGTCGCGGTCGTCGAAGGGATGGCTCATGGCGGGAAACCATGGAGGGCGGCGATCACCCCGCGATCACCCCGGCCGCCGCGCGCGGTGTCGCCCGCGGTGACGGGCGCGTGACCGCGGCCGCGCAGGTTGCCGACGCTCGCCACCCCTCCCCTACCCGACGCACCGGAGCTTGCCATGGGCCTCGCCGAACGCCGCCGCATCCTGGAGCTGCAGCAGACCATCCTCCCCGAGCGCGAGCGCGAGCTGGCGGACATCTGCGGCCGCGCGATCCCGTACGCCGTCGACTGGGACACCTTCGCCGACGACGCCGAGGCGCTCTCGTTGCTGGAGTACTCCGCCTGCCACCGAGTGGCGATGGCGCTGCGCGTGGTCTGCCGCGACGCGCTGGGACGCGAGGCCGTGCGCGAGGGGCTGCGCGAGGTCGCGATCGCGAACGTCGCCGACACCTCGGCGATGGCGCTGACCTTCGAGGGCGGCGTGCTCCGGCTGCGCGGCGCGTGGGGGCAGCGCTCGGCCGGGATGTTCGGCGACGCCGAGATCGGCGCGCTGCTGTCCGCCCGGCTCTGAGGCCCCGTGCGCATCCTGCTCATCGCGCTGCTCGCCTCGACCGCGTGGTACGGCGCGAGCCGGATGCGCGGCGCCTCGGCGACGCGGCGCGCGCTGCGCGAGCTGGGACACGTCGCGGTGCCGCGGCGCCTCGCCGACCGCGAGCCGGAGGAGCGCGACGGCCTCGCGCTGTTCGCGTTCGGCCGGGTCCCCGGCTCGCCGCAGTACATGGGGTCGACCACCCCGTACGCGGAGCGGCTGGTGGTGGCCGCCTGGACGCCGACGACGCGCGCCGAGGCGGCCGATCGTGCGCTGCGCACCGTGGCGCTCGGGGTCGAAGGGCTGACGTGGGAAGCCGACGCCGGCGGCGACGCGGTCGCCGTCGGCACCGGGACGTACGAGGCGAACATGGCCCGCCGCCCGGCGTGGGTGCTGGTGCGCGACGACTCGGCGCGCGGGCTCACCTTCGCGTACATGGCGTGGCGGCGGGACGCGTCGCGCGAGGCGGCGCTCCGCACGCTGGAGCGCGTGGCCGGCTCGTTCGCGCCCGCGCTGCCGACCGCCGAGTACCTGGCGCTGGCGCGGGCGCGCGGCGGGGTGCGGTAGGCGGGCCACGCGAGCGCCCGCCCACCGCGCCGGATGCCGCGTCAGTTGGCGACGGCGCCGCCGAGGGTCGCGCCGTAGGCGAACGGCACCTGCACCCCCTTCGCGTCGGCGATCGTCACCGCGAGCGTGACCTTCGCCGCCGTGCGCCCGAAGCCGCGGATCGTCGCCGTCCCCGCCGACGCCCCGTCGAGCGCGATCGGCACGGTCGTGGTCCCGCCCGTCTTGGCCGTCACGATCGCGTAGGCGCGCCAGGCGTAGCCGTCGGCGCCGTCGACGGTGAGCGTCAGCGTGCCGTCGGCGCCCGTCGGGAGGAACTCGACGTAGTTCGCGCCCTGCCCCCACGGCGCGCCGTTGGCGACCTGCTTGGTGGCCGCCGGCACGGCGACGCTCACCGGGTAGGCGTCGTGCGTGGCGCGCAGCAGCAGCGCGGTGCGCGGGTTGGGGACGACCGACGTGCCGGTCGCGTAGTCGGCGACGCCGAGCGTCGGCTGCGCGGGCGCGAAGGCGGCGATCCCCGCCCAGCTGCCGCCCAGCGCGAGCGACTGGAGCGCGTCGGCGAACGACTGCGTGCGCGTCGCCTCGAGGATGCGGCGGGCGAGGTCGACGCCGCCGCGGTCGGTCACCCACTGCATGAAGAACGCGCCGCCGTACGGGTTGCGCGCGGTGAGCGGCAGGTCCGGCGTGCGGAAGAACGAGTTCACGTAGCCGCGCCAGTCGTTGACGCCGTCGTACACCGCGTCCTCGGCCCACGTCGCGTGCGCCTCGTACATCCAGCGCGACGCGTAGATGTTCGTGTTGAACTGGAGCGCGTGCATGAACTCGTGCGCCTGCGTGACCTTCAGCGCGCCGCTGCGGATCACCTCGGTCCCGGTCACGTCCTCGTCGTTCGCCGGGAAGCCGTAGAAGTCGTTCTCGATGACGATCCACCCCGACGCGGTGCCGACCGGCACCGGCGACGCCGACTCCAGCTCGACGTTCTCCGGGACGCAGTAGCCGTAGTACGGCAGGTCGCGGTAGTACACGTGGAACTTCTGCGACGGGTTGCCCGCGTGGTCGGTGGTGAACTTGGGCGCGCGGTAGCCGAGCTGCACGATCTCGCGCTGCCAGATGTGCTCCCAGCTCTCGGCGGCGACGTCGATGAAGTCGGGGGTGCCGTTGCGGTCGGCGTCGCGCGACGGGACGCCCCAGTCGCCCTGCGTCGTGTAGTGCAGCACGAAGTGCGTCGTCTCCTTCGTGCGCTGCAGGTTGCCGAAGCCGTTCGCGCGGAGGTCGCGGATCTCCTTCTTGGTCGGCTCCGAGAGCGCGGACCAGTCGCGGGCCATCTCGACCATCGACGGCGTCGCGTCCTTGCCGCGCGCGGCGCTGCGGTACTTGGACGGCAGCTTCTCGGGCGCCATCAGGGCGTAGGCGCGGTAGCGGTTCGCGTTGTCGCGGTCGAGCGCCCCGCCCTCCCAGTCGTCCTCGATCAGCTCGAGGGAGGTCTTCGCGGCCTGCCGCTCCTGCCCGGGGGAGGCGGCGAGGCGCGGGGCGGAGTCGTCGGGGGCGAGCGGGGCGCGCGCGTCGTCGGCGCAGGCGGCGAGGAGGGCGGCCGCGAGGAACGCGGCGCCGAGGCGGGGAGCGGACATCCGGGGAGGGGACTGGCGGGTCCGGCCCCCGCCCGGGCGGCGGGGGCGCTGCCCGAACCTCCCGCCGATCCGGCCGACCGGCAAGGGCCGGCGCCGCCGCCGCCCACGCGGCGGTCAGCGCGACCGCACCTCGGCCGCCGCCTCGAGCGCGTACTGGATGTCGCGCGACAGCGCCCGCGCCTCCTGCGTCGCCGTCGTCACCTCGGCGAGCGCGCCGACGCCCGACGCGCGCAGCTTGAGCAGGTCGAACTTCATGTTCTGCAGGACCAGCTGCGCGCTCTCCAGCTGCGCGACCATCGCCGCGCGACGCTGCGCGAGGTCGGCGATCGACGCGCGCTGCCGCTCCAGCAGCGCGACCTTGCGGTCGCGGTCTGGGGCGCCCGCGGGCTCGCGGCGCGCCTGCGCCAGCCGCGCGTCCAGCTCCTCGACCTGACCCGGGCGGACGTCCCCCTCGAGGCGCGACAGCGACTGCACGAGCCCCGCGACGCGGTCGACGAGCGCGTCGACCGTCGGGCGCACGTCGGGGATGAGCGCGCGGTCGGCCTCGGACAGCTTGGCCATCGTCTCGCGCACCACCAGGCGATCGTCGAGCGCCCCCTGCAGCGCGGCGCCGTACGGCCCCTGGAGGACGGACGCGCTGGCGAGGCGCCGCGCCTCCTCGGCCAGCACCTCCTCGCGCGGGCGCGGCTGGAGCGCGGCGACGCGCTCCTCCCAGTCGTGCTGCATGGCGTCGCGCCACCGCATCCCGGCGCGCGAGACGTGGCGCCCGTTGCGCAGCGCGCCGACGCCGGCGAGCAGCGCGAGGAAGAACCCGAGCATCATGACCGCGAAGAACCCCTCCTCGCCCGACGACGCGGCGAGCAGGAGTCCGCCGAGGCCGACCAGCGCGAACGCGGCGAACTGCTTGACGCGGCGCCGGAAGCGGCGCGCGCGCTGCTCCAGCGTCCGGCCGGCGCGCCGCACCGGGCGCACCTGCGCCCCGGCGACCGCGGCCTGCGTCCCCTCGAGCAGCAGTTCGGAGAAGACCAGCCCCTCGTCGCGCAGCGGGCGCCAGCGCCGCCGCAGGTCGCGCACCGAGAAGAAGCCGACGATCAGCACCCACGGCGGCAGGAAGAGGTGCAGACCGTTGACGATCGTCAGGAACAGCAGCAGCAGGAGCGTGCTCTTCGCCTTGCGGCGGAACAGCTCCGCGCGCCGGTCGAGCGGGAGCTCGTGCCCCATCGCGCCGCCCCAGGCCGCGCCCGCGTGCGGCCCCGCCAGCGGCGGGATCCCGAGCGGCATGCGGGCCGGCGCCATCCCCGGCATGCCGGGCATCCCGCCGAGCGGCGCGTTGCCCGGGACCTCGCCGCGCGACAGCGACACCGGCGGCCCCGCGCGCCCGAGGGAGACGTCGAGCCGGACCTGCTCCTTGAACTGGTCGCGCTGGTCGCGCAGCTGGTCCTTGAAGTGCTCGCGCTGCTCCTGGCGGCGATCGCGCCACTCGCGGCGCTGCTCGCGCAGGTGCTCCTTCCACTCGCGCTCGGCCAGCTTCTGCGACTCGCGCCACTCGGTGGCGGAGCCGCGGCGCGGTTCCGGGGGCTCGGCCGCCGGCGGCGCGGGGGGCGCGGCGGGCGACGCGGCGCGCAGCGGCTGGCTGTCGGCCAGCGCGCGGTCGGCCTTCTGCAGCGCGCTGGCCAGCGCGTGGCGCGCGTCGCGCGGCGACGCCGGGAAGTCGGAGGCCAAGCGGTCTTAGGAAGACAAATCGTGGTCTCAACTCCTTG
>NZ_JARGEK010000331.1 GCF_029211165.1 Roseisolibacter sp. H3M3-2
CCAGCGCGGCGTGCAGCAGCTGCGCCGTGGGCGCGAGTGCGTCGTCGCGCACGGCGCTCAGCCGCGCGTGCAGGTCGGCGAGGTGCGGCGCCAGCGCGTCCTCGCGCTCGATGGCGCGCAGCACGTCGAGGGCGAGCACGTTGGTCGTCCCCTCCCAGATCGCCAGCACCTGCGCGTCGCGCAGCAGCCGCGGGAGCCCCGTGTCCTCGACGTACCCCGCCCCGCCGAACGCCTCCAGCGCCTCGCTGGCGACGGCCACCGCCTGCTTCCCGGTCAGCAGCTTGGCCACGGGGGTGAGCAGGCGGAGCGCCGCGCGCTCGCCGTCGGTGGCGGTGCCGCACTCATCGCGGCCGAGCAGCGCCGCCACGTGCAGCACGAGCTGCAGCGCGCCGCGCCCCTCGACCTCGAGCGCGGCCAGCGTCTCGGCGTGCAGCGGGTGCGCGCGCAGCGGCTTCCCGAACGCGACGCGCCGCTCGGCGTAGTCGCGCGCGAGCGCCGACGCGCGCCGCATCCCGCCGGCGGCGCAGGCGGCGTTCCAGACGCGCGTGACGTTGAACAGCGACGCGATCTTGCGCACGCCGTGCCCCGCCCCGCCGACCAGCCGCGCCGGCGCGCCGGCCAGCGTCAGCTCGGCCGTCGGCAGCGCGCGCGTCCCCAGCTTCTCCTTGAGCCGGTGCACGACGATCCCCGGCAGCCGCCCGTCGGCGTCGCGCGCCAGCGGCACCAGGAAGAGCGACAGCCCCGCGCTTCCCGGCGGCGCGCCGGGGAGGCGCGCCAGCGTCATCGCCATCTGCGACGTGGTGGCGGAGGTGAACCACTTGTCGCCGTGCAGCGCGAACGTGCCGTCGTCGCGCGGCTCGGCGCGCGTCGCGGTCGTGGAGACGTCGGAGCCGCCGGCGCGCTCGGTCATCCACTGCCCCGACGTCCAGAACGCCGCCGGGTCGCGCGTGGTCAGGTGCGCGAACGCGGCGCGCAGCGCCGGGTCGTCGCCGCCCAGCAGCTCGAGGCAGCGCGCGGCGCCGTCGGTCATCGCCAGCGGGCAGCTGTAGACCGCCGACGACGGGTGGAACAGCTGCAGCAGCGCCATCTGCACGACGCGCGAGTGCGCGCCCCACGGGCGCTCGTACGCCAGCGCGACCAGCCCCTCCTCCGCGCCCGCGCGGTCGAGCGCGCGCCACGCCTCGCTCACCTCGATGCGGTCGACTAGCCGCCCCCAGGCGTCGTACGGGACGTGGCGCGGCGGCGCCGCCTCCGCGGCGTTGGCGAGCGTCAGCAGGTCGCCGCCGGCGCGCGCGCCCATCCGCGTCAGCGCGGGCGCCGCGGCGGCCAGCACGTCGGCGGGGAGGAGCCGGGTGATCGCCGCGCGCAGCGCGCGGTCGTTGGCCCACGGGTCGCCGACGCGCGGCGGCGCCTGGTGGAACGCGGCGTCGCCGCCGCTCACCCCGTCTCCTTCACGAACCACGCGTGGGCGCCCGAGAAGTCGAGCACCAGCACGCCCCCCTCGCCGAGGTGGTAGTGCGTCTCGACCGCGTGCGTGGCGGCGGGGTTGTCGGTGCGCAGCCGGTCGCCCTCGACCTGGTAGATGAGCGGCACCGTCTGCTCGTGCCCCTCGACCGAGAACGAGTAGAGGAGGCGGCCGCCGGCGCGGAAGTCCATGCAGACGCCGGGCGCGAAGTCGAGCGCGAGGTCGGCGCGCAGCAGGCGCCAGCGGCCGATGAGCCAGGCGGGGACGGCGTGCGGATCGGGATCGGGCGGCATGCCGGACACTACGCCGCGCGCCCGCGGGCCGGCAGGGCGGCCGGTACGGATGTTGAGAGTCGGGGCCCTCCCACAGACTCACGGAGGAGCCGATGGCCGGCCAGCAGCGCAACATGGAAGGGGACGCGGACCAGAAGCGCGCGGCGGCGCGCGAGGCGCGCGAGCACGGCAAGTCGCCGAGCGAGATGCACGCGACCACGGGCGCCAGCAAGCAGCGCGCGGAGGTGCCGAAGAACGCGTCGCACCAGGAGAAGCTCGAGAACAAGCTCCACAGCAAGGAGGGCGGCAACCAGCGCGGCGACCAGAACGAGCGGGCGCGGCCGGGGAACCGCGACAAGGACCCGAAGCGGACCGATCGCTACGAGTAGCGCGCCCTCCTAGCGCGGCGCTCGGAACGCGTCGGGGCGCCGCGCCATCCCGGCGTGGAACGAGGCGGCGAGCCGCGCGCTCGTCGCCTCGGCGCCGCCCTCGGCGGCGTGCGGCGCGCCGAAGCCGACCGCGCGCCGCGACCAGTCGAGCCACGCCGGCACGACGGGGACGCCGGCGGCGTGCGCGATCACGTAGTACCCCGACTTCCACCGCTCCACGCGGCCGCGCGTCCCCTCGGGCGACAGCGCGAGCACGAGGCGGTCGGCGGCGCGGAACGCGGCGACGACCTGCTCGACCGAGCCCTCGCCGCCGCTGGCGCCGCCGCCGTGGCGCCGCACCGGGATCCCGCCGATGCGCCGCAGCCACGCCCCGAACGGGCCGCGGAAGAGCGTGTGCTTCCCGAACCAGCGCGGCGCGAGGTCGAGCGCGAACATCGCCGCCACGCCGACGGGGAAGTCCCAGTTCGACGTGTGCGGCGCGACGACGATCACCATCTTCGGCAGGTCGGGGGGCGCGCTCTCGACGCGCCACCCCAGGAGCCGCAGCATGAGGCGGCCGAGCGCCTGCAGCCGCGGCGCGTGGCGCCGCGGGACGTTCGGCGGGACGGTGGGGGAGACCGCCGCCGCGCCGCTCAGCGCGGCCCCTCGACGGGCGCGCCGGCCTCCTGCCAGGCGCGCCACCCGCCAGCCACCGACCACACGTTCGTGTAGCCCATGCGCTGCAGCGCGTCGGCCGCCAGCGCGGAGCGGAAGCCGCCGCCGCAGTAGAGCAGCAGCTCGGCGCCGGCGTCCGGCACCTTCCGCTCGACGTCGCGCTCGATGACGCCCTTGCCGATGTGCTCCGCGCCGGCGGCGTGGCCGGCGGCGTACTCGGTGTCCTCGCGCACGTCGACGAGCCGCGCGCCGGCGGCCTGCCGCGCCTGCGCGTCCGCGACCGAGATCTCGCGCACGTTGCGGCGCGCCTCGTCGACGATCTTCAGGAAGCCGGGGGTGTGGTCCATGGGGGCGTGGGGGCCAGCTGGCGGTAGAAGAAGGTGGTGGCGCACGGGCGCCCGTCGGGCCAGAGCGCGTAGTCGGGGACCGAGCCGACGCGCACCCAGCCCAGGCGCGCGTACAGCCGCTCGGCGTCCGAGCCGGTGACGGTGTCGAGCACGAGCAGCGTGCGCCCGGCGGCGCGCGCCGCGTCCTCGGCGGCGCGCATGAGACGCTCGCCGACGCCGCGGCGGCGCGCGGCGCGCGCGACGAGCATCTTGGCGACGTCGCCGCGGTGCGGCTGGTTCTCCGGCCACGCGAACACGACCTGCACGGTGCCCACGAGCCGGCCGCCGTCCTCCGCGGCCAGCAGCACGCGGTCCGCGGCCTCCACGCCGTCGGCCACGCCGTGCCAGAACGCGTCGGCGCGCGCGCGGGTGAGCGGGGCCATGAAGCTCACGGAGGCGCCGCCCTCCACGCAGTCGAGCAGCACGTCCGACAGCTCGGCGACGCGGGCGCGCGCCTCCGCCGCGTCGAGCGCGCGGACGTTCACGTCGGCGGGTGCAGGCACGGGGGCGGTGGCCATGCGCGCACGCTCGCCCGGCGCGGCGGCGGCGTCAAGGCGAGCGGGGCCGGCGCGTTCCCCTGCGCCGGGACGCGTCGCGGCGACGCGGGGGTGGCCACGCCGCTGCGCGAGCGTGCGCGATGCCGAGTTGCGAGCCCCTTCGCCGAGGACGTAGCCTATGGCCATGGCCACCATCGCCCTGCCGCTGCCGCGGTACACGGTCGCCGACCTCGAGCAGTTCCCGGACGACGGGAACCGCTACGAGCTGCTCGAAGGGTGGCTGCTGGTGACGGCGATGCCCGGGAGCGCGCACCAGTGGGTCGTCACGCAGGTCGCCTCCGCCTTCCACGTGTACCTGGGCCGAGGGCGGCTCGGATTCGCGTACGGCGGCGGCGGGGCGCAGCACGGCGTCGCCACGCTGCTGATCCCGGACGTCCTCGTGACCGGGCCGGACGTCCGCCCCGGCCGGCCGTGGAGCGAGATGACGGAGCGCTGGCTGGCGGTCGAGGTCCTGAGCCCGTCGACGCGGATGTACGACCGCGACTACAAGGTGCGGGCGTACCTCGGGATGGGCGTGCGCGAGGTCTGGCTGGTCGACCCGTGGGCGCGCGCGGTCGAGGTGCACCGCGCGATCGGCGAGGCGCCCGACGTCGTGCGCGAGACGCTGGCGTGGCGCGCGCCGGGCGCCGACGCGCCGCTCACGGTCGCCGTGGCGGCGCTGTTCGACGGGGCGGGAGCGGGCGACTAGCGCGGGGCTAGCGTGGCGCGCCCCCGCGGCGCCGGGCCCGCGCGCTGTCGGCCTCCGCGGCCAGGAAGCCGAACGACGGCCACTGCGCGCTGTTCAGGATGCGCGCGCGCAGCGCGTCCGACTCGGCGCGCCGCCCCTCGAGGCCCAGCCACGCCGCCACGCCGTAGGCCGCCGACAGGTCGGACGGGTTGGCCATCCCGCCGAGCACCGAGTCGGCGGGGATCTCCCCCTTGAAGAGGAGGAGCAGGCGGTGGTAGCTGCCGTTCTCGATCACGTCCAGGTCGCGGCGGATCGGCTGCAGCGCCGCGCGCGCCTCCGCGTCGCGCCCCATGCGCCGCAGGATCAGGTACGTCCAGTACGTCTGCGACACGAGCTTGTCGGGGTTCCCCGACACGGCGAGCCCGGAGCGCGCGGCCTGCAGCGCCTTCGCGTCGTCGTGCTGGAGGTAGCGCGCGAGCGCGAGGTGGTACCACACGTTCGACTGCAGCGTGCCGATCGGCGTGTTGCGCGCGTTGGGCTGGCCGTCGGGCTCCACCTCGTCGGGGCGCCCGCGCATCAGCGTCGCCGCGCGCTCGAGGTCCGCGGCGGCGCGCGGCAGGTCGCGCACCGTGAGGTAGCGGTGCCCGCGGTGCCGGTACATGCGCGGGTCGGACGGGTGCTCGGCGATCCCCGTCGTCAGCTCGGTGAGCGCCTCGCGGAAGCGGCCGAGGTAGCCCAGGCGGCGCGCGACCCAGATGCGGGCGTCGGCGCTCTTCGGGTTCGCGGCGAGCTGCGCGCGCGCGGAGTCGAGCTGCGCCTCCATGCGCGCGCGCGTCTCGGCGGTCAGCGTCGGGCGGCGGAGCGGCGCGCCGAGGAGCGACGTCGCCTCCACGGGCGCGAGCTGCGCCGGCGCGGGCGCGGCGGGCGCGGCGGCCAGCAGGAACGCGGCGGCGACGGCGAGGGGGCGGAGTCGTGGCATCGCGCAAACGTGCGCGCGTGCGCGGCCCGTCGCCAGCGGTGGTCCGCGCGCGCGGGCGTCGGCGCGGCGGCGGGGGCGGCGCGGCCTGCGGCGTCGGCGGCGTCGACTCGCTCGGCGGCGGG
>NZ_JARGEK010000332.1 GCF_029211165.1 Roseisolibacter sp. H3M3-2
CCCGACGCGCCGGCCGGCGCCCCCGCGGCGCGGGCGCGCGGGATGGCGACGCTGTGGGAGAGCGGGGCGGCCGCGGTGCGCGGCGGCGCGACCAGCGTCGAGGAGCTGCTGCGCGTCCTCGACCCGCCGACCGTGACGGCGCTCGAGGCGGCCGACGCGGTCGACCCGGCGCTGGCCGCCGAGCGACGGCGGCGGCCCGGGCGCGGCGACGTCGGGGCGCTGCCCGACCTGGACGGGACGTTCGAGCTGCTGCCGCCCGTCGCGCGCTGCCGCCCGCGCGCGCCCGCGCCGCCGCCGGCTTGAGCGCCGATGGGCGGGCGCGCACCTTTCGGCCGTGAGCGACTACCCCGAACTGCGCGTCGGCGTCGTCGACGTCTACGTCGTGTGCCCGCGCGCCGACGGCTGGCGCGTGCTCGTCCTGCAGCGCGCCGCCGCCGGCACCCGCTGCCCGCTGGCCTGGGAGGCCGTGCACGGGCGCATCGAGCCGGGGGAGCGCCCCGAGCAGGCCGCGCTGCGCGAGGTCGCGGAGGAGACCGGGCTGCGCGTCGCGCGGCTCTACAACGTCACCACGCAGGCGTTCTACCTGCACGGGATGGGCGTCGTGCAGCTGGCCGTCGCGTTCTGCGCCTTCGTGGACGCCCCCGACGCCCCCGCGCTGGGCCCCGAGCACGGCGCCTTCGCCTGGCTGTCTCCCGGGGAGGCGCGCGCGCGATTCGTGTGGCCGCGCGAGCGCGAGGCGCTCGACCACGTGCTGCACCTGCTGGGCGGCGGCGACGCCGGCCCGCTCGAGGACGTGCTGCGGGTGGTGTGAGCGCGGAGCGTCGAGCGTCGAGCGTCGGCAGCGCCCCGCGGCGGGGACCGCTCCTCCCGCCGCGAGGAGCCTCCTCGACGCTCGACGCTCACCGCTCGACGCTCATTCCTCGATCCTCACCCCTCCTTCGCCTTCTCCCGCGCCGCCGCCGACACCCACGCCTCCTCGCGCGGCGCGTTCGGCTTCACGACGATGCTCTTGGCCGGGATCCCGACGTTGACGTGGTACGGCCGCACGTCCTTGGTCGCCACCGCCGCCGCGCCGACCATCCCCTGCTCGCCGACGTGCACGCCGGCCAGCACCGTCGCGTGGTAGGTGATGCGCACCCCGTCGCCGAGCACCGTCTGGACGTTCGTCACGTCGGCCTGCTCGACGATGCTGTGCGTGTGGCTGTAGACGTTGGCGTAGTCGGAGATCGAGACCTTGTTCCCGAGCAGGATCCCGCCGCGGTCGTCGAGCAGGACGTGGCGGTGCACGACCACGTCGTCGCCGACCTCCATGTTGTAGCCGAAGCTGAACTCGACGTGCTGGAAGCACTTGAAGCGCTCGCCGCAGCGCTTGAAGATCAGCGGCGCCAGCAGCCGGCGCAGCCGCACCCCGAGGTCGACGTGCTGCCCGCCGAGCGGGGTGCGGTCGAAGGAGTACCAGAGCCAGAGCAGCGGCTTCACCGGCTGGAAGCGGGCGTCGTCGCAGTCGGCGTAGTACTCGGGCTCCAGCGTCACGTTGCGCGGATCGAGCGTCGCCAGGGCGAGGCGGGTCCCGACCGGCAGCCGCTCGTCGCGCATCGCCCCCTCGACGTCGGTCCCGAGCCCGGGGTACAGCAGCTCGGCGAGGGTGTCGCGGCAGATGACCGCGCGGGCGTCGGCCGTCTGGGCGTCGGGGGCGTGCAGCCGGTCGGCGAGTCGCTCGAGCCAGGCGTCGGCCAGCGCGGCCGCGGGGCGGGCGGGGAGGCCGCGCAGCGGGAGGTAGGGCATCGGTCGGGGGGCGGGTGGTGGTGGCGCCAAGGTAGCGCGGCGGCGGCGAAAATGAATCCCGAACGCGATTGACGGGATTCGGGTGACGGCATAAGATCCCGGCCATTCCGAGTCCGTCGTTCGGGATTCCACCCGCCCTCACCGTCCGTGCGCAAGCTCGCCGTCGCGTCGTTCGCCGCCCTCGCGGCCCCCGCCGTCCTCGCCGCCCAGGCGCCGACGCCTGCCGCCGACAGCGCGGCCGACTCCACCCGCGGGCGGAAGCTCGACCGGGTCGTCGTCCGCGCCGCCGCCTCGACGCCGCGCAAGGGCTACGGCGTCGCCCGCACCGCCTCGGCGACCCGCACCGACACCCCGCTCCGCGACGTCCCGCAGGCCGTCAGCGTGGTCACCCGCGACCTCATCGCCGACCAGGCCATGCAGTCGATGGGCGACGTCGTCCGCTACGTCCCCGGCGTCACGATGGGGCAGGGGGAGGGGCACCGCGACGCGCCGACCATCCGTGGCAACAGCTCCACCGCCGACTTCTTCGTCGACGGGCTGCGCGACGACGCGCAGTACTTCCGCGACCTGTACAACGTCGAGCGCGTCGAGGCGCTGAAGGGGCCCAACGCCCTCGTCTTCGGGCGCGGCGGCGGCGGCGGCGTGATCAACCGCGTCTCCAAGCAGGCGCAGTGGGCGCCGGTGCGCACGCTCACCCTCACCGGGGGCGCGTTCGAGCAGCGCCGCGGCGCGCTCGACGTCGGGCAGGGCTTCGGCCGCGTGGCGCTCCGCGTCAACGGGATGATGGAGCGCGCCGAGACGTTCCGCGACTTCGGCAGCGCGCGCCGCTTCGGCGTCAACCCGACCGTCGCCGTCGCCGCCGGCGCGCGCACGCTCGTGCGCCTCGGCTACGAGCAGTTCGAGGACGCGCGCCGCGTCGACCGCGGCGTCCCGTCGTTCCGCGGCGTCCCGTCGGGCGGCGACCCCGAGGCGTTCTTCGGCAACCCGGACTCCAGCTACAGCGACATCCTCGTGCGCGCGGCGGGGATGACCATCGACCACGACGCCGGCCGCGGCGTGATGGTGCGCAACCGCACCCGCTGGCAGCGCTACGACAAGTTCTACCAGAACGTCTTCCCGGGCGCCGTCAACGCCGCCGGCTCGCAGGTCAGCATCTCCGCCTACGCCAACGGGACCGACCGCACGAACGTCTTCAACCAGACGGACGTGACGCTCGAGGCCCGCACGGGCGCCGTGCGCCACACGCTGCTCGTCGCCGGCGAGGTCGGGCGCCAGCTCTCCGACAACGTCCGCCGCACCGGCTACTTCGGCGGCGGCACCGCCACCTCGACGCTGGTCCCGTTCGCCGACCCGACCACGCGCGTCGCGGTCGCCTTCCGCCCGAGCGCCACCGACGCCGACGCGAACGTCGACACGCGCGTGGCCGGGGCGCTGGTGCAGGACCAGGTCGCGCTCACCGAGCAGCTGCAGGCCGTCGTCGGCGTGCGCTACGACCGCTTCGACCTGCGCTACGTCAACAACCGCACCGGGCAGGCGCTGACCCGCGACGACCGCATGGTGTCGCCGCGCGCGGGGCTCGTCTACAAGCCGGTGACGTCGCTCTCGCTCTACGGCTCGTACGGCGTCTCGTTCCTCCCCAGCTCGGGCGACCAGTTCGCGTCGCTCACCGCCACCACGCGGGGGCTGGAGCCCGAGCGCTTCCGCAACCGCGAGCTCGGCGCCAAGTACGAGCTGCGGGGCGGCGTCGCGGTGAGCGGCGCCTGGTACACCCTGGACCGCACCAACACCTCGGCCCCCGACCCGCTCGACGCGAGCCGCATCGTCCAGACGGGCGCGCAGCGCACGACGGGCGTCGAGCTGGGCGCGACGGGGCAGGTGACCGACTGGTGGCAGGTGGCCGGCGGCTTCGCCGCGCAGCGCGCCGAGATCGTGAGCACCACCTCGGCCGCGAGGGCAGGGGCGACGGTGCCGCTGGTGCCGCGCCAGACCTTCTCGCTCTGGAACCGCGTCCGCGTGGCGTCGATGCTCGGCGCGGGGCTCGGCGTGGTGCAGCAGTCGAAGATGTACGCCGCCGTCGACAACACCGTGACGCTCCCCGGCTTCACCCGCCTCGACGGGGCGCTCTTCCTCTCGCTCGGCGGGAAGGCGCGGGCGCAGCTGAACGTCGAGAACCTGCTCGACGCGCGCTACTTCGCCAACTCGCACGGCAACAACAACATCATGCCGGGCGCGCCGCGCACGCTGCGCCTGACGCTGGCGACCGACCTCTGAGCGGGCGGGCGCCGGGCGGTCAGCGCCCGGGGCCGCGGGACGCGCGCGACCGCACCAGCGCGCGCTCCCGCTCCACGCGCGGCAGCACCACCGCGCTCCACGACGTGGCGTCGCGCGCCGACTCGACGCTCACCTCGAGCGGCTGGTTCAGGTCCATCGACCCGTCGAACACGTAGAGCGCGGCCTTCACGTCGCGCTGCCGCAGCCGCTGCTCGCCGAAGCCCGGCGACAGCGGCACGATCTCGAGGGGGCGGAACTCGCGCCCCCCGTTGGTCAGTATGACCTCGAAGGGGGAGAAGCGCGCCTCCCCCTGCTCCTGCCCGAAGAACGACACGTACCAGATGCTGTAGCGCGGCAGCCGGAAGCGCTGCGCGATCGAGTCCAGCGCGACGCGGCGGCTCGCGCGCAGGTCGCGCAGCGTGCGGTAGGAGTCGGGCGCCAGCAGCCGCAGGAAGCTCTCGTCGAGCGGGAGCAGCTGCGCCGTCGCGCCGCCGACCAGCGGCAGCCGCACGGCGAGGTCCTGCTGCCGGAGCGTCCCCAGCCCGGCCGGCAGCAGCGTCGCGTCGGCGGTGTCGCCGCGCGCCGCCGGCGGGGCGGCCGTCGTGGGGGGCAGGACGGCCGGCGCGGACGCGCACCCGGCCGCGACCACGCCGGCCAGCAGGAGACGGATCCTCACGCCTCCGGCTCCGTCTCGGGCTCCCCGTCGGGCTCCGGCGCCGCCGGCGCCTCGAACTCCTCGGCGCGCCACGACGGCTGCCCGACCAGCTCCACGATCGCCGCCGCCAGCTCGTCGCGCCCCTCGCCGGTCACGGCACTGAACGGGATGATCTGCGACTCGTCGGTTCCCACCGCCTCGGCGAGCGCCTTCAGCCGCGGCCCGACCTCCGCCTTCTTCAGCTTGTCGATCTTCGTCGCCGCGATCAGCGTCGGCGCTCCGAGCTCGCCGAGGAAGTCGAGCATCTGGTAGTCGTCCTCGGTCGGCCCGTGGCGCACGTCGAGCAGCTGGACAACGCCGCGCAGCTGCGGGCTCGCGCGCAGGAACCCCTCGATCAGCGGCCGCCACTCGGCCTTCCGCTCCTTCGAGATGCGCGCGTAGCCGTATCCCGGCAGGTCGACCAGCGCGAAGGTCCCGTTGACGTCGAAGAAGTGGATCTCGCGCGTGCGTCCCGGCGTGTTGCTCACGCGCGCCCACCCCTTCCGGCGCACCAGCTTGTTGATGAGCGACGACTTGCCGACGTTCGAGCGCCCGCTGAACGCGACCTCGGGGAGCTTCGCCTCGGGGCGCCACCCGTGCGGCGACGCCATCGGCCCGAGGTACTCGAGCCGGCGGATGACCATCGGGTCGGCGCTCACGCGTCCCCCCGGGGCGTGGCGGCCGCCGCGCGGCTGCCGGCGGGACGGCGCGCCGCCGCCTGCGGGCGCGG
>NZ_JARGEK010000333.1 GCF_029211165.1 Roseisolibacter sp. H3M3-2
GGGAGCCCCGCGAGCGCGGGGGCGCCGGCGATGCGCGCGATGCGCCAGCGCACGCGCGCGACAACGACCTCGGCGGCGAGGCGGGCGACCAGCGCCTGGTGCCCGAGCCGCGCCGCGCGCGCCGAGCGGCGCGCCGCCCAGACCAGCAGCAGCGCGACCACGAGCGCCGGCAGCACGACCGCCGCCGGCAGCAGCCACGGCGCCTGGAAGAAGCGGACCCAGTCGGCGTTCACGGCGCGGCCCTCACGGCAGCGGCCCCCGCCACGCGAGCAGCCCGAGCTCCAGCGCCAGGCAGCCGAGCGCGAGGCCGAGCGGCCAGCGGTACTCCTCGGTGAAGCGGACGTAGGTGCGCGCGCGCACCGGCGTGCGCTCCAGCCGGTCGATCTGCTCGTAGATCAGGCGCAGCGCCTGCGCGTCGCGGGCGCGGAAGTACCGCCCGCCGGTGGTGCGCGCGACCTCGGTCAGCAGCTGCTCGTCGATGCGCACCGGGCGGTTCTCGTAGCGCAGCCCGTACAGCCCGCGCCCGACCGGCACCGGCGCCATCCCCTCGGTCCCGACGCCGACGGTGTAGATGCGGATCCCGAACTGCGCGGCAGCGCGCGCCGCGGTGCGCGGGTCGACGGTGCCGCGGTTGTTCTCGCCGTCGGTCATCAGGATGATCACGCGCGACCGCCCGGGCGACGACCGCAGCCGGTTGGCCGACGTCGTGATCGCGGTGCCGATCGCGGTGCCGTCCTCCAGCTGTCCGGACTGGATCGCGTCGACGGCGGCCAGCACCACGGGATAGTCGGTCGTGAGCGGGACCTGCGTCAGCGCCTCGGCCGCGAACGGGACGATCGCGATGCGGTCCGAGTTCCGGTTGGTGACGAACTCCTTGATGCGCGCCTTCGCGACCTCGAGCCGGTTGTTCGGCTGGAAGTCCTCGGCGAGCATCGAGCTGGAGATGTCGAAGGCGATCACGATGTCGATCCCCTCGCTCGTCGACGTCTCGGCGCGGGCGCCGGTGCGCGGGCGCGCCAGCGCGACGACGCACCCGGCGAGGGCGACGAAGCGCAGCGCCGACAGGGCGCGCACCACCCGCTGCCCCGCCCGCGGCCCGCGCGCCAGCACCGCCGCGCGCGAGAAGACGATCGCGCCGCGGCGTCGGCGCCGGCGCCACCACCAGAGCCACGGCAGGAGGAGCAGCAGCGCCAGCACCCACGGCGCCGCGAAGTCGAGCCCCCCGACCGTGAACGAGCCGCCGAGGCGGTCCAGCCACTCGCGCCAGTTCACGCGGCCCGCTCCCCGCGGTCGTCGTGGAGGGCGCGCCGGCGCTGCTCCTCCTCGTACCGCTTCTGCGCGTCGCGCTCCTCGCGCGCCCGCGCCTCGGCCTCCTCGCGCTCGCGCGCCTCGCGCGCCGCGATCCCCTGCTCCACCGCGTCGACGACGCCGCGCGCCTCGCGCCCGGCCTCGGTCGCCGCCGCGGGGGCGAGCGGCAGCGCCGCGAACTTCACGAGGTCGGTCAGGTCGAGCAGCGCGTGCAGCCGCTCCTGCGGCACCTCCTCGCGCGCGGCCAGCGCCGCGCGCAGCTCCACCGACGTGTGCGACGGGTCCGCCTCGGAGAGCCGCGCGACGAGGTAGTCGCGCAGGATCTCCTCGGCGAGCGCGGCGTGGCGCCCGGTCTCCCCCGCCTCGACCAGCCGCATCCCGTCGAGTCGGTCGAAGGCGGCGACGGCGGCCGCGTAGGCGCCGCCGGCCACCGGCGCCGGCCGGCGGCGCCGCAGCCACCGGCGCGCGAGCAGGAGCAGGAGCGCCAGCAGGGCGAGCAGCGCCAGCGCCAGGAGCAGCCACTGCAGCCACCAGAGCCCGGGGTCGGCGATCGGCTCGCGCGCCGGCTTGGGGACGCGCTGCGCCGAGTCGGCGGGGAGCACGCTGCGCACGTGGACCTGGAGCGCGCGAAGCGGGACGCGCCGCTCCGCGCCGTCGATGCGCACGACCACGTCGCCGAGCGTGATCGGCAGCGTCCCCACGTCCCACGCCGCGAGCCGGTAGACGGCGGTGACGTCCACCGCGTCGCCCGGTGTCGTGCGGTCGCGCCGCGGGTCGAGCCCCTCGACCGCCGACGCCGAGTCGGGCGCGGTGGGGAAGGTCACCGCCGCGCCCGCGGGGGCCTGGATGCGGACGCGCAGCTCGAACGGGTCGCCGACCGTGACCGTGTCGGCGGACAGCGCGGTGCCGAGCCGCACGCGCGCCGCGTCGGCGGCCGGCTGCGGGGCCGGCTGGGCGGACAGGGGCGCGGCCAGCGCGAGCAGCGCGGCGAGGAGGCGGAGCGCGCGCATCACCGGCGGGCGCGCGTCTCGCGCGCGCGGAAGAACTTGAGGAGCGGCTCGACGTAGCCGGCGTCGGTGCGCACCGGCACCTCGTCGATCGCCAGCCGCCGCAGCAGCCGCTGGCGCGCGTCGCGGCCGCGCGCCACCTCGGCGTCGAACGCCTGCCGCACGCGCGGGTCGCTCGTGTCGACGTCGACCTCCTCCCCCGTCTCGGGGTCGACGAAGCGCGCGAGCCCCACGTCGGGGAGCGCCAGCTCGCCCGGGTCCTCGAGCGTCACCGCCACCACGTCGTGGCGCAGCGCCAGCCGCTTGAGCGGGCGCTCGAGCGCCGGGTCGTCGAAGTCGGAGACGATGAACACGATCGCCTTGTGCGACAGCATCCGCCCGAGGTAGTCGGCCGCCGAGGCGACGCTGGTGCCGCGCCCCTCCGGCTCGGCGACCAGCAGGTCGCGCAGCAGGCGCAGCGCGTGGCGGCGCCCCTTGCGCGGGCGCACCACGTGCTCGACGCGGTCGGTGAACAGCACCAGCCCGACGCGGTCGTTGTTGCGCACCGCGGCCAGCGCCAGCACCGCCGCCAGCTCGGTCGCCAGCTCGCTCTTGAAGCGGCGCGCGGTGCCGAAGCGCTCGGAGCCCGACAGGTCGACCGCCAGCACCACGGTCAGCTCGCGCTCCTCCTCGTACTGCCGGACGAACGGGCGGCGCATGCGCGCGGTGACGTTCCAGTCGATCGCGCGCACCTCGTCGCCGGGCTGGTACTCGCGCACCTCGGCGAACTCCATCCCCTGCCCCTTGAACACCGAGCGGTACTCGCCGGCGAACAGCGAGTTCACCGGGCCGCGCGTGCGCAGCTCGATGTACTTCACCTGGCGGAGCACCTCGGGGGGCACCGCCGGCGCGCGCTCGGCGGGGGGCGGCGCGACGCGCACGCGCCGCCCCGGGAGGCGCTCCCCCGTGGCCTCGTCGTGCGCGAGGCGCGCCGCCGACCGGGAGAGCGGGAACCTCACGGGCTCTCGATGCGCTCCAGCACGCGCGTCACGACGTCGTCGCTCGTCACCTCCTCCGCGTCCGCCTCGAACGAGGTGAGCACGCGGTGGCGCAGCACGTCGGGGGCGATCGCCTTCACGTCGTCGGGGGTGACGAAGGTGCGGCCGCGCAGGAAGGCGTGCGCGCGCGACGCCTGCGCCAGCGCGATCGTGGCGCGCGGGCTGGCCCCGAACTCGATCAGCGGCGCCAGGTCGCCGAGCCCGGACTCGGCGGGGTGCCGCGTGGCGTGCACGATCTCGACGATGTAGTCGACGATCCGCTCGTCCATGTACAGCTCGGAGATGCGGCGGCGCGCGTCGAGGATCTCCTCGGGCGACGCGGTGGGCGAGACGACGATCGGCTCGCCGCCGGCCATGCGCCGCATGATCTCCTTCTCCTCCTCGCGCGTCGGGTAGCCGACGCGGAGCTTCAGCATGAAGCGGTCGAGCTGCGCCTCGGGGAGCGGGTACGTCCCCTCCTGCTCGATCGGGTTCTGCGTCGCCAGCACGAGGAAGGGCTCCTCGAGCTTGAAGGTCTGGCCGCCGATCGTGACCTGCTTCTCCTGCATCGCCTCGAGCAGCGCGCTCTGCACCTTGGCGGGGGCGCGGTTGATCTCGTCGGCGAGGATCACGTTGGCGAAGATCGGCCCCTTCTTCACCGAGAACGACCCCGTCCCCTGGTCGAACACCTGGGTGCCGACGACGTCGGCGGGGAGCAGGTCGGGGGTGAACTGGATGCGCTGGAACGAGGTCCGGATGGCCTCGGCGAGCGTCCGCACCGTCAGCGTCTTGGCGAGGCCGGGGACGCCCTCGAGCAGGACGTGGCCGCCGGTCAGGAGCCCGATGAGCAGGCGCTCGACCATGTACTCCTGCCCCACGACGCGCCGGGCCACCTGCCGCACGACGCCCTGCACCAGCGCCGCGTCGGCCGACGCGGCTTGCGTGATCGTTCCCACGTGTGGTTCGCGCTCTCGGTGGATGCGGCGGGCCCCGGTGGCCCGCGACGCCGCTGACGCTCGCTGCCCTCCGCCTCCCGTTCAAGAACGGGACCGCCGAGCGAGCCCGGCGGTCCAATCCCTCGTACACCCTCGAACGGTCCCGCTCCTCCGGCTGCCTGCGCCCTGCTACGCGTCGAGATCGTCGAAATCCGGGTCGCGGCGCGGCTTCGGCGCCGCCTGCACCAGCGCCTCGACGAAGCGCAGCTCCGTCCCCGACAGGGGACGCACCGCGCCCGGCGGGAGGGCACCGAGCCGGACCGGCCCGAAGCGCACCCGCACCAGCCGCTCGACCTCGAGGCCGAGCGCCTCGCAGACCCGGCGCACCTCGCGCGTCTTCCCCTCGCGGATGGTCAGCTCGAACTCCCACCGGCGGTTGCCGAGGGGGCGCGACTGGACCTCGGTCGGGCGGACGATCCCGTCGTCGAGCTCGACCCCCTTCCGCGCCTCGCGCACGGCCGCCGTCACCGGGCCCCGCACCGTCGCAACGTAGGTGCGCTCGACCTCGTGGCTCGGGTGCGTGAGCCGGTGCGCCGCGTCGCCGTCGGTGGTGAGCAGCAGGACGCCCTCGGTCATGTAGTCGAGGCGCCCGACGTAGGTCAGCCCGGGCGTGTCCGGCACGAGGTCGAACACCGTCGGCCGTCCCTCCGGGTCGCGCCGCGTGGTGATGACGCCGGCCGGCTTGTGCAGCACCAGCCAGTGCGCCGCCACGGGGCCCTTCACCGGCTTCCCGTCGAGGGTCACCGCGTCGCGCGCCGGGTCCACGGTCTGGCCGAGCTGCGCCGGGCGCCCGTTGACGAGCACGCGCCCGGCGGCGATCAGCGTCTCGGCCTCGCGGCGCGACGACAGGCCGGCGCGGGCGAGCACCCGCTGCAGCCGCATCGGACCCGTGGCCGCCGGGGCGGCCGGGCGCGCGCGCCTGGGCCGCGCCGTGGCCGAGGACTTCGTCGCCGGACGGCCGGCCGGGCGCGCCGGTCGGTCGCCGGGCGCCGGACGAGCGGAGCGCTCGGAGCGCACCGGGCTCTCCGCACGCATCGGACGCTCGGACCGCATCGGACGCTCGGGCCGCGCCGCCGGCGAGGCGCGCTCCGGTCGCGCGGGACGCGACGGCCGCTCCTCCCGCACCGGCGGGCG
>NZ_JARGEK010000334.1 GCF_029211165.1 Roseisolibacter sp. H3M3-2
GGCGCGATGAGGGGGGTGACGACGTACACCGCGTAGGCGGCCAGCACCAGCGCCGCGAGCGCCGCGCGCGCGCCGTCGCCGGGCATCCACGCCGGCGCGATCACCAGCGGCGCGCCGACGGCGGCCCGCCACGCCACGCGGCCGAGCGGCGCCGCGGCGGCCGGCTGCAGGCGCGACGCGGCCCACAGAAGCGCCGCCGTGTCGACGAGCACCCGCAGCCCCCACGCGATGACCACGCCCGTCGTGCCGGCGCCGTGCAGCAGCAGCCAGAGCGCCCCGAGGTACGGCACGAGCTCCAGCAGGTGCAGCCGCCCCGTGACGTCGGCCCGCCCGCCCGCCTGCAGCACGGTGTACGCGAGCTGCCCCGCGACGTTCACGAACACCGCCGCGGCGAGGCCCTGCGCGAGCACGGCCGCGTTGCGCCCGAACTCGGGGCCGAGCCAGACGGTCAGCCACTCCGGCGCGAAGGCCGACAGCGCGAGCGCCGCCGGGAACACCGCGCCGAGCGTGGTGCGCGCCCCGCGGTCGAGCAGGAGCGCCGCCTGCGCGCGGTCGCGCTGGAGCGCCACGCCGAGCGCCGGGAAGAGCACCGGCAGCAGGATGGAGGTGACGACCCAGAGCCGCGTCACCGCCTCGTAGGCCGTCGAGTAGTAGCTGACCGCCGTCACCGATAGCAGCGCCGCCACGGCGAAGCGGTCGAGCGAGTACATGAGCGGGCTGACGACGTTGCTCACCGTCATCCACCCGCCGACGGCGAGCAGGGGGCGCAGCAGGCGGCGTTCCGGCGCGCGCGGCTGCCGCAGCGGGGCGAACGCGCGGCGGGCGGCCGCCACGTGCGCGAGCCACAGCCCGACGCGCCCGATCGCGAGCACGGCGACCATCGGCGGCAGCGCCGTCCCGAAGGGGAGCACGAGCAGCGGGCCGACGAACGTGATCAGCGCGAGCGGCACGCGCAGCGCGTTGATGGCGCGGAACGCCTGCACCGCTTCCAGCACGCCGCGGAAGCCGGCCGTCGACACGGTGAACGGGATCGCGAGCCCGATCCACCGGAACGCCGCCACGCTCTCGGCCTGCAGGGCCGGCGGCACGCGCAGCACGCGCTCCACCAGCCACGGCGCCAGCAGCGCGACCGCCGCGCCGCCGAGCGCGCCCAGCGGGACGAGCAGCCAGGTCGCGGTCCACACGAGCTCCGGCAGCTCCTCGTGCTCGTCGCGCCCGACGCGCTCGGCGATCAGCTGCGTCAGCGCGCGGCCGAGCCCGAGGTCGAACAGGCTGAAGTAGCCGACCAGCGTCCAGACGAGACTCAGCACGCCGAACCGCTCGGCGCCGATCGCGCGCACCAGCACCGGGATCGCGACCAGCGCCAGCCCGACGGGGATCAGCCACCCCAGCGCGTTGAGCGCGACGTTGCGCGCGAGCAGGCGCGAGCTGGTGAGGCGGCGGCCGTCCAGCGTCTCGCTCACGGGCGCCTCACCGCGGCAGCGGCAGCCGCCAGACGTCGCGGAGCCGCACCTCGTCGCCGTCGAACGTCTCGAGGCGGACGTTCGCGATCACCGTGTCGCGCAGCGGCGCCGGCGGGAAGACGTGCAGGTCGCCCACCACCGCGCCCGACGCGAGCGGCGTCGGCGCCAGCCGGAAGCGCCCGGCGGCGTTCGAGCGCTCCCCGACCACCGCTTCCGCGGTCGCGATCCCCCCGGTGCGCCGGAACTCGATGCGCGCGCCGACCACCGGCGTGCCGGCGTCGGTGAGCAGCTCGCCGACGTAGAGCAGGCTCGGGCCCACGTTCCACCGCCCGGCGAAGCGCACCGAGTCGTCGGCCGCGGTGCGGAGGCGGACGGGCCCCAGGCGCACCGGCGCCCCGCCGTCCGGGCCGACCGCCGTCAGCTCCCCCTCGACCTCGCCGACGGCGCGCGTCGGCGGCGCCAGCTCGAAGCCGCCCCAGTCGACGGTGACGGCGCTGACCGTGTCGCGCACGAGCGCGATGCCGCCGGTGCGCCGGAAGGTGACGCGCCACCCGGCGGCCGGCGCGCCGGTCGCGCGCTGCTGGAGCTGGCCGACGTAGAGCAGCTGCGCGCCGAGGCCGAAGCGGCCCATGAAGCGCACGCTGTCGTCGTCGGCCGCGCGCAGGCGGACGCCCGGGATGCGCGTCGGCTGCGCGTCGCCCGGCACGCGCACCAGCAGGTCGCCGACGACCTGGCCGACGCTGTCCGTCTCGAGCGCGAAGCCGAAGCGCCCGTCGGCGAGCGAGCGCGTCGCGACGCGAGGCTCGCGCGTCGCCAGCCCGCCCGTGCGCTCGAACTCCACCTCGACGTCGGAAAGCGGCGTGCGGTCGCCGCGGAAGACGAGCTCTCCCGCCGCCAGCACCTGGTAGCCGATCCCCAGCACGCCCAGGAAGGGCAGCTCGTCCCCGTCGTACGACCGGATGCGCACGCCGCGGATCACGAACGGCGCCTCGGGCCCCGCCGGGCGCACGGTGATGTCGCCCACCACCTCGCCCGGCGCTTCGCTCAGCGGGGTGAGGGCGAGCACCAGCTGCCCGTTCAGGTCCGTGCGGCCGACGTAGGTCGGCTGCTGCAGGGCGAGCCCGCCGGAGCGTCGGAACTCGACCGTCGCCCCAACCACCGGCTGCCGCGTCGCGCGCGAGCGGATCTCGACCGTGTAGTCGAGCGCGTTGCCGATGCGGAACGAGCGGTCGAGCTCCGGCAGCCGGTCGGTGTACCGCACCGGCAGCCGCACCCCGCGGATCTCGAGCGGGCGCGCGAACTCGTAGTACTTCACCGACAGGTCGCCGACGACCGTGTCCGCGCCGACGACCGGCGCCTCCAGATAGAACCAGCCGTCGACGCCGGCCTGCGTCACCGCGCGGTCGCCGCGCGCGAGCCGCGCGCCGCCGGTCCGCGTGAACGTGACCGTGCTGTACGCGAGCGGGCCGCCGCTCCGCCGGTAGATCAGCTCCGCGACGTAGTCCACGTACGGCTGCGTGACGTACGTCGGCAGCACCCCCCCGCCCCCGCGCACGTCGGTCGGCACCAGGCGCACGTCGCGCACCGTGTACGGCTCGAGCGGCGCCGGCGGCGCCACCGTCAGCTCGCCCGTCACAGGGGCGCCGGCCGGCGCGCCGACGCGCAGCGTGTAGCGCCCCTCCGCGTCAGTGACGACGACGAGCGAGTCGGCCGCGACCGGCCCGCCCCCGGTCGGCCGGAAGCGCACCACGACGCCCGGCGCGCCGCGCCCGCTGGCGAAGTCGATGACCTTGCCCGTGTAGCTGACCCGCGACTCGACCTCGCAGCCGACGGTCCCGGAGCACGGGTCGCAGGCGCTCGCGATCACGGCCGCGAGGGCCACGAGCAGCGCGCGCAGCAGGCGCCTCACGTCGCGGCCCCCTTCACGATGGCCAGCGCGCGCGCGCGGTCGCCGCGCGCGAGGTAGCGCGCGAGGTGCACGGCGCGCGTCGCGTAGAACCAGGCCGCGAACTGCGCGCGGCGCGCGGCGCCCAGGCGGAGGCGGACGAAGCGGCGGCGGTTGCGGTCGCGCTGCACGATCTGGAACGGCGACGGCTCCGCGGACAGCGGCGGCACCTTGTGCGTCAGCCGGGCCGCGGGCTCGTAGCGCAGCGCGAAGCCCGCCCGCGCGAGCCGCCACGACAGGTCGACGTCCTCGTTGTAGGCGAAGAACGCGTCGTCGAAGCCGCCCACCGCCTCGAGCGCGGGGCGCGTGAGGAGGAAGCAGCACCCGGTCGCGAAGGTGATCTCCCCCGCGCGGCTGCCCTGGGGATACTCGGCGTCGCGCGCGCCCTCGCCGCGGTGGCGGCCGGTGCCGCGCGCGAGCGCGAGGTCCCCACCGGCGAACCACAGCGTGTCCGGCGCGTCGTGGACGAGGATCTTGGGCGCCACGAGGCCCACGCGCGGGTCCGACCCCGCCGCCTCGACCAGCCGGCGGACGCAGTCGGGCGCGACCTCGGTGTCGTTGTTGAGCACCACGACGTGGTCGGCGCCGCGATCCAGCGCCCACGCGAAGCCGCGGTTGTTCCCGCCCGTGTAGCCGAGGTTCGCGCCGGTCTGCAGGTACGGCACGTCCGGGAAGTCGCGGTGCAGCCGCTCGCCCGAGCCGTCGGGCGACCCGTTGTCCACCAGCAGCACGGTCGTGCGCGGCCAGTCCGACGCCGCCAGCGTGCGCAGGCAGGCCGCGGTGTCGTCGTACCCCTTCCAGTTCAGCACGACGACGACGACGTGCGCCGGCTCCGCCGCCACCGCCCGCTCGCCCCCGCCCTCGCGCCCCGCGCGCTCGACCGTCCGTTCCGTCATGGCCGCAAGATACCGCCGCCGGAAGCCTACGGCCGGGGAGACGCGGCGACCTGCCGCAGCACGCGCGCCGTGCGGCGCGCGGTCTCCTCCCACCGGAAGCCGCCGGCGCGCGCGCCGCCGCGCTCGACCGCCGCGCGCCGCGCCGCCGGGTCGACCAGCAGTCGGTCGCAGGCGGCGGCCATCCCCGCGACGTCGTCGGGGGCGAACAGCGGCGCCGCGTCCCCCGCGACCTCGGCGACCGCCGGGGGGTCGGAGGCGACCACCGGCGCGCCGGCCGCCATCGCCTCCAGCACCGGGAGCCCGAACCCCTCGTAGCGCGACGGGAAGAGCAGCGCGCCGCAGGCGGCGTACAGCCCGCGCAGCGTGGCGTCGTCGACCTCCCCCGGCGCGACGACCGCGTCGCCGACCCCCGCCGCCTGCGCGAGCTCGCGGACGCCGCCGGCGGCGAACTCGCGCCCGGCGACCACGAGGCGGAGCGCGGGGTGCCCGGACGCGCGGAGGCGCGCCAGCACCGCGACCGCCGCCGCGAGGTTCTTGTGCGGCTTCTGGTTCCCGACGCACAGCAGGAACGGCGCGGCCACCCCGGGCGGCAGCGGGCCCGCCGGGCCGTCGGCGAACGCCGGCGACACGCCGTTGGGGATCGCCACGACCCGCGCGGCCGCGCGCGGCGCCCACGCCCGCACGTCGGCCGCCGAAGCCTCGGACACGCAGACGACGCGCGCCGCGGTGCGGAGCACGCGCGCCAGCGCCGGCCGCGCGAGCGCCCGCTTGGCGGCCGGGAACGCGCCCGGCACGCGGAACGGGATGAGATCGTGCACCGTCACCACCGACCGCGCGGGCATCGCGCGCAGCGGCGCGTCCCAGTGCGGGAAGAAGGCGGCCACCGCGCCGAGCACCGCCGGGTGCCGCCGCGCGCGGAGCCACGACCGCTGCGCCGCCGGGCCGTAGAAGCCGCCCGCGTGCGGCACGACCTCCACCGGGGCCGCGCGCTCGGGGAGCCACGCCTCGCGCGCCGCCGGATCGCCCAGCAGCACCAGCCGCTCGAACGGAGGCGCGGCGCACCACGCGGCCAGCCGCTCGCGCAGGTAGCGCCCGATCCCCGAGGCGGGCAGCTCGCGCCCGTCGACCGCCAGCGCCCCGGGCGCCGGCG
>NZ_JARGEK010000335.1 GCF_029211165.1 Roseisolibacter sp. H3M3-2
CGACTCGCTGGTGCGCGACTCGACCGCGAGCACGACGACGGCCGCCGCCGCCGCGTCGCGCCCGGCGTACGAGCCGCAGCGCGTCGACGTGGCGATCACGGTGCCGAAGGACCGCCCCGAGGGGACGGTGGTGCTGCGCAACGCGAAGGTGGTGACGATGCGCGGCGCGACGATGGACGAGGTGATCGCGCGCGGCGACGTGCTGGTGCGCGGCAACCGGATCGCCGCCGTCGGCCCCGCGGGGTCGCTGCAGGTGCCAGCCGGGACGCGCGAGATCGACGTCGCCGGCAAGACGGTGCTGCCGGGGTTCGTGGACACGCACGCGCACCTGCGCCCGCCGTTCGGCGTGCACAAGTCGCAGGTGTGGGAGTACCTCGCCAACCTAGCGTACGGCGTGACGACGACGCGCGACCCGCAGACGGGGACGACCGACGTCCTCTCGTACGGCGACCTGGTGGAGACGGGGGACATCCTCGGCCCGCGCATCTTCTCGACCGGCCCGGGCGTGTTCTGGAGCGACGACATCCGCTCGCTCAACGACGCGCGCGACGTGCTGCGCCGCTACACGGAGTTCTACCGCACCAACACGATCAAGCAGTACATGGTCGGCGACCGGAAGGTGCGGCAGTGGGTGGTGATGGCGTCGCGCGAGCTGGGGCTGACGCCGACGCTCGAGGCGGGGCTCGACTTTCGGAAGAACCTCACCGAGGCGATCGACGGCTACGCCGGCACCGAGCACTCGTACCCGATCGCGCCGCTGGCCGAGGACGTGGTGCAGCTGGTGGCGAAGAGCGGGATCGTGTACACGCCGACGCTGCTGGTGCTGTACGGCGGGCCGTGGGCGGAGAACTACTGGTACCAGCGCCACGACATCACGACCGACGCGAAGCTCAACCGGTTCACGCCGCGCCACGAGATCGTGCAGCGCGGGCTGCGGCGCCCGGGGTGGTGGGCGGAGAACCAGTACGCGCACCCGCTGCTGGCGGCGCAGGCGAAGAAGATCGTCGACGCCGGCGGGCGCGTGGGCGTGGGCAGCCACGGCCAGCTGCAGGGGCTCGGCTACCACTGGGAGATGTGGAGCCTGGCGAGCGGCGGGATGCGCCCGATGGACGTGCTCAAGGCGGCGACGGTGTTCGGCGCCGACGCGATCGGGATGGCGAAGGACCTGGGGACGATCGACGCCGGGAAGCTGGCCGACCTCGTGGTGCTCGACGGCGACCCGACGGCCGACATCCGGCAGACGAACTCGGTGCGCTACGTGATGAAGAACGGCCGCCTGTACGACGGCGACACGCTGGCCGAGGTGTGGCCGCGGGCGCGCCCGCTGGACCGCCCGTGGTGGGCCGGGGAGGAGACGCCCGCGGCGGGGGGCGCCGGGGGCGCGGGGGTCACTGGACGGTGACGCCCGCGCTGCCGCTCCGCCCGGCCAGGGTCGCGGTGACGGTTGCGGAGCCGCGGGCCGCGCCGCGCAGGTTGCCGTTGCCCATGATGGCGACGACGCCCGGGTTGGAGCTGGACCAGCTCACGGAGCCGTCGACGGTGATCGGCTGCCCGAACTGATCGAGGGGCTGCACGGTCAGCATGGTGCGGCCGCCGACGGACAGCGTGACCGACGCGGGGACGACGCGCAGCGACGTGTAGACCCGCGCCGGCGTGGGCGTGGGCGTCGGTGAGGGCGTCGGTGTCGGAGTGGGCGACGGCGTCGGTGTCGGAGTGGGCGTCGGGGTGGGCGACGGCGTCGGACTGGGCGTCGGGGTCGGTGTCGGAGACGGAGTCGGCGTGGGAGTCGGCGTGGGAGTCGGCGTCGGCCGCGGCGTCGGCGTCGGGGTAGGCGAGGGGGTAGGAGTCGGGGTCGGACTCGGCGTCGGCGTCGGACTGGGGGTCGGCGTCGGCGTCGGTGTCGGAGTGGGCGTGGGCGTCGGTACCGGCGTGGGCGTCGGTACCGGCGTGGGCGTCGGTACCGGCGTGGGCGTCGGTGTCGGACGCGGCGTGGGCGTCGGAGTCGGCGTGGGGGACGGCGTCGGCGTCGGCTGCGGCGTCGGCGTGGGGCTCGGCGTTGGAGTCGGCGTCGGAGTGGGCGTCGGCTGCGGCGTCGGCTGCGGCGTGGGCTGCGGCGTGGGCTGCGGCGTGGGCTGCGGCGTCGGGGTGGGCTGCGGCGTCGGGGTGGGCTGCGGCGTGCCGCCCCCGCCGCCCGGGACCGGGGCGCTCACCGTCACCGCCGCCGACCCGCTCGCCCCCTCGCTCGACGCGGTCACCGTCGCCGTCCCCGGCCCGACCGCCGTCACCAGCCCGGCCGCCGACACGCTCGCCACCGCCGCGTTGCTCGTCGTGAAGGTCACCGGGCGCCCGCCGAGCACGTTCCCCGCGGCGTCGCGCAGCGTGACCGTCACCCCCGCCGAGCCGCCCGTGGTCAGCGCGAGCGTCGACGGCGAGAGCTGCACCGTCGCCACCGCCGCCGGGTCGACGCGCACCGTCACCGCGCCCGTCACCCCCTCCGAGCGCGCCACGATCACCGCCGTCCCCACCGCCACGCCGCGCACGTCGCCGTTCGCGTCGACCGTCGCCACCGCGGGGGACTCCGACGTCCACGTCACCGTGCGCCCCGCCAGCGCCGCGCCGTCGTCGCCCCGCGGCGTCGCGGTCAGGCGCAGCGCGGCGCCGACGCGCACCGTGGGCTGCGTCGGGCGCACCTCGACGCTCGCCACCGGCGTCGGCACCACGCGCACCGTCGCCGTGCCGCGCCGCTGCTCGCTGATCGCGGTGATCGTCGCCGTCCCCGGCGCGACCGCCGTCACCACCCCCGTCTCCGCGTCGACGCGCGCCACCGACGGGTCGCTGCTGGCGTAGGTCGTCGGCCGGCTCCCGAGCACGTTCCCCGCCTCGTCGGTGACCACGGCGACCAGCCGCTGGGTGCCGCCGACGATGATCGTGCTGGCGTCGGGCGACACGATCACCGCCGCCGCCGGGCGCGGCACGATCTGCAGCGTCACCGTGGCGCTCCGCCCCTCGACCGCCGCCGTGACGGTCGCCCGTCCCGGCGCCACCCCGGTCACCGTGCCGGCCGCGCTCACCGCCGCCACCGCCGCGTCGCTGCTCGTCCACACCACCGGGCGGCCGGCCAGCGGCGCGCCGGCCGCGTCGGCCACCGTCAGCGCCAGCTCGGTCGTCGCGCCCACCGCCAGCGTGTCGCGCCCCGCCCGCAGCTCGACGCGCGCCACGGCCGCCGGCGCCACCGTCACCGCCAGCGACCCCGCCCGCCCGTCGGCGGTCGCGGTGACCACGGCGACGCCGGGCGCGACCGCGCGCAGCACCGCGCCCTCGACGCGCACCACCGACGTGTCGCTGCTCGTCCACGCGAGCGTCGCCCCCGCGACCTCGGCGCCCGTCTCGTCGAGCGCCCGCGCCTGCACCGCGGCCGTCGCGCCCGCGATCAGCTGGAGCGCCGCCGGCTCGACGCGCACCTCGCTCACCGGGCGCGCCGACACCTCGACGCGCGCCACCGCGCTCCGCCCCTCGGCGTTCGCGGCCACCAGCGTCGACCCGCGCCGCACGCCGAGCACCACGCCGGCCTGCGAGACGGTGGCGATGGACGTGTCCTGCACCGACCAGAAGATCGCGCGCCCGACCACCGGGTTCCCCGCGCCGTCGAGCACGCGCGCCTGGAGCGCGCCCTCGCCGCCCACGCGCAGCCGCAGCACGGTGTCGGTGAGCTGCACGGTCTGCACGGCGCCGCCCCCCGCGCCCCCGCCGTCGGTGCCGGTGGCCCCCCCGCACGAGGCGGCGGCCACGCCGGCGGCGAGGGCGGCGAGGGCCACGGCCAGCAGCCGCGCCGACGTCGGCGCGGCGGGAAGACGGAAGGACGGCATGGACGAGCGGCGCGTGCGGCGAGGGAACGGACCCGGGGCCGCGTCGGCGTGTACGGACCCGGAAGCCCCTCGGACGCCGACGCGGCGCGTCGGCGTCCCCCAGCGCAAATGGCGAGCCCGGCGTCCCGCTCGCCACCGGAACGTCGGCGGCGCATCTTGGGGCCTCCCGGCGCACCGCCCCCGCCCCTCCCGCATGTCACCCGACGGCACGCTCCCCGAGCCCACCTGCTCCCAGGCCCCCGACGGCACCTACGTCTTCGAGCTGCAGGCGCCGGGCGGCGCCCGCCTGGTGGCCGTCGTCCTCCCCGAGGACGTCGACGAGGTGGCCGGGCCGCTGCGCGCCGACCCGCCCGACCCCGAGGAGCGGCGCCGCCGCTTCCAGGTCGCGCGCCTGATCGCCGAAGCGGAGCTGCGCGCGCAGGCCGACGGCTGACCGGCGCGGCACGCGCCGTCGCGCGGCGCGCGTACGCCGCCGTACCGGTGCGAGGCCGCGCGCGGCGTCGTGCGCGAACTCCCGACGTTTCCTCGGGGAATGGCCCGATGCGTGCGGCGCGTCCCCGTGTCACCGTGCCTGCGTCGCCCCGTCTGGAGCGACCGCCCCGTCACGCCAGGAGGACCCGATGCTCGACGACGTGCACGCCTCGTCCGCGACCGACCGCCTCCCCGTCCCCCCGTCCCGCCCCGCGACCACGCTCGCCGACGTGCGCCCCGGCGACACGATGCGCGTCCGCGCCGTCCCGGCGTGGGTGCGCGAGACGCTGGCGGGGCTCGGGCTGGTCGAGGGCGCGTACGTGCGCTGCGAGTCGGTCGACCGCTACGTGGTGGTGCGCACGGCGGACGGCACGGTGCCGTTCGAGCGCGGGCTGGTGTCGGCGGTCGAGGTGGACGTGCTCGACCCGCCCGCCGACCTGCGCACCGGCGAGTGGCCGGCCCCGTCGCGCCCCGACGCGCCGAACGCCCGCGACGCGCACTGACCCGCGCGCGCCGACCCGTCAGGACGTTCCGCCGCGCGCGGCCTCCAGCGCCGCGCCGGCGGCCAGGCGCTTCGCCTCCAGCCCGGCCAGTTTCGCGTCCTCGTCGAGCACCGCGCGCTCCCGCGCGTTGACGAGGAACAGCGTGCTCTCCCCGGCCTCGAAGCGCCGCTGCTCCCCGTCGCGCAGCACGCGCGCCTGCGCCGCCGCCGCGCGCCGCGCGCCCAGCAGCCGCTCCAGCGCCGCCACGTCGTTGGCCGCCGCACGCACCGCGATCCCGACGTCGCGGCGCACGCGCGCCACCTCCAGCGCCTGCTGCTCGGCGCGCGCGGCGGCCGCCGAGAAGCGCCCCCGCTCGCGGAGCAGCAGCAGCGGCAGCTTGGCCGCCGCGCCGACCTTCGCGTTGCCGTCCGCGGCCGCGCCCGGCGAGAGCGCCCACCCCGCGCCCCGGTCGGCCAGCGCCGCGCCCTGCACCTCGAGCGCCGGGAGCAGCCCCTGCGCGGCCAGCCGCCGCTGCGCC
>NZ_JARGEK010000336.1 GCF_029211165.1 Roseisolibacter sp. H3M3-2
GCGCCGGCTCCGCGGCCAGCCGCGCCGACCGCTCGGCCTCGGCGCGCTCGGCGGCCGGGCGCTCGAGCAGGATGCGGCGCCGCATCCCGTCGATCCGCGCCATCAGCTCGAGCGGGCGGAAGGGCTTGGTCACGTAGTCGTCGGCGCCGAGGCGGAACCCCTCGACCTTGTCGGCGTCGGCGTCGCGCGCCGAGAGGATCAGCACGGGGCACCAGTGCCCCTCGGCGCGCAGCTGGGCGAGCAGCGACAGCCCGTCCATCCCCGGGATGCCGAGGTCGAGGACCATCAGGTCGGGCGCCCGGCGCCGCACGAGGGCGAGCGCCTGGCGCCCGTCGCTCGACAGCTCGGTGCGGTACCCCTCGCCGCGCAGGTTCATCTGCAGCGCCTCGGCGAGGTCGTGGTGGTCCTCGACGATCAGGATGCGCAGCGCCGCCTCGCCCGCGGGGCGCGCGTCGGTCGCGAAGGTGACGCCGAATCCGAAGTCGTCGGGTGCGGTCATGGGCTCGTGGATGGCAGGGCGGCCGGGAGGGGCGCCAGATTGACGATGCAAGGCGAGCCGCCCGCCCGGCATGGGTCAGTGTCCCACGCCCGGGTGGCCCACGATCTGCCCTCCCCCACGATCATGCCACCCCGCCGTCCCCCCGCCGCCGCGCTGGCCGCGGGGCTGCTGCTCGCCGCGCCCGTGGGCGCGACGCCCCTCGGCGCGCAGGACGCCGCCCCGCGCGACGTGCGCTCGCTCGCCCCGACGCGGGTGGCGGCGCAGGTGGGCGCGGGCGCGCTGCTGACCCCCGTCGGCTTCGTGACGCTCGGGGTGCTCACCGACACCTTCTTCGAGCGGCTGGGGCGCGACGACGCCACCACGTCGGCGATCTCGCTGGGCGCCGCGTACGCCGGCGGCGCGCGCGGGGCGGCGGCCGGGCCGGCGCTGATCGGCGCGCGCGGGCCGGGGCGCGGGCGCTTCGTGGCGGCGGTCGTCGGCGCGGCGGCCGGGGGGCTCGCCAGCTGGGCGCTGGTGCGCCTGGTAGACCGCGACGACGACGACGACGACCGGCCACCGCGCGGGGGGCGCGTGGTGGCCGCGGTGGCCGGGGCGGCGGTGTTCCTCCTCCCGAGCGTCGGGGCGACGGTGGGCTACAACCTCAGTCGGCGGCCCTGACGCACTGCGGGCTGCGGGCTGCGGGCTGCGGATTCGACCAGACCCGCAGCCCGCAGCATCGTCACGGCCGGTCCTTGAACCGGTCGTTGAGGTCCGTGTGCTTGGAATCGAGCGGCACCGGGCGGCCGGCGATGAAGAGGTGCCTCGTCCTCGTGCGCGCCTCGAGCAGGTCGCCGTCGGTGACGACGAGGTTCGCGACCTTGCCGACCTCGATCGAGCCGAGGCGGTCGCCGACGCCGAGGATCTGCGCCGGCCAGAGGGTGACCGCCTTCAGCGCGTCGGCCTTGGAGAGCCCGAACGCCGACGCCATCCCCGCCGTGTAGGGGAGGTTGCGCGCCTCGGCGCCCTGGTCGCCCGACGTGATCGCGAAGCGTACCCCGGCGGCCGCCAGCTTGGACGGCGACGCGAAGTTCACGTCGTACGGGTCGTCCTCGCGCGACGGCAGGTCCATCACCGCCGACAGCAGCACCGGGACGTCCTTCTGCTTCAGGAACGCGCCCACCTGCCAGGCGTCGCGCCCGCCGACGATGATCGGCCTGAGCTGCATCTCCTCGGCGAACGCCACCGCCTCGCGGATGTCGGGCGCGCGGTCGGCGATGAACAGCACCGGCGCCTGGCGCCGCACGTACGGCACCAGCGCCGACAGCACCACGTCCTGCCGCGGGCGCGGCAGCGCCTTGTCCTTCGCGTACGCGTCGTGCGCCTTCTGGTAGGCGTCGGCGTCGCGCAGCATCGCGCGCAGCGAGTCGAGCTGGCGGGTGCGGGCGCGCTGCACGTCCTGCTGGCTGCCGGCGGCGGCGAAGGCGAACCCGCCCCCGCCGAAGCGCCCGCCGCCGAAGCCCGAGCGCGGCAGCTCGACCACCAGCGCGGCACGCGGCACCACGCTCATCTCGGGGACGGTGGAGCCGGCGAGGTTGAGCAGCGTCGCCTGCCCCGAGATCACGCCGCCCGAGGGGCGCGACAGCACGTGCGTGATCCCGACGACGCGCGTGACGCCGACGTGCGCGCTCTGCGGGTTGACGCCGAAGAACGCCTGCGCGTTCGGGTTGAAGTTCCCGGTCTCGCTGACGTCGACGGTCGACGGCGCGCCCTGCGGGATCTCCGAGAGCCCGATCGAGGTGCCGGCGTCGAACATGCCGGGGTACACCGTGAGCCCCGCGCCGTCGATCACGGTCGCGCCGGCGGGGACCGCGGCGTCGGCGCCGACGGCGGCGATCCTCCCGCCGCTGACGACCACCGTGCCGCTGGCGATGTCGGGGCCCGAGACGGGGACGATCCGGGCGCCGCGGATCGCGAAGGTGCCCTGCGCGCCCGGCGGCGGGTTGTAGGAGCCGAGCTGCGCGCCGACGACGGCGGGCAGGAACGGCAGGAGCGCGGCGAGCGCCGCGGGGACGGTCGTGCGGCGCGGCATCAGCGGCGCTCCTCGTTGGGGACGAACGGCTGGGCGGGGCGCTGCTGGCGCGCGGGCTGCTCGGCGCGCTCCAGCTGCTGGCGCTCGCGGGCCTTCGCCTCGCGCTCGGCCAGGTCCTTCTGGCGGTCGAAGAACAGCTCCCCGTCGATGAAGGTCTTGTCGACGTTGGCGTAGACGCTCAGCGGGTGCGCGCTCCAGATGGCGACGTCGGCGTCCTTGCCGACCTCGATCGAGCCCACGCGGTCCTGCACGCCGAGCTGCAGGGCGCCGTTGTACGTGATCGTCTTCAGCGCCTCGTCCTCGGTCAGGTCGCCGTACTTCACGAGCTTGGCCGCGTCGATGTTGAGCCGGCGGATGCGCTCGTCGGAGTCGGAGTTGATCGTCGTCAGCACGCCGTGGCGCACCAGGATCGCGGCGTTGTACGGGATCGCGTCGTACGCCTCGATCTTGTACGACCAGCTGTCGGCGAAGGTCGAGAGCCCGGCGCCGTGCTTCGCGATCTCCGAGGCGATCTTGTACCCCTCGAGGCCGTGCTGCAGCGTGCGCACCTTGAACCCGAACTCGTCGGCGACCTGCAGCAGCATCAGCATCTCGTCGCCGCGGTAGCCGTGCGCGTGGACGTAGCGCTTCCCCTCCAGCACCTCGACCAGCGGCTCCAGCTCGAGGTCGCGGCGCGGGGCGACGCCGCGCGCGCCGGCGCGGCGGTACTCGTCCCACGACGCCTTGTACTCGCGGGCGCGCACGAACGCGTCGCGCAGCACCTCCTCCTGCCCCATGCGCGACGTCGGGTAGCGCGCCGGCGGGCCGCCCGGGATCGCCGTGCGGCTCTTGCGCGTGACGTTCTCGCCGAGCGCGAACTTGATGCCGGGCGTGGCGCCCGGGAACACCATCTCCGCCGCCTCGCGCCCGTACTTGAGCTTCACGGTCGCGTTCTGGCCGCCGATCGTGTTGGCCGAGCCGTGGAGGATGTTGATCGTCGTGACGCCGCCGGCCAGCGCGCGGTACACGTTGATCGCCGTCGGGTTGAGCACGTCCGTGATCCGCACCATCGACGTCACCGAGAGCGAGCCCTCGTTGATGGCGTCGCTCATCATGTGCGAGTGCGGGTCGATGATCCCGGGCATCACGAACTTGCCGGTCGCGTCGACGACCGTCGCGCCGGCCGGCGCCTGCAGGTTCTGGCCGATGCGCGCGATCTTGCCGCCCTGCAGCAGCAGGTCGGTGTTCTGCAGCGTCCCCTTGGTCACCGTGAGGACGGTGGCGTTCCGGATCAGCGTCGTGCCGCCCGAGGCCGGGCGCGCCGCCTGCGCGGCCAGCACCGTCGGGGCCAGCGCCGCGAGCGCGGCGAGGGTGCGCGGGAGCATGGGCGTGGGTCGCATGGTGGGCATGGGGGTCACTCCCGCGGCGGCGTCTGGCGCGCCGGGGCGGCGGCGCCGCCGCGCCCGGGGCGCGTGCCGGTGAACGTGCCCGGCTCGTGGCCGACGATCGTCACGCGGCCGCGGATCGCGTTCCCCTCCAGCGTGCCGGTGAACGTCGCCTCCTCCGTCCCCTCCTTGATCGTGATCGGCACGGTGAAGCGCACGGCGCCGTCGGCGCCCGCCGAGCCGTTGGTGACCTCGCCCGTCCCGAGGTCGCCCTGCAGCGCGCCGGTGACGCGCTCCCCCTCCTGCCGGAGCGTGAGCGTCACCGCGTAGCTCTGGTTGTCGAGCGCGACGGTCGTCGTCCAGGCGCCGGCGAGCGTGGCCGCCCCCTCGCCCGCCGCCGGCGCCGCGGCGCGCACCGTCACCGGGCGCCCGTCGACGAACAGCTGCGCGACGCGCGCGTTCGCGGCGCCGAGCGAGCCGCGCACCAGCGTCAGGTTCGCGATCTTCCCCACCTCGAGCGTCCCCACGCGGTCGCCGACGCCGAGGATCTCGGCCGGGGCGAGCGTCATGGCGCGCGCCGCCTGGTCGGCGGGGAGCCCCTGCTCGACCGCGCGCTGCACGTTCGCCAGCAGGTCGGCGGCGTTGGCCAGCCCGCCCGACTGGAAGGCGAAGCGCACGCCGGCCTTGGCGAGCCGCGACGGGACCTGCGGCGCCTCGACGCGGGCGCGCAGCACGCGCAGCGGCTCCGGGTCGGCGTCGGCGTTGGCCGCCTGCTGCGGGCGGCGCGGGAAGTTCGCCGACAGCAGCACCGGCACGTTCTCCGCCTTCAGCCGGTCGGCCACCTGGTCCGCCTCGGCGCCCCCGGCGATGATCGCGCGCAGGTTGAACTCCTTGGCCAGGTCGAGCGCGCGCTCGATCTCGCGCTTCGTGTCGGCCTGCATCACCACCGGCTGCGTGCGCGCCAGCACCGGCTGCAGCGCGTCGAGCGCGGCGTCGTACGCCGGGCGGGTCATGCCGCGGGCGCTGCGCGCGTAGGCGGCCTGCTCGTCGCGGTAGTGCTGCGCGTCGAGCAGCATCTGGCGCAGCGCGCTGAACACGCCGAGCAGCGAGTTGGGGTAGCCGCCGCCGCGCACCGGCGTGAAGCCGACGTGCTGCGCGACCGGCGCCTTGAGGACCAGCGCGGCCGGGTCGTCGCCGAGCGTGATCAGCGCGCTCTGCCCGGCCAGGATCCCCGACGGCGGGGCGGCCAGGGCGGCGGTGAAGCCGGCGGCGTGCGCCGCCGCGAACGCGTCGGCGTCGACGCGCAGCTGGGCGACCGACGTGGCCTCGGGGGTCAGCCCCGCCGGGTGCACGACGAGGCGCCCGCCCGCCGGCTGCGCCTGCGCCTGCACGGCCGCCGCGAAGGCCGCGGCGCCGC
>NZ_JARGEK010000337.1 GCF_029211165.1 Roseisolibacter sp. H3M3-2
TGCTGGCGGCGGCGGCGGCGGGGGCGGCGTGGGCGGGCTGCGCGCGCTGGCGTGGCACCCGGCCGGCGGGGGGCTGACGTACCTCAAGCGCGTCGGGCAGGGGGACCAGGTGGTGCTGCTGGCGGCGCCGTTCGACACGGCGCGCGCGCGCGTGCTCGCCGCCAGCGAGGACCCGGTCGCCGACGTGGCGTTCGACCGCGCGGGGACGCGCGTGTTCGGCACCGTGACGCGCGCCGGTCGCCGCGCCGTCGCCTACTGGGACCGCACCCGCGCCGACTCGGCGCCGCCGGCGCGCCGCGTCGTGGTCGGCTTCCACCACCCGGACTCGCTCTTCACCTTCCCCGGCGCGCTGTGGACCGAGCGCACGCCCAACGGCGTCGCGTTCGCGCTCACCTCGCCGGCCGGCGACCCGTACCTGCGCGGCGACGGGCTGCGCCCCGACTTCCGCCCGCGCCCGTTCGTCGACCGCGTGTCGCTCGCCGACACGTCGCGCGCCCGCGTGTTCGAGGGGGCGGCCGACGCGTGGGAGCGCCCGCTGGCCGCGCTCGACCCGGAGCTGCGCCGGCTGGTGGTGGCGCGCGAGAGCCGCACGCTCTTCCCCGACTCGTACCTGTGGGCGCGCGGCGAGCAGCCGGTCAACCTGACGCGCAACGCCAACCCGTTCCCCGAGCTGGCCTCGGCGCGCCGCGTCGACTTCTCCTTCCGCCGCCAGGACGGGCTGGAGGTGCACGGGAACGTGTCGCTGCCGCCGGGCGCGCGCGACGGGCAGAAGGTGCCGGCGATCTTCTGGACGTACCCGCGCGAGTTCACCACCGCCGACGGCTACCGCCGCGCCGCGGTCCGCGCGCGCAACCGGAACGCCTTCCCGCACCTCACCTGGCTGCGCTGGTCGGAGCTGTGGCTGACGCAGGGCTACGCGCTCGTCTACCCCGACATCCCGATCGTCGGCGAGAACTACAACGACACGTACATCGCCAGCATGGTCGACGCGATGTACGGCGCCATGCGCGCGGTCGACCGCCTCGGCGTGGTCGACATGGACCGCGTCGGGCACGGGGGGCACAGCTACGGCGCGTTCGCGACCGCGAACCTCCTCGCGCACACCCCGTTCTTCAAGGCCGGCATCGCCGGCGACGGCGCCTACAACCGCTCGCTCACCCCGACCGGCTTCCAGGCCGAGTCGCGCAGCATCTGGTCGGCGAACGAGACGTACATGGAGATGTCGCCGTACTTCAAGGCCGACCAGATCCGCGCGCCGATCCTGCTCTACCACGGCGGCGACGACAACAACACGGGGACGTGGCCGCTGCAGTCCGAGCGCTTCATGCACGCGCTGACGAGCCTCGGCAAGACGTCGGCGCTGTACGTCTACCCGTACGAGTCGCACACGCCGCGGTCGCTCGAGAACACGCTGGACCTGTGGGCGCGGTGGATCGACTGGTTCGACCGCTACGTGAAGGGGAATACCCCAGCGGGCGCGGTCTCAACCACATCGGAAAAGCAGTAGACAGGATCGACGGGAAACCGGGGGAGAGACTTCAGCCGTGAGTCTCTCCCCCGGTTTCCTGTCGATCCTGTCGAAGGCGGGTCGTGCGGGGAGACGTCCGCGGGGGCACCGCCGGCGGACGTGCCGCGTTGACCGCGCGCGCCCGCACCCGCAGCTTCGCCCGAGACTCCCTCCACACGACACGCCCATGGCAGACGCCCCGCCCCCGTCCGGCCCCGACCTCGCCGCCGGCGTCCCCGCCGCCGACCTCGCCGAGGGCGTCCCGCTGGCCGGCCGCGTCGGCGACGACGCCGTCCTGCTCACGCGCATCGAGGGGCGCTGCCACGCCGTCGGCGCGACGTGCACGCACTACGGCGCGCCGCTGGCCGAGGGGATGGTCGTCGGGCACACGGTGCGCTGCCCGTGGCACCACGCGGCGTTCGACCTGCGCACCGGCGCCGTCGACCGGCCGCCCGCGCTGTCGCCGCTCCCGTGCTGGGAGGTCGAGGAGCAGGGCGGCACCGTGCGCGTCGCGCACCGCGTCGAGGCGCCGCCCCCGCCCGCGCGCCGGGCCCGCGGCCCCGCGTCGGTGGTGATCGTCGGCGCCGGCGCGGCCGGGGTGGCCGCCGCCGAGACGCTGCGCGACGCCGGGTACGAGGGGCCGGTCACGATCCTCGACGACGACCCCGACGCCGCCGTCGACCGCCCCAACCTGTCGAAGGACTACCTCGCGGGGAACGCGCCCGAGGAGTGGGTGACGCTGCGCTCCGCCGCGCAGCTCGCCGAGCGCGGGATCACGCTGCGCCGCACGCGCGTCGGCGCGCTCGACCCGCGGGGGCGCCGCGTGCTGCTCGCCGACGGCGGCGAGGCGACGTACGAGGCCTGCATCCTCGCGACCGGCGCGTCGCCGGTGCGCCTGCCCATCCCGACGCACGAGGCGCGGCCGCTGCTCACGCTGCGCTCGCTCGCCGACAGCCGCGCCATCATCGCCGCCGCCGACCGCGCGCCGGCGCGCCGCGCGGTGGTGATCGGCGCCAGCTTCATCGGGCTGGAGGTCGCCGCGTCGCTCACCGCGCGCGGGATCGCGGTGCACGTCGTCGCCCCCGAGGCGCGCCCGCTCGAGCGCGTCCTGGGCGCCGAGGTCGGCGACTGGATCCGCGGCGTGCACGAGGCGAAGGGGGTCACCTTCCACCTGGAGCGGAAGCCCGTCGCCACCGAGGCCGACGGCGTGCGCCTCGACGACGGCACGCTGCTGCGCGCCGACTTCGTGGTCGCCGGCGTCGGCGTGCGCCCGAACCTCGGGCTGGCCGAGGGCGCGGGGCTCGCGCTCGACCGCGGGGTGGTCGTCGACGAGCGGCTGGTGACGAGCGCGCCCGGCGTGTGGGCGGTGGGGGACATCGCGCGCTGGCCCGACCCGCACACCGGCGCCGCGATCCGCGTCGAGCACTGGGTGGTGGCGGAACGGCAGGCGCGCGCCGCCGCCCGCGACGTGCTGGGCGACGGCGCGCGCTTCGACGCGGTGCCGTTCTTCTGGAGCGCGCACCACGACGCGGTGCTGCAGTACGTCGGGCACGCCGAGCGGTGGGACCGCGTCGAGGTCGACGGCGACCTGGCCGCGGGCGACGCCGAGGTGCGCTACGTCGACGGCGGGCGCGCGCTGGCGACGGTCACGGTGGGGCGCGACCGCGCTGGCCTCGCCGCCGAGCGGCGGATGGAGGCGGCGCTCGGCTGACGCGCCGCCGCCGCCGGCCTCACCACCACGCCTCGACGCCGAACAGCGGCCGCTCGCCGGCGTCGAACGGCGGCTGCGGGCGCGCGCCGTCGCACAGCGCGGCCAGCGACGCCTCGGCGAGCGTCTCCCAGTGCGCCGGGTAGCGCGACAGGTGGCGGCGGTGCGTCGCGCTCTCGAAGCACAGCCAGCTGGTCAGGACCGCGCCCGCGGCGGGCGCGTCGGCGGGGACGTCGCGCGGACGGATCTCCCACACCTCCCACTCGATCCCACGGGCATCGACGAACCAACGGGCCATCTCGGTCTCCTTGGAAAGGTCGCCGAGGGGTATGGCACGATGGCATCCAACCGCCCGCCCAGGGGGCGGGTCGCCAAATCGTTGTATTTGTTGGGCTTACGGCCTCGTTTCGGGATATGTACGGCAGCGCCCGTCTGACGGTATGGACGGCCGTTGCGTGGCGTCACGGACGGATCGCCGCCAGCATCGCCTCCGCGGAGTCGTGCCCGAAGCGCCGCTGCAGCCGGCGCGCGAGCGGGCGGCCGAGCCGCGTGAGCGGGTGCGCCGGGCGCGAGAAGGCGCGCAGGTCGTACCACACGGCGTCGTCCGCGTCCCGCTCAACCAGGAAGCGCTCCTCGCCGGCGGCGGCGTGCGCCGGCAGCGTGCCGTACGCGAAGCCGGCGCGGCGCGACTCGTCGACGGCGTACACGACGCGGCAGGCGTGGAGCGACCAGACGCCGTGATGCCGGACGACCACGGCAACCACGGCGCCGGGCGCCTGCGGCGCGCCCGCCGGGTGGACGTGCGCCCAGCCGAGGGCGGTCATGCGCCACGCGCGCAGCGCGGCCACCGCGCGCGCGAACGCGGCCGCCCCGTCGCCGAGCCGCACGCGGCGGTGGTCGACGACGTACCCCGGCGGCGCGGGGCCGTCGCGCGACGCCCCGACCTCCGCGTACGAGAACGGCGCGTCGCGCTGCGCGGCGAGGAAGGCGGCGACGTCGCGGTCGCCCGGCCGGGACAGGCGGAAGGGCACCGGCGCTACGGCGCGGCGACGTACGGGTGCGGCGACTCGCGCGTGCGGGCGTACAGCACCTGGTCCATCACCACGCCGTCCTTGACGCCGGCGCGCCGCATCACCCCCTCGCGCACGTAGCCGTTGCGCTCCAGCACGCGCATCGACGCGGCGTTCCACGCGAACACCGGCGCGTGCAGCCGCACGAGGTCGGGTTCGGCGAGCGCGGCGTCGGTCACGCGCCCCACGACCTCGGTCATCACGCCGCGCCCCCAGTGCGCGCGGCCGAGCCAGTAGCCGATCTCCGCCGAGAGCCGCGCGACGTCGTCGCCGCGGTGGAGCGCGATCCCGCCGACCGCCTCGCCCCCGACGTCGACCGCCCACGCCCCCTCGCGCGGCGGGTCGCCGGCGACGTGCGCGAGCCACCCCTCCCCGTCGGCGGCCGTGTACGGGTGCGGGAAGCGGTCGCGGAGGTTGCGCGCGACGTCGCGGTCGTCGGCGTGGCGCAGCAGCGCGGGGAGGTCGTCGGCGCGCCAGGGGCGGAGCACGCACGCGCGGCACTCGAGGATCGCGGGGAGCATGCGCGGGGCGTGGGGGGCGTCAGGGGGCGTGCGCCGCCATCCACGCCGCCGCGTGCGCGAGCAGGCGCGCGTGGTCGGGCGCGCCCGGCGGCAGCGCGGCGAGGGCGTCGCGCACGGCGCGCGGCAGCCCGTCGCGGTCGTCGGTGGGGAGCAGCACGACGCGCCCGGGCATCGCCTCGCGCAGCGCCACGAAGTACCGCCGCTGCGGCGCGACCAGCCGCAGGTGCGTCTCGAAGTGGCGCCGCGTGCGCGTCGGGTCGCCGGCGCGGCGGGCGCGCAGCTCGGCCTCGGGCGCGCCGAGCAGGTCGCCGAGGTCGGGGAACTCGAGCGCGCCGCGGTCGACGGCGTAGCGCAGCGGCGGCAGCGCGGCCGAGGGGGCGGGGCGCCCGTCGTCGGCGTCGATCCAGCCGTAGCACAGCGCCTTGAACGGGTCGCCGTCGAGCGCCACCAGCGGCGCCTCGTGCGCCAGCGCCGCCGCGCGCGGCCACCGCGCGGCGTCGCGCGCCACGAACCACGCGGCCGCCGCCCC
>NZ_JARGEK010000338.1 GCF_029211165.1 Roseisolibacter sp. H3M3-2
GGGCGGCTGTTCGCCGGCCGGTCGGCGGCGACGCCGGCCGAGGCGATGCAGGCGGCGCTCGGCGCGCTGCGGGTGACGCGCGGCGCCGCGGTGGCGATCGTCGCGCTCGACCGCGCGGCGGGGCGCCTGCGCTTCGCCGGGGTGGGGAACATCGCCGGCTCGATCGTCCCGGCGGCCGAGGGCGCGCGCTCGCAGAGCGTGGTGTCGCACAACGGCATCGTGGGGCACCAGATGCGGAAGGTGCAGGAGTTCGACTACGCGTGGCCCGAGGGGGCGCTGCTGGTGCTGCACTCCGACGGGCTGGCGACGCAGTGGCGGCTCGACGAGCGCCCCGGGCTCGCGCGGCGGGACGCCGCGCTGGTGGCGGGCGTCCTGTACCGGGACTGGACGCGGGGGCGCGACGACGTCACCGTGGTCGTGGCCCGCCACGCCGCCCGCCCCGACGCCGCCGCATGACGATCCCCCTCCTGACCTGCGCGCTCGCCACCGAGCACGACGTCGTCCTGGCGCGCCAGCGGGTGCGGCAGGTGGCGGCGCTCGTCGGCTTCGACGCGCAGGACCAGACGCGCATCGCCACCGCGGTCTCCGAGGTGGCGCGCAACGCCGTGCAGTACGGCGGGGGCGGGCAGCTGGAGGTCGGCGTCGAGCGCCCCGCGCTCCCCGGCGCGCCGCAGCACCTGCTGACGGTGATCCGCGACCGCGGCCCCGGGATCCCGCACCTCGACGCGGTGCTCGGGGGCGGCTACCGCTCCCCCACCGGGATGGGGCTCGGGCTGGTGGGCGCGCGGCGGCTCAGCGACCGCTTCGCCATCGCGGCGCCGCCGGGCGCGGGGACGACGGTCACGCTGGCGCGCGAGTTCGCGCGCGGCGCGCCGCCGGCCGACGCGACGACGGCGCGCCGACTCGCCGACGCGCTGGCCGAGCAGCCGCCGCGCGGCGCGCTGGAGGAGGCGCGGCTGCAGAACCAGGAGCTGCTGCGCGCGCTCGACGCGCTGCGCGAGCGGCAGGCCGAGGTCGACCGCCTCAACGCGACGCTCGCCGAGACCAACCGCGAGCTGGAGGAGACCAACCGCGGCGTGGTGGCGCTGTACGCGGAGCTCGACGAGCGCGCGAGCTACCTGGCGCGCCTCAACGAGGTGAAGACGCGCTTCCTGTCGGACCTGAGCCACGAGCTGCGCACGCCGCTCAACGCGATCCGCAACCTCGTGCGCCTCTTCCTCGACGGGGTGGTGGGCGACCTCACCGGCGTGCAGCGCAAGACGGCGGCGCTCATCGGCGACTCGGCCGAGGGGCTGGCGCAGCTGGTCGACGACTGGCTCGACCTGGCGAAGATCGAGGCGGGGAAGACGACGGTGCAGCTGGCCGAGTGCCGCGTCGCGGAGCTCTTCGGCGCGCTGCGCGGGATGTTCCGCCCGATGCAGGCGGTGCAGGCGGGCCCGGCGCCGGTCGGGGCGTGGAACGACCGCGGCGTGCCGCTGGTGTTCGGCCCCGCCGACGAGATCCCGCCCTTCCTGTGCGACGAGGCGAAGGTGTCGCAGATCCTGCGCAACTTCGTGTCGAACGCGCTCAAGTTCACGGAGCGCGGCGAGGTGCGCGTGCTGGCCGACGCCGACGACGACTGGGTGCGCTTCCACGTGCAGGACACGGGGATCGGGATCGCGCCCGACGACCAGGAGCAGATCTTCGAGGAGTTCTGGCAGGTGGAGTCGCCGCGGCAGCGGCAGGTGAAGGGGACGGGGCTCGGGCTCCCGCTGTCGCGCCGCCTGGCGCGGCTGCTCGGGGGCGACGTCACGCTCGAGAGCGTGCCGGGGGTGGGCTCCACGTTCACGCTGGCGGTGCCGCGGCGCCCGGCCGGCGAGGCCGCCGGCGCGCCGGCGCGCGAGGGGGCGCATGCGGACGTCTGACGCGGCGGCCGACCGCCCGATCGGCACGGTGCTCGTCGTCGACGACACGGAGGCGAACCGCTTCGCCGTGTCGCGGATGCTGGAGGTCGCGGGGTTCCGCGTGCGCGAGGCGGCGACCGGGCGCGACGCGCTGGCGCGCGCGGCGGAGCCCGGCTCGCGCCCCGACCTCGTGCTGCTCGACGTGCGCCTCCCCGACCTGCTGGGGTTCGAGGTGGCGCGGCGGCTGAAGGCCGACCCGGACACGGCGCACATCCCCGTGCTCCACCTCTCGGCGAGCTTCACGAGCCCCGAGGCGGCGGCGGAGGGGCTCGACGCGGGCGCCGAGGGCTACCTCACCCACCCGGTGGACCCGCGCGTGCTGGTGGCGACGGTGCGCGCGATCCTGCGCGGCGCGCACGCGGAGGCGCGGCTGCGCGTGAGCGAGGCGCGGCTGCAGCGCCTGCAGTCGGTGGCGACGGAGCTGGCGCCGGTGCTCGACGCCGTGCGCGCCGCCCAGATCATCGTCGCCGCGGGGGCCGAGCTGCTCGGCGTGCGCACGGCGTCGCTCGGGCTGCTGAGCGCCGACGGCGCGACGTTCGAGCTGGCGGCGGCGGTCGGGATGCCGGACGACGTCATGGCGAAGTGGCGCCGCTTCCCGAACGCGGGCGACCTGCCGTGGCCGCGCGCGGTCGCGTCGGGCGGGCCGCTGCTGATCGGCACCCCCGAGGGCTACGACGCGTTCCCCGCGCTCGGCGAGGAGCCGGAGCGTCTCGGCCTCGGCGCGGAGTACGTCGTGCCGCTGGTGGGGGGCGAGGGGGCGGTGCTCGGCGTCGTCGGGTTCGCGTTCGCGCGCGGGCGCGTCATCGGCGACGACGACCGGCGGCTGCTGGAGGCGCTGGCGCGGCAGGGCGCGCTGGCGATCGAGCGCGCCCGGCTGCACGAGGCCGAGCGGCTGGCCCGCCGCGCCGCCGAGCAGGCGAGCGAGGCGAAGAGCCAGTTCCTGGCGAACATGAGCCACGAGCTGCGCACCCCGCTGAACGCGATCCAGGGCTACGTCGAGCTGCTGGAGATCGGGGTGCACGGGCCGGTGAACGAGGCGCAGCTGGGCGCGCTCGGGCGGGTGCAGCGCGCGCAGCGCCACCTGCTCTCGCTCATCAACGACATCCTGAACCTGTCGAAGCTCGAGGCCGGGGGCGTCGAGTTCGACGTGCGGCCGGTGGCGCTGGCCGACGTGGTGGCCGACGTGCTGCCGATGGTCGAGCCGCAGATCGCGGCCAAGGGGCTGCGCTGCGAGACCGACCTCGCGCTGGCCGACGACGGGGGCGGCGCGCCGATCATGGTGTGGGCCGACCGCGCGAAGCTGGCGCAGGTGCTGCTCAACCTCCTGTCGAACGCGGTGAAGTTCACCGCGTCGGGGGGGCTGGTGCGCGTGTCGGTGGCGCGGCGCCCGGCGTCGGCGGCGCTGGCGCAGCTCGTCTTCCTGCGCGTGGCCGACACCGGGATCGGCGTGCCGCGCGAGAAGCAGGACGCGATCTTCGACCCGTTCGTGCAGGTGGCCGCGGGGCTGACGCGCGGCAGCGACGGCACGGGGCTGGGGCTGGCGATCTCGCGCGACCTGGCGCGCGGCATGGGCGGCGACCTGCGCATGCGCAGCGCGGTCGGCCAGGGGTCGACGTTCACGGTGGCGCTGCGGCGCGCGCAGCCGGGCGACGCCCCGCGCGGGTGAGGGGGCGGTGCCGACGCCGTACGAGAGCGCGCGCCTGAACCTCGAGCTGTTCGCGCTGCGGCGCGAGCCGGAGCTGCGGCGCGCGCGCGCGTGGTTCACCGCCGAGTTCACGCCGGCGACGTTCGAGGAGCTGGTGGCGGTGGCCGGCGGCGCGCGCAACGCCGACTTCCGCATGGTGCTCGGCTACTGGGACATGGCGGCGTCGCTGGTGACGTCGGGCGCGGTGGACGGCGACGCGTTCCGCGCCGCGCACGGCGAGGTGTACCTCGCGTTCGCCAAGGTGCACCCGTTCCTGGCCGAGCTGCGCGCGCTGACGGGGGAGCCGGGGTTCTGCCGGCACGTCGAGGCGGTGGTGCTGGCCGACCCGCAGGCCGGGGCGGTGCTGGCGCGGCGGCGGGCGGCGGCGCTGGCGGCGGCCGAGCGCGCGGCCGCGGGGTGAGACGGTGCAGCCGCCGACGGTGGTCGAGTACACGCTGACGCAGGAGCTCGCGCTCGCGCATCTGACGCTCGAGGTGCGGGTGCGCGGGGCCGGCCGAGCGGCGAGCGGCGAGGCGCGCGTGACGGTGCCCGCCGGGCGGCAGGATCACTACGACCGCCTGTTCCGCTGCCGTGCGTGGGAGACGGCGCCCGCGCGGGCGACCTGCGTCGTCTCCTTCGCCGACGGCGCGCCGGACTGGCTGGGCCTATTCGCCGACCTGGAGTCGCTCGACGTGGCGCGCGCGCCGGCCCACCCGCCGAGGAGCGGGGTGCAGCCCGACGGGATGCGGTGGACGACTGAATGCCTCGACGGCACGCCGTGGTCCATCGCGCGCCGGGACGCGGGCGGCGCCGTCGTCCGCGACGAGTGGGCCTGCGGGCGCTCGAGCCCCGAGCGCCTGGCGTACGAGGGGCGCGTCGACTCGATCCTCGGCCGCATCTGGCAGGCCGCCCGGGCCGCTCCTAGATAGAGAGCCATGCCGGCCGACTACACGATCGACCCCGCGCGCCGCCGCATCCACACGCGGCTGTCGGGGACGCTCACCGACCCCGAGCTGATCGCGATGGAGGCGCGGCTGCGCGTCGACCCGGCGTACGACGCCGAGTACGACCACGTCATCGACGCCACCGGGGTCACGGCGCTCGCGGTCACCGGCGCGGGGATCCGCCACATCGTCACCGTGACGCCGAACGGGCAGGGGTGCGCGGGGCGGCGCGTGATCGTCGCGCCCACCGACGCGCTGTACGGGATGGGGCGCATGTTCCAGACGCTGCGCGACGCCGAGCCGTCGGAGCTGGCGGTGGTGCGCACGCGCGAGCAGGCCGAGGCGCTGCTGGCCGCCCCCGCGGACGAGGCGCCGCGCCGCTCGCCGGCGTGAGGGCGCGGCGGCGCCACCCGCTGGTGGCCGGCGCGATCGCCTACACGACCGCGCTCGCCCTGGCCGCGTCGCTCGGCGTCGGCTCGTCGTGGCGCCCGCGGCGCGCGCCGGCGCGGCAGGCGGTGGTGGACCACCTCCTGTTCACCGCGCACGTCGTCGGCGACGAGCTGGCGCGCGCCAGCGCCGACCGCCGCTGGCCGCTGCTGGTGCCGGTGCTCGGCCGCGGCGCCGGCGAGCTGGCGGGGGACTCGGCGCTGGCGACGTTCGACGCGCACGCGGCGCGCACGCTCGACGGGTGGGGGCTGGGCGGCGACCGGTGGCGCGGGACGCGCCGCAAGTCGGAGGCCAAGCGGTCTTAGGAAGAC
>NZ_JARGEK010000339.1 GCF_029211165.1 Roseisolibacter sp. H3M3-2
GGCCGCCGCCGAGGCGATGGCGCACCCCGAGGTGCAGGGCGCGATCGCCGGCGCCGGGCAGGCGGCCGCCGCCGCCGGCGTCGACGCGGCCCGCGCCGCGACCGAGGGGCTGCGCGCCGGCGCCGAGGCGATGCGCAACATGAACGTCGACGTGCACTTCGGGCAGACGTCGTCGCGCCGCGGGCGCAACCCGAACTGCCGCGACGAGAACGACGACGAGCGGGTGATCGCGCTCAACGCGCTCCAGCAGATGGACGCCGAGCGCGCGATGCCGCTGCTGCGCAAGGTGCTGGCCCGCCGCGAGGAGTGCACGGAGCTGCTGCGCCGCCGCGCGGTGTTCATCGTCGCGCAGAAGAAGACGCCCGAGACGGCCGACATCCTCGTCAACGTGGCGCGCACCGACCCGATGCCCGAGGTGCGCGAGGAGGCCGTGCGCTGGCTGTCGCGCGTCGGCGGCGACCGCGCGCTCGAGTTCCTGCGCGACGTCGCCCGCAGCGACACCAGCACCGCCACGCGCCGCAGCGCGGTGTCGTCGCTGGCGCAGAGCCGCGACCCCAAGGTGCGCGAGATCCTGCGCTCGATCGCCACGACGCGCGAGGTCCCGGCCGAGGTGCGCGGCGACGCGCTGTACTACTCGGTGACGCGCAACGACTCGTCCGACGTGACGTGGGCGCGCACGCTCTTCCCGACGCTCGAGTCGCGCGAGCTGAAGGAGCGCGCGCTGAGCGGCTTCTCCCGCCGCCGCGACAGCCAGGACTGGCTGTTCCAGGTGGCGCGCGACGGCCGCGAGGCGATCGAGGTGCGCAAGACCGCGTTCGCCTACGCCTCGCGCAACGCCACGCTGCCGCAGCTCGTCGAGCTGTGGGACGCCACGAAGGAGCGCGAGCTGAAGGAGCCGCTGCTGGTCGCGCTGTCGCGCCGCAAGGAGCCCGAGGCGCTCGACAAGCTGATCGCCATCGCCCGCAACGAGCAGGACCGCGAGCTGCGCAAGAACGCCGTCTACTGGCTGTCGCGCTCGAACGAGCCGCGCGCCCTGGCGTTCATCCAGGAGCTGATCGACAAATGAGCGCCCTGGCGATCGTCCGGATCGCCGCCCGCTCGGCCCTCCTCGGCGCGGCGCTCGCCGCCGCGCCCGGGGCGGCCGCGGCCCAGGCGGACCTCGCGTCGCGGGGCGGCGCGCTGGCGCAGCGGGTGGCCGAGGTGCGCGACGGCTACGTGCGCGTGACCTTCCCCCTCCGCGAGGGGGTGTGCGGGATCGGCGAGAGCATCCGCATCGGGAACGAGGAGCGGTGGAGCGGCAGCTTCACGGGGGTCGTGATCAACGGCAACGCGATGCGCGGCCGCGACGTGGAGTGGGAGCGCGAGTGCGAGACCGGCCCCGGGCGCGCGGTGCTCGACGTGTCGGGGGGCGAGGTGCGGCAGGTGCGCTTCTACGTCGGCGGGAAGTGGCGCGCGCCGGCGTCGCCGACCGCGAACGTCGTCGACCTGGGCGACGTGCCGGCCGACCAGGCGGCGGGGCTGCTGCTCCGCGTCGCGCTCGGCGAGGGGGTGCGCGCCGAGGCGAACGCGCAGCGGAGCGCGATCTTCCCGGCGACGCTCGGGCAGGGGGTGACGGCGTGGCCCGCGCTGCTGCGGATCGCCAGGGACGTGCAGCGCCCGCGCGAGACGCGGCGGCAGGCGATGTTCTGGCTCGGCCGCGGCGCCGGCGAGGTCGCGACGGCGGGGCTCACCGAGCTCGCCGAGGACCCGGACCGCGAGGTGCGGATCCAGGCGGTGCAGGGGCTGTCGCGCCGCCCCGCCGACGAGGGGGTGCCGCAGCTCATCAAGATCGCGCGCACCCACAAGGACCCCGAGACGCGCCGGCAGGCGCTGTTCTGGCTCGGGCGCTCGGAGGACCCGCGCGCGGTGGCGCTGTTCGAGGAGCTGCTGGTCGCGCGGCGGTAGGCGCGCCGCGCCGCGACGCCCGCGCCCCTACTCGGGGCGCGGCGTCAGCCGCTTCGAGAACTCCTCGGGGCGCACCAGGGGGGGCGGCGCCGGCCGCGCGGGCGCCATCGGCACCTCCACCTCCGGCAGCTCCACCGCCGGGAGCGTCGGCAGCGTGTCGGCCCGGCGCGCGGCGGTGTCCGGGTACGGGATCCGGAACGCGTCGGGGGAGAGCGGCGCCGACGGGGGTGCGGCCTCGGGCTCCCAGTCGATCGTCCCCGCCCGCGGCTCGGGCGCGTCCTGCCCGAGCGGCCAGGAGAGCGCGGCCGCGACGGCCGGGACGGCGACGCACCAGAAGATCGCCACCAGCGCGCGGCGCCGGCGCGACGGCACCAGGCTCGGGGCGGGCGCGGGCTCGTGCAGCAGCTCGGGCTCGCGCGCCAGCGCCGGCGGGAGCGGGCGCTCGAAGCGCGGCTCGGGGGCGCGCGCCGCGAGCGACGCGGCGTACGCCGGCGCGGGGGCCGGGGAGGTCGCCGCGAACGCCGGCAGGTCGGGGCGCACCACCGGCTCGCGGTCGGGCGACATGGCGCGCAGCGGCACCGGCGGGGTGCGCAGCGCCGGCTCCAGCAGCAGGTCCAGCTCGAACGTCGCGGCCGGGGCGGCGCCCAGCGCGTCGGCGGCCGCGGGCGCGGAGGCCGGCGCCTGCGCGGCGTCGGCGGCGTTCGCGGCGAGCAGCTCCTCCCACAGCAGCTTCACCCCCGCCGGCCGGCGGCGCGGGTCGGGGTGGCGCGCGGCGGCCAGCACGTCGGCGGGGCGCGGCGCGTCGGCGACCGGCCCCGGCTCGGCGGCGCGGCCGGGGGCGGCGCCGAGCAGGAGGTGGTGCAGCAGCGAGGCGAGCCCGAAGACGTCGCTCCGCACGTCGGCGTCGGCGCCGGCCAGCTGCTCGGGGGCGACGTACGGCCGCTCGGCGTCGGCGTAGCCCGGCGGGTGCGCGACCGCGCCGGCGCCCAGCCCCGTCAGGGTGAGCATCGGCGCGCCCGCGTCGCCGGCGTCGGGGGCGAGCACCACCGCGTCGGGGGTCAGCCGCCCGTGCGCCAGCCCGACCGCGTGCGCCTCGTCGAGCGCCTCGACCAGCCGCGAGGCGAGCCGCGCGACGCGCCACGGCGCCAGCCGCTCCCCGGCGTCGAGCAGCTCGCGCAGGGTGCGCCCCGGCGCGCGCTCGACGGCGACGTAGAGGCGCTTGCTCGGGGTGTCGCCGTAGCCGTCCGCCTTGGCGGTGACCGGGTGGCGCAGCCAGCGGGCGGCGTCGACCTCGCACACCACGCGGTGCACGAGGGCGTGGTCCTCCATCGCCCTGGGGCGGAGGACGTACAGCAGGCGGGGCGCGCCCGTGTGGGCGTGCACCGCGTCGTAGACGTCGGCGTGCGCGTGCCGGGCGAGCCGCGCGATCAGCGCGTAGTCGCCCAGCCGCCGCCCGTCCGTCGCGTCCGTCGCCTGCCGCTCGTCCATCGCCCCTCCCTCGCCGTGGGGGGCTCGCGGACGTGCGCGCCCCGGCACCCGTCCGACGAGCCGCCGAGCGGGACCGTCACGCCGGGGGGCGCCCCGGGCCAGCGGTGAAACGGCGGGAAGCGGCCGCCGGCCCGGCGCCGGTCAGCCGGGGAGCTGGTTGTAGCGCCCCGCCATCCGCAGTTCGGCGGCCCGCGCCCACTCGGGGGTGCGCGCCGAATCGGCCTGCGCGCCGCGGCGGGGCGCCTCGCCCCCGGGCGCCGGGGCGGGGAGGGCGCGGTCGGCCAGCGCCGTGAGCGCGGTCGAGAGCGCGGGGGCCAGCCCGTGGAGCCGCGCCTGCAGCCACGCCCACCCGGGCATCACCAGCTCGGCGTCGCCGTGGCGGCAGGCGTCGAGGATGAGGGCGGCCGCGCGGTCGGCGTCCATGCTCGCCACCGGCGCGTGGTCGGTGGCCGTGAACCAGGCGTACTCCGCCTCGTGGTCCCCCTTGAACGTCGCGTGGCGCGGGGAGCCGGTGCGCATCTCCCCCGGGCACACGGTGGTCACCCACACGTCGTCCCGGGCCAGCACGGCGCGCAGGTTCTCCGACAGCCCGACGAGCGCGTACTTGCTGGCGCCGTACGGGACGAGGTGCGGCACCGGCGTCTTGCCGGCGATCGAGGCGACGTTGACGATCCGCCCGCGGCGGCGCTCGCGCATGCCGGGGATCACCGCCAGCGCGGCGTGCAGCGGCCCGTAGTAGTTGATGCGCATCGCCTCGTCGTAGTCGGCGAGCCGCATCTGCTCGGTCGGGCCGACCTGGATGATGCCGGCGTTGTTGACCAGGACGTCGACCGGGCCGAGGCGGGCGCCGACGTCGGTGACCAGCTGGCAGACCGCGGCCGGGTCGGTCACGTCGCACACCGCGGCGTACACGCGCGCCGGGTCGCCGGCCCGCGCCTCCAGCTCCGCGCGCGCCCGGTCGAGCGCCGCGCCGTCGCGGGCGCAGATCGCCACCCGCGCCCCCGCGTCGAGGAGCTGCCGGGCGAGGGCGAGCCCGAGCCCGCGCGACCCGCCGGTCACCAGCGCCACCGCCCCGTCGAACTCGAGGCGCCGGGCCTGCCGCCGCGCCTGCCGCGCCGCCCACCACCCCGCCGCCGCCGCCACGGCGATCGTCGCCCACCTGCGCTGCCCGTCCCGCATCGTCGTCCCCTCCGTCGCGTGGACCGGGGGGGAGGGGAGGGATCGTGCCAGTCGGCCGCGCCGCTGCAAACCCTTTCGCGTGGTCGCGCTGTCTACCCCGGAAACGTTCCGGGGAAGACCCTCGTAGGCCTCGCCATGACCGACCTCGACCTGCTGCAGGGGACGCTGGACGTCCTCGTCCTCAAGACCCTCTCGTGGGGGCCGCGCCACGGCTACGCCGTCGCGCGCTGGATCGCCGACACCAGCGAGGGGGCGATCCGGGTGGAGGACCGCGCCCTCTACGTCGCCCTCCACCGGCTGGAGGCGCGCGGGTGGCTGGCCAGCGAGTGGGGGCTCTCCGAGAACAACCGGAAGGCCAAGTACTACCGCCTCACCGACCTCGGGCGCCAGCAGCTCCAGCTGAAGGCGGACGACTGGAGCAGCTACGCGGCGGCCGTCTTCCGGATCCTCCGTACCGTCCCCGCAGAGGGCTGACACGATGCGACTTCCCGACGGCATCCGACGCCTCGTCCGCCTCCCCGACTCGGCGCGCGCCGCGCAGCGCGACGTGGACGACGAGCTGCGCTTCCACCTCGAGCAGCGCGTGCAGGAGCTGGTGGCGCGCGGCGCGCCGCCGGCCGACGCCGCGCGCGAGGCGGCGCGCGAGGTCGGCGACGTGGCGGCGGCGCTCGCCGAGATGGCGGCGCTCGACGCCGGGCGCCTGAGG
>NZ_JARGEK010000034.1 GCF_029211165.1 Roseisolibacter sp. H3M3-2
CGGCGGGCGTCGCCGGCCGTCGTGTCGCGGGCCAGCGTCGCGCACGCCTCGCGGGCGAGCCGCACCAGCTCGCGGCGGCCGTAGGGGCGCTGGCCGGCCACCAGCCCGCGCACCGGGACCAGCGCGGCGAGCTCGTCGATCAGGGCGTAGCTGGGGTCGTCGGCCGGGACGAGCGCGGCCGGCGGACGCGACGGCGCCTGGGCGGCGGCGGGGGCCGCGAGCAGGAGCGCGGCGAGCGGGGCGAGGGCGGGGCGGCGGGGCACGGCGGCGAACGCTAGACCCCCGGACGCACGAAGGGGAGGCCGCCTGGCCTCCCCTCCCGTCGCGCGGCGGAGCGGCTCAGGCCGCGACCGGGACCGCCACGAACGGGTGCAGGAACTCGAGCAGGTCCTCGACCGTCCGCACCGAGTCGTCGAGCACGTCGAGGTCGTGCGCGGTCGGGATGCGCCCCTCGCACCGTGCCGCGATGAGCAGCGCCAGGTCCTCCGCATCCATCCGGGTGAGGCCGAGGTCGCCGGCCAGGGCGGTGGCCGGGACGAGGGCGACCGCCGGCGCGCCGACGCGTCGGCTGAGCGCCTCGTACGTCTGCACCAGCAGCTCGGCGGGGAGGCGGCGGCCGTTGAACGCCGAGAGGAAGCGGTGGCGTCCCAGCTCGTCGTGGCGCGCGGCCGCGGAGATGGTGCGCGAGGAGGCCGCCGCGAAGGCGGCCGCGACCAGCAGGAGGGCGACGACGACGACGATCGGGAGCACCGGGGCGTGGGCGGAGGGGAGGGGCCGACGGCGGGAAGTCTCGACGCGTGGGGACGACGACTGAACCGCCCGCGGCGGAACACGCGGCGGGCGCCAGGCGTTTTCGCACACAGTTTCGTTGACGAATTCGGCCGCTGCGGCTAAGTTCATCCCATGCAATACGTTCCCGGCACGCTCGGCGGCTTCCGCGGGGTCCGCGCGGAGCTGCTGATCGCGCTCAAGAAGGCGCCGCACCCCCTCACCGCGAAGGAGCTGGCCGACCGCTTCGGGCTCACGCCCAACGCGCTGCGGCGGCACCTCGACTCGCTCGAGGCGGAGGAGCTGGTGTCGCACCGCCGCGAGGTGCGCGGCGTCGGCGCCCCGGTGCACGCCTACGCGCTGACCGACGCCGGCGAGGCGCTGTTCCCGCAGGGGCACGCCCCCGTGCTGGCGGCGGTGCTCCAGGCGGTGCGCGACACCGCCGGCCCGGCCGGCGTGCGCGAGCTGTTCGCGCGGCAGTGGGCCGGGCTGGTGGAGGGGGGCGGCGACCGGCTCGCCGAGCTCCCCCTCCCCGAGCGCGCGCAGCTGGTCGCCGAGCTACGGTCGTCGCAGGGCTACATGGCGGAGGCGCTGGTCCTGGACGACGGCGAGACCGCGGTCATCCGCGAGCACCACTGCGCCATCCGCGACGTCGCCGCGCGCTTCCCCGAGGTGTGCGAGGCCGAGCGGGAGCTGATGGAGCGGCTGCTGGGGATGCCCGTGGAGCGCACCGGGCACCTGCTGGACGGCTGCAGCACCTGCGAGTACACGGCGCGCGCCCGGCAGCCCGACGCCGCGGCGGCGCCCCGACCGACGATGTCCCCCCTTTCGAGCACGAGCGCGCGCCCCATCGGCGCGGCCCAGGAGCAGGCATGAGCGCCACCATCGAGACCCTCGTCAACCGGGAGTACCAGCACGGGTTCGTCACCGACGTGGAGGCGGACCAGCTCCCGCCGGGGCTGAACGAGGACGTCGTCCGCGCCATCTCCGCCCGCAAGAACGAGCCGCAGTGGCTCCTCGACTGGCGGCTGAAGGCCTTCCGCCGCTGGCTGACGATGAAGGAGCCGCACTGGCCCAACGTCCAGTACCCGGCCATCGACTACCAGGCGGTCAGCTACTACTCGGCGCCCAAGCTGGCGGCCAGTAAGGCGTCGCTCGACGAGGTGGACCCGGCGATCCTCGAGACGTACAGCAAGCTCGGGATCTCGCTCAACGAGCAGAAGCGGCTCGAGGGGGTCGCGGTCGACGCCGTGTTCGACTCGGTGTCGGTGGCGACGACGTACAAGGAGGAGCTGAGGAAGCACGGGATCATCTTCTGCTCGTTCGGCGAGGCGGTGCAGGAGCACCCCGAGCTGGTGCAGAAGTACCTCGGCTCCGTCGTGCCGTACAGCGACAACTTCTTCGCCGCGCTCAACTCGGCGGTGTTCTCCGACGGGTCGTTCGTCTACATCCCGAAGGGCGTGCGCTGCCCGATGGAGCTGTCGACGTACTTCCGCATCAACGCCAGCGGGACCGGGCAGTTCGAGCGCACGCTGATCGTCGCCGACGAGGGGGCGTACGTCTCGTACCTCGAGGGGTGCACGGCGCCCAAGCGCGACGAGAACCAGCTGCACGCGGCGGTCGTCGAGATCGTGGCGCTCGACCACGCGACGGTGAAGTACAGCACCGTGCAGAACTGGTACGCGGGCGACGCCGAGGGGAACGGCGGGATCTACAACTTCGTGACCAAGCGCGGCGCCGCGCGCGGCTTCCGCTCCAAGATCAGCTGGACGCAGGTCGAGACCGGCTCGGCGATCACGTGGAAGTACCCGAGCGTGATCCTGCAGGGCGACGAGTCGACCGGCGAGTTCTACTCGGTGGCCGTCGTGAACGGGCGCCAGCAGGCCGACACGGGGACGAAGATGATCCACATCGGCCGCAACACGAAGTCGAACATCGTCAGCAAGGGCATCTCGGCGGGCCAGGGGAACAACGCCTACCGCGGCGCCGTGAAGGTGCTGCCGAAGGCGGAGGGGGCGCGCAACTACACGCAGTGCGACTCGATGCTGGTCGGCAACGCGTGCGGGGCGCACACCTTCCCGTACATCGAGGTGCAGAACAACACCGCCACCGTCGAGCACGAGGCGTCGACTTCGAAGATCGGCGAGGACCAGATCTTCTACCTGAAGCAGCGCGGCCTGAGCGCGGAGCAGGCGGTCTCGATGATCGTCAGCGGCTTCTGCAAGGAGGTCTTCCAGGAGCTGCCGATGGAGTTCGCCCTCGAGGCGCAGCAGCTGCTCGGCATCACCCTGGAGGGCTCGGTCGGCTGACGCCGCCCGGGCTGCGGGCTGCGGGCTGCGGGTTGGTTCCGATCCGCAGCCCGCAGCCCGCAGCGTCCGCCACGAGAATCGACGTGCCCCACCCTACCGCGATCCATCCCGTGCTCGATATCAAGAATCTGACGGCCACCGTCGGCGACAAGCAGATCCTCAACGGCATCTCCCTGACGGTCCGCCCGGGGGAGGTCCACGCCATCATGGGCCCCAACGGCTCCGGCAAGAGCACGCTGGCGCAGGTGCTGGCGGGGCACCCGGCGTACGAGGTGACCGGCGGCGCGGTGACGTACGACGGCCGCGACCTGCTGGAGCTGGAGGCCGAGGAGCGCGCGCAGGCGGGCGTGTTCCTGGCGTTCCAGTACCCGATCGAGATCCCCGGCGTCTCCAACGCCTACTTCCTGCGCGCCGCCTACAACGAGATGCGCAAGGCGCGCGGCGCGGAGGAGGTCGACCCGCTCGAGTTCCTCGACATCGTCGAGGAGAAGGCGCGGCTGGTCGAGATGGACCCGGCGTTCCTCAACCGCTCGGTGAACACGGGCTTCTCGGGCGGCGAGAAGAAGCGCAACGAGATCCTGCAGATGGCGGTGCTCGAGCCGAAGCTGGCGATCCTCGACGAGACCGACTCGGGGCTCGACATCGACGCGCTGCGCATCGTGGCCGACGGGGTGAACGCGCTCAAGCGCCCCGACAACGCCACCATCGTCGTGACGCACTACCAGCGGCTGCTCAACTACATCGTCCCCGACTACGTGCACGTGCTGGCCGGCGGGCGGATCGTGAAGAGCGGCGGGAAGGAGCTGGCGCTGGAGCTCGAGGCGAAGGGGTATGACTGGATCCTCGAGGGGGCGGCGGCGTGATCACGGAGACGCAGCAGAGCCTCGCGCAGGCGGTCGTCGCCCGCGCGCAGGCGGACGCGGCGGCGGCGCCCGGGCAGTCGATCCCCCTCCCCGCGTCGTACGCGGCGGAGCTGGACGCGCAGGTGGCGGCGGCCGAGGCCAACGGGCCGCGCTGGCTGGCCGACCTGCGCCGCGCCGGCGCGGCGGCGGCGCGCGCCCAGGGCTTCCCGACGACGCGCCACGAGGACTGGCACTACACGACCACCGCGGCGATCGCCGAGGCGGCGTTCCCGTCGCTCGCCAGCGCCTCGGGCGCGGTGACCGAGGGGGACCTGTCGGACTTCACCTTCGGGCACGCGGAGTGGCCGACGGCGGTGTTCGTCAACGGGCGCTTCGACGCCGCCCGCTCCACGCTGGCGCGGCTGCCGGAGGGGGTGCGCGTGCGCCCGCTCGCCGAGGCGCTGCGCGAGGAGCCGGAGATGCTGGAGCGCGTGCTCGGGAAGGTCGCGACCCCCGAGGCGCAGCCGTTCGTGGCGCTCAACCAGGGGCTGTTCGTCGACGGGCTGCTGCTGGTGGTGCAGAAGGAGATGGAGGCCGACGTGCCGGTGCACGTCCTCCACGTCACCGACGCCACCGGCGCGCGCGGGGCGACGCACCCGCGCGTGGCGATCGTCGCCGAGCGGCACTCGAAGGTGACGGTGATCGAGAGCCACGTCGGGCTCGGGGACGCGGCCTACCTGGCCAACCCGGTGACCGAGGTGGACGTCGCCGACGGGGCGACGGTGCACCACGTGCTGGTGCAGCGGCAGAGCGCGCGCGCCTTCCACGTGGCGCACGTCGAGGCGCGGCAGGGGCGCGACTCGCACTTCGTGTCGTTCTCGTTCGCGGTCGGCGGGCAGCTGTCGCGCACGAACGTGTACACGCTGCTGGGCGGCGAGGGGTGCGGCGCGACGCTGAACGGGCTGTACCTGCTGGACGGGGCGCAGCACTGCGACCACCAGACGCGTATCGAGCACGCGCAGCCGAACACGTACAGCCGGGAGCTCTACAAGGGGATCCTGGACGGGCAGTCGCACGGCGTGTTCAACGGCAAGGTGTACGTCCGCCCGGTGGCGCAGAAGACCGACGGCAAGCAGACGAACAACACGCTCCTGCTCTCCGAGCAGGCGCAGATCGACACCAAGCCGCAGCTCGAGATCTTCGCCGACGACGTGAAGTGCACGCACGGGGCGACGGTGGGCCGGCTCGACCAGACCGCCCTCTTCTACATGAAGAGCCGCGGGCTGACCGACGAGACGGCGCGCAAGCTCCTGACGTACGCCTTCGCGGCCGACGCGCTCGAGACGATCGAGATCGAGGCGGTGAAGGACAGCCTCGAGGCGCTGACGCTGGCGCGCTACACCACCTGAGGGCGCTGCGGGCTGCGGATTGCGGATTCCGAACGAACCCGCAGCCCGCAGCCCGCAGCGTCCGCGACGCGAATGTCCGATCTCACCGAGCTCTATCAGTCCGTCATCCTCGACCACAACCGCAAGCCGCGGAACCACGGGGCGCCCGAGCGCTTCGACGCGACGGCGGACGGGCGCAACACGCTGTGCGGCGACGCGCTGACGGTGTGGGTGGCGCTCGACGGCGACACGCTGGCCGACGTGCGGTTCGTGGGCGAGGGGTGCGCGATCTCCAAGGCGTCGGCGTCGCTCATGACGCAGGCGGTGAAGGGGAAGTCGCGCGCCGAGGCGGACGCGCTGTTCGAGCGGTTCCACGCGCTCGTCACCGGGCGCGAGGCGCCGCCGGCGGAGGGGGTGCGCGGGCCGCTCGGGCCGCTCGCCGCGCTGGCCGGGGTGTCGCGCTTCCCGATCCGCGTGAAGTGCGCGTCGCTCGCCTGGCACACGCTGCAGGCGGCGCTGCACCGCGAGCCGGGCGCGCCCGTCACCACCGAATGACCGCCCCATAACTCGCCTATGACCGCCCCGCCCGACGGCTGGACGCGGGCCGCCGCGCTGGCCGACCTCCCCGACGGGGGGCTGCTCGGCGTCGCCGTCGGGGGGCGGCGCCTCTGCCTGACCCGCGCCGGCGGCGCGGTGACGGCGCTCGACGACTGCTGCACGCACGCCGAGTTCGCCCTGTCGGAGGGCGAGCTGCACGCCGACGGCTCGGTGGAGTGCGCCTGGCACGGCGCGCGCTTCGACCGGGCGACCGGCGCCGTGGTCCGCGGGCCCGCCTGCGACCCGGTGGCCGCGCACGACGTCCTCCTCCTCGACGGTGATGTCCTCGTCCGCCTCGCTCCATAGCGGCGCCACGCCGGCGCTGATCGCCCCGCTCGCGGCGCCGCTGCCGCTCGCGCCGCGCGACGCCTTCCCGCTGCTGGCCGCCGACCCGGCGCTGCGCTACCTCGACTCGGCCGCCACGGCGCAGAAGCCGCGCGCGGTGCTCGACGCGCTGCGCCACTACTACGAGACGGCGAACGCCAACCCGCACCGCGGCGCCTACCGCCTGAGCGTGGCCGCCACCGACGCGTACCACGACGCGCGGGCGCGCGTGGCACGCTTCGTCGGGCTGCGCGACGCCGACTGCCTGCTGTTCGTGCGCGGCACCACCGAGGCGATGAACCTGGTCGCCGGGAGCTGGGGGCAGGCGCACGTCGGCCCGGGCGACGAGGTCGTGGTCACGCGCATGGACCACCACGCGACGTTCGTCACCTGGCAGCAGCTGGCGCACGCGCGCGGCGCGGCGTTCCGCATCGCCGAGCTGACCCCCGACGGCCGGGTCGACCTCGACCACCTGGCGTCGCTGCTCGGCCCCCGCACCAAGGTCGTGGCGTTCCCGCACGTGTCGAACGCGCTCGGCACCGTGAACCCGGTGCGCGAGATCGCCGCGCTGGTGCGCGAGCGGTCGGACGCGATCGTCGTGGTCGACGGGGCGCAGGGGGTGCCGCACCTCCCGGTGGAGTTCGACCGGCTGGGGGCCGACTTCTACGCCTTCAGCGGGCACAAGGTCGGCGGCCCGATGGGGAGCGGGGCGCTGCTGGGGCGGCGCGCGCTGCTGGAGGCGATGCCGCCGTGGCAGTTCGGCGGCGACATGATCGCCTTCGTCGGCGACGAGGTCACCACCTGGAACGCCCTCCCGCACAAGTTCGAGGCGGGGACCCCGAACGTCGGCGACGCGGTGGGGCTGGCCGCGGCGTGCGACTTCCTGGCCGGGCTGGGGATGGACGCCGTGATCGCGCACGAGCGGGCGCTGGTGGCCGCGGCGATGGAGCGGCTCGGCGCGATCGAGGGGGTGCGCGTGCACGGGCCGGCGGCCGACCAGCGGAGCGGCGTGGTGAGCTTCTCGATGGCCGACGTCCACCCGCACGACCTGGCGACGATCCTGGACGAGCGCGGGGTCTGCATCCGGGCGGGGCACCACTGCGCCCAGCCGCTCATGCGGTCGCTCGGGGTGCCGGCGACGGCGCGGGCGTCCTTCTGGGTGTACAGCGACGCGGCCGACGTCGAGGCGCTGGCGGAGGGGCTGGAGTCGGCCCGGCGGCTGTTCGCCGCCTGAGGGGCCGCGCCGCATGACCGTCTCCGACGCCCAGCTGGCGGCCATCTACCAGGAGCTGATCCTGGACCACTACCGTCGCCCCCGCAACAAGGGGGCGCTGGCGGGGGCCGACGCGCGCGCCGAGCGGCGTAACCCGTTGTGCGGCGACGAGATCGTGCTCGAGGTCGCGTTCGACGGGGACGTGGTGCGGGAGGCCCGCTTCAGCGGCCGGGGGTGCTCGATCTCGCAGGCGTCGGCGTCGATGCTCACCCAGGCGCTGCGGGGGCGGACCCGGGCGGAGGCCGAGGCGCTGGTGCGGCAGTTCAGCGCGCTGGTGCACGGGGACGCGGGGGCGGCCGGGGACGAGGGGTTGGGGGAGCTCCGGGCCCTCCAGGGGGTCGCCCGCTTCCCGGCCCGCATCCGGTGCGCTACCCTGGCGTGGAGCGCGCTGGACGAGGTACTGCGCGGGGCGTAGCGTTGCCCGCGAGGGGTCCCGGCCGTCCTCCCGCCGTGCCCCCCTGCCCCGCCGCCGTCCCGTCCCCGTGAGCCTCATCCAGGCGATCGAGCGCCGCCTCCCGAGCGGATACCGCATCCAGGACCAGATCGGGTCGGGCGCCACGTCGTGGGTCTACGTGGCGCGGCACGAGGCGGATGCGCTCCCCGCGCTGGTGATCAAGGCGCTGCACCCCGGCCTCTCCAAGGAGGCCAGCGTCGACCGGTTCGCCCGGGAGATGCAGATCCTGCGGTCGCTCGACCACCCGCGGATCGTGCCGATGCTCGAGGCCGGGGAGGCCGAGGGGTCGCTGTTCTTCACGATGCCCTACATACACGGGGCGACGCTGCACGCGCTGCTGCAGTCGCACGGGCCGCTGTCGGTCCGCGACGCGCTGGTGGTGGCCCGCGACCTGGCCGAGGGGCTGGGGCACGCCCACGGGCGCGGGGTGGTGCACCGCGACGTGAAGCCGGCCAACGTGCTGGTGGACCAGGACGGGCGCGCGCTGCTGATCGACTTCGGCTTCGCCAGCGCGCCGGGGCTCACCTCGCCCAACGCGGCGGCGATCGAGGCCAAGCTGGCCATCGGCACCCCGGACTACATCAGCCCCGAGCAGGTGTCGGGGAAGCGCGCCGAGGACTGGCGGAGCGACTTCTTCTCGCTGGGGTGCGTGCTGCACGAGATGCTGACCGGGCGGCCGCCGTTCACCGGGGGCGCGGCGCGCGCCGTGATGCAGCGCCGCCTGACCGAGCCGCCCGAGGACCTCAAGGCGGCGCGCCCGGACGTCCCCGACGACGTGGTCGCCATCGTCCGGCGCAACCTGGCGCTGTCGCCCAACGACCGGTTCGCGACCGCCGGCTTCCTGCGCATGGCGCTCGAGGCGTCGATCGACCGGCTCGACGAGCAGGCGGCGCACGACCCCGCGCTCGGCGCCCCCGCCTGAGTCGTCGCCCGGGCCCCCGCGCCGGCGCACCGTGCGCCGCGCCGGCGCCTTGACCGAAGCCGAGCGCCCGGATCCCTGGCGCCGGCGCGGCGTAGGACCCACCATGGACCGCCGGGCGCGTTCCGGCCGTCCCCCACCTTCCACGTCCCGCTCCGCATGACGCTCCCCCGTCCCGCCCGCGCGCTCGCCGCGCTGGCGCTGGCCGCGCTGGCGCTCGCCGCCGTCGCGGTCGCCGCCCGCCCCGCGGCCGCGCAGGCCCCGTCCGGCGCGGGCGCGCCGACCGCGCGCCTCGCGGCGCCGCGCATCCCGCACACCAAGTTCACCCTCCCCAACGGGCTGACGGTGCTCCTCCACGAGGACCACTCGGCGCCCGTGGCGACGGTGAGCGTGCACTACCGGGTCGGCTCGAAGCACGAGAAGCCCGGGCGCACCGGGTTCGCGCACCTCTTCGAGCACATCATGTTCGAGGGGTCGCAGAACGTCCCCGAGGGGTCGTTCGACAAGTACCTCGAGGCGGCGGGGGCGAACAACAACGGCACCACCGACAACGACCGCACGCTCTACTACGAGAGCATGCCGTCGAACGCGCTGGAGACGGCGCTGTGGCTGGAGTCGGACCGCCTCGGCTTCCTGCTGCCGGCGCTCGACCAGAAGAAGCTCGACGGGCAGCGCGACATCGTGAAGAACGAGCGGCGGCTGCGCGTCGACAACCAGCCGTTCGGGTCGCGGAGCGAGGTGGTGAGCGCGGCGATCTACCCCGCGTCGCACCCGTACTCGTGGCCCGTCATCGGGTCGATGCGCGACCTCACGGACGCGACGCTCGACGACGTGAAGGACTTCTTCCGCACCTACTACACGCCGAACAACACGGTGCTGGTGATCGCCGGCGACATCGACCCGGCGAAGGTGCGGCAGCAGGTGACGCGCTACTTCGGCGAGATCCCGCGCGGCCCGGCGCTGACGCGCCCGACGATCGCGCCGGTGACGCTGGACGCGGAGAAGCGCCTGGTGCTGGAGGACGGGAAGGCGCGGCTGCCGCAGCTCGGCTTCGTGTGGCCGACGGTCGGCGTGCGCAGCGCCGACGACGCCGCGCTGACCGCGCTGTCGCGCGTGCTGACGCAGGACCGCACGAGCCGCCTGACCAAGCTGCTGGTGTACGACCGCCAGCTCGCCACGGGCGTCTCGGCGTTCCAGGGGAGCAACGAGGACGTGGGCGAGTTCTACGTCAACGTGACGCCGCGCCCGGGCGCCTCGCTGACCGAGATCGAGCGGCTGGTCGACAGCGTGGTGACGGGGCTGGTGAACGCGCCGCCGACCGCGCAGGAGGTCGAGCGCTACAAGACGTTCTTCGCCGTCGGCAACATCACCGGGCTGCAGTCGGTATTCGGCAAGGCGACCACGCTCGGCGAGTCGGAGCTGTACTGGGGCGACCCGGAGCACTTCCGCACCGAGCTGGCGGAGGCGCTGGCGGTGACGCCCGCCGACGTGCACCGCGTGACGCGCCAGTACCTCACGAAGGGGCGCGTGGTGCTGAGCATGGTGCCCGCCGGGCAGCTCACCCTCGTCAGCAAGCCGGACCAGCCGTACGTGAACGTGACCCCCAAGCCCGCGGTGCAGTGAGCATGGCGCCCACGATGTCGCCCAAGACGACCCTCCGCGCGGCGCTCCTGCTGACCGTCGCCCTCCCGATCGCCGCGGGCGCGCAGCAGGCGCCCCGCGTCACCAAGGACGCCCCGGCGACGCAGCCGCCGCGCGCGGCGGGCGCCGCCGGCCGCGTCGACCGCAGCAAGCCCCCCGCCCTGCCGCCGACGCCGGCGCTGCGCGTGCCGACGATCACGACGCGCGCGCTGAGCAACGGGATCACCGTCGCCGTGCTCGAGAACCACGAGATCCCCGTGGTGAGCGTGCGCGCGCTGGTGGACGCCCCGGCGGTGCTCGACCCGGCCGGCAAGGAGGGGACGGGCGCGCTGGCGTTCGCGATGCTCGCCGAGGGGACGACGACGCGCACCGCCGAGCAGCTGGCCGACGCGTTCGCCGAGCTGGGGACGGCGGTGGCGCCGACCGGCTTCCTGACGGTCACGGGGAACGTCGACCGCGCGCTGGAGCTGATGCGCGACCAGCTGTGGAACCCGGCGTTCCCGCAGGCCGCGCTCGACCGCATCCGCGCCAACCAGGTGGCGAACCTGCGCCGCCTCAAGGACCAGCCGACGTACCTGGCGGGGCGCGTGCTGGCCAACGCGCTGTACGGCGCCGGCCACCCGTACGAGCGCGCGACCAGCGAGGCGAGCCTTCAGGCGATCACGCGCGACGACGTGGCGGCGTTCCACGACGCGTACGTGCGCCCGCAGAACGTGAAGTTCGTGGTCGCGGGCGACATCACGCCGGCGCAGGCGATCGAGAAGCTGGAGCGCGTGTTCGCGCGGTGGCCGGCCGGCGGGAAGAAGGCGGGCTACGAGGTCCCGGCGCCGCCGGCGATCGCGCGGACGACCATCTACCTGCACGACCGCCCCGGCTCGGCGCAGAGCGTGATCTACGCGGCGTCGCACGGCCCGCGGCGCGACGCGCCGGAGTACTACGCGCTCGACCTCGCGAACACGGTGCTCGGCGGGTCGTTCCTGAGCCGCCTGAACACGAACCTGCGCGAGACGCACGGCTACGCGTACGGCGCCGGCTCGGGCTTCTCGTACCGCCGCCGCCCGGAGATCGGGCAGTTCGCGGCGTCGGCGCAGGTGCAGACCGACAAGACCGACTCGTCGGTGGTGGAGATCGTGAAGGAGCTGCGCGACATCGCCGGCGCGCGGCCGATCACGCAGGCCGAGTACGACCTGGCGATGAGCAACGCGGTGAAGGGGCTGCCGCTGGCGTTCGAGACGGTGAGCCAGCTCTCGGGCGCCGCGACGCAGATCCTCACCGACTCGCTGCCGCTCGACTACTACGCGAACCTGTCGCGCAACTACGAGGCGGCGACGGTGGCGTCGGTGAACGCGGCGGCCAAGAAGTACATCGACCCGGCCAAGCTGGCGATCGTCGTGGTCGGCGACCGGAAGCAGATCGAGGACCGACTGCGGGCGCTGAACATCGCGCCGGTGGTCGTGGTCGACGAGCAGGCGAAGCCGGTGGCGGCCCCGACCTCGGGCGGCGCGCAACGCTGAGCCTCGTCGGGCGCTGCGGGCTGCGGGCTGCGGATTCGGACTCCGCAGTCCGCAGCCCGCAGCGCTTTCCGCCCGCGGCCCGGGTCGTGCCATTCGTCCGCGCCCGACCGACGGGAGGATGCGGTGGCGGAGACGGAAGGGAGGGTCCGGCGGACGCGGGCGGCGCGCGCGCCGGTGGTGAGCGAGGCGACGCGCGAGAAGGCGCTGGTGGTGCACGCGCGGCTGTGCGCCGAGTACGGGTGCCCGATCGCGTACTTCCACGACCTCGACCCGCTGAGCGAGCTCGTCTCCTCGCTCCTGTCGCACCGCACGCGCAACGCGGACTCCGGGCGCGCGTTCAGGCAGCTGCGGAAGCGGTTCGGCGACTGGGTCGCGGTGCGCGACGCGCCCACGGCCGACGTCGAGGACGCCATCGCGCCGGTGACGTGGCCCGAGCAGAAGGCACCGCGCATCCAGGCGGTGCTGCGCGACATCACCGAGCGCCGCGGGACGCTCGACGCGCACGCGCTGGACTTCCTGGGCGAGCTGCCGGTGCCGGAGGCGCGGGCGTGGCTGGAGGCGATCCCCGGCGTCGGCCCGAAGACGAGCGCCGCCGTGCTCTCGTTCAGCCGGCTGCGCATGCCCGCGCTGCCGGTCGACAGCCACCACCACCGCGTGGCGGTGCGGCTGGGGTTGATCCCTGCGTCGGTGGACGTCGGCCCCGCGCACGCGATCCTGGCCGCGCAGCTGCCGCCGGAGTGGGACGCGCAGACGGTCTACGACAACCACGAGGCGCTGATGCTGCACGGGCAGCAGTGCTGCTTCTGGCAGAACCCGGCGTGCGGACGGTGCCCTGTCCTGGACCTCTGCCCCTACGGGCAGGCGCGGCTGGGGGACGCGGCGCCGCGCGAGGGCTGAGTTGCGGGCTGCGGACTGCGGGTTCGGCGCGTTCCGAATCCGCAGTCCGCAGCCCGCAGCGTCCTCCGGAACACCCCTTGCCCCCTCGCCGGTCCCCACACGACAGGAGGCACCAGATGAGCGTGAAGCCACACCCCGAGGCCGGCGGGCCGCCCCCGCGCGGCGACCACGTGCCCGGCGGGCGCGACGACGGGCAGCAGCAGGCGGGCGGCGGGCGCCCCGAGGACTTCGCGCACGGGCGGCACGGCAAGGGGGACAGCCGCGAGTCCATGCGGAACGACGAGCAGGCGACCGACACGGGGGACGACCGGCAGCTGCGCACGGCGGGGGGCGGCGGGGATCAGGCGCCGGACCCGAACGCCTTCCGCGAGAACTCCGAAGGGCGGATGGGCGGCGCGGGCTGGGGGAGCGAGCAGGTGGGCGGCTCGACCGTCGACCGGCGCCCCGACGACCGCAACGCGTGAGGCGCGCGGGCGCGGCGCCCTTCGGGACCGGGGGCCGCGCCCGTAGCTTCCGGCCGTGAGCACCACCCTCGACCCCGCCCTGCCGGCGTCCGCCGAGCACCGCGACGGCTCGCCGTCGGGACGCGTGCGCCGGTCGCTGGTCGCGCTGATCGCGCGGCTGCACCGGTGGGCGGAGTCGGGGCACGCCGGGAGCGCGGTCTGTACCTGGAACGCGCTCCAGGGCTCGGTGGTCCCCGGGCCGAGCGAGGCGCTGTTCCTCCCGCTCGGCCTCGCCGACCCGCCGAAGGCGCCGCGCCTGGCCGCGTGGGCGGCGCTGGGGGCGATCGCGGGGGGGCTGATCGCCTACGCGATCGGCGCGCTGGCGTTCGAGTCGGTGGGGCGGCCGCTCGTGGGGCTGCTCGGCGTCTCCGACGCGCGGTGGGCCTCGCTCGAGGGGGTGTTCCTGCGGCGGGGCGCGATGCTGGTGCTGCTCAGCACCCTGTCGCCGCTGTCGACGAAGCTGGTGTGCATCGGGGGCGGCGCGTTCGGGATCCCGTTCGTGCCGTTCGCGCTGGCGCTGGCGGCCGGGCGGGCGGCGCGGTTCGCGGCGATCGGGCTGGTCGTGCGGCTGGCCGGCGACCGGCTGATGGCGCGGCTGCAGCGGCGGCTGGGGCGGCCGGTCGGGACGCTCACGGACCACGCCTGATCGCCATGATCCGCTACGAGGTCGTCGCCGAGGTGCCGCCGGAGGCGCGCGACTCGTTCGCGCGCTTCCAGACCGAGCGCCACATCCCCGACGTCCTGGCCAGCGGGTGCTTCCTGTCGGCGGCGTTCGAGGAGGAAGCGGACGGGCGGTTCCGCGCGAGCTACGTGGCGGCGGACGCGGAGGCGCTCGAGCGGTACCTGCGCGAGCACGCGCCGGCGCTGCGGGCGGACTTCGCGGCGCACGCGCCGGCGGGTGTGCGGCTGTCGCGGGGGACGTGGACGACGGTGCGGCGGTGGGACGCCGGTCCGCTCAGTAGGTGATCACCGACTCCGCGGTCGCGCCGATCGCCATCGCGGGGAAGAGCCCGGTGATGCGCGTCGTCCCGGTGTAGGTCGCCGAGACCCGGACGCGGCTCGGCGCGGTGGCGTTGCCGTCGGGATGGCTGACGGTGACCACGAGGTTCGGGTCGCCGACGCGGGCGCGCACCTGCGTCTGGATGAAGGCGGCCGTGGTGTCGACCGACGACGCGAACGCCTTCGCCTCCGTGCCGCGCACCATCGCCAGCCGGACGCCGTAGCGCGCGCCCTCGGTGGCGGTGCTGCGGCGGAAGGAGGCGTACCCGAACTCGATGATGCCGAGGATGAGCAGCATCAGCGCCGGGACGAGGATCGCGAACTCGACGGCGGTGGCGCCGGTGTCGTCGCGCAGTCGGCGACGCAGTCCGTGGACGAGGGCCGTCATCAGTCGACCAGCGTCACGCGCCGGGGCGTGAAGTAGCCGGCGTTCGCGGGGCTCACCTTCGGCACGAGCAGGTCGCCGTTCCCGAACACCTTCACCCTGCTCGCCACCACGCCGCCGGTGAGCGTCATCGTGCCGTTCCCCCCGAGGTCGATCGTGGCGGCCGGGAAGTAGAACATCCCCTTGATGCCGGTGGTGGTGTTGCCGCGGATCCGCGCCTCCGGCTGCGTCGTCGGCGCGCCGTCCTGGTAGAAGAGGACCCCCCGCATCGGCGCCGCCGCGGAGAGGTCGGCGCTCAGGTTCAGCTCCGCGTTCCCGCCGACGTCGTACGCGCCGAGCGTCGGGTAGTCGGAGCGCACGGTGTTGACGAAGGTGACGCCGCTGCCGTTGATCGTCGCGTTGCCGCCCGTCCGGAGCCCGCCGAGCAGGTAGTAGACGCCCGCGGCGAGCGTGGCCGTCCCCTTGATCTCCATGCCGCCGCAGTAGACGCCCGGCGGGAGGTTGTCGGAGCCGTTGTTCAGCTTGTAGTTGGTGCGCGTGCAGCCGGCGGGCACCGCCGGCGTCGTGAGCGAGGCGAGCGGGTCGGCGGCGGGCGGGACGCCGGTGCGCGGGGCGGGGGCGATGGCGGCGTTGCCGGTGACCTGCCAGCCGCCGGTGACGGCGACCTGCGCGCCCGTCGCGCTGATCGACGCGTTGCCCTGCGCCTTCACCGCCGACCCGCCGCCGGAGTTGACCTGGATGCCGCAGCCGGTGGTGGTCACGCCGCCGTTGCCCTGCGTCGCCAGCGCCTCCTCCGCGCTCGGGTGCAGCACGACGATGCAGGCCGTGGCGGCGGCCACGTCGAACGTCGCGACCGCGGTCGCCTCGACCGCCTGCAGGTGCCGCCCGAACACGCCGGCGAAGATCGTCTCGACCGTGTCGCGCACCGTCACGCGCACCGCGTTGGCGCTCGTGCCCCACGCGACCGGCGTGGCCGTGACCACGTCGCGGGCGACGCCGTGCGTGTAGCCGTTGGCCGCGGCGGCGGCGGCCATCGCGCTGCCGGCGTCGGCGGACGAGCTCCCGCGGTACCGCTCGTGCGCCCACGCCAGCGCCGCGGCGTCGGCCGCCGTCTGCGCGTGGCGGCGGGCGCGGAAGAACGTCCCGACGTCGACCGCGAGCGCGAGCATGCCGATCAGCGGCAGCGCGCACAGGGTGACGATCGCCGCGGTCGCGCCGCGGCGGTTCCGGAGGCGTGGCGCGCCGCGCGCGCGCGCGTGGGACGCGCTCACTGGACGCGGAGGACCGCCGAGCGCCGCACCGCGTAGCTCGCGGGGAAGCCCGGGTAGCGGAGGATCAGCGCGACCGTGCGCTGGGCGCCGACGGCGACGAACGCCTGGGGCGTCACGCCGCAGGTCGCGCCGACGCTGGCGCACGCGCCCATCGCGCCCGCGCTCGTGCAGCGGCACATCGTGCGCGCGCTGTCCACGGTCAGCGCGCCGAAGCCGCCCTCCCCGAAGTCCGACTTCGCGGCGGCGATCATGCCGACCTGGTCGACGCTGGCCGCGGCGCTCTGGGCCCCGTACTGCGCGCCGGCGCGAACCGCGCCGGACACCGCGATCCCCGTCGCGACCACGCGCCCGAAGTCGATCGCCGCCATCGCGAACAGGAGCAGCACGGGGACCAGCAGCGCGAACTCGACGACGGCGGCGCCGGTGTCGTCGTGCAGACGCCGGCGTCGGCGTCGGGCGGTTCTTAGGAGCGCGGGCATCGCGAGCGGATGGAGGCCCGTCGCCTCCCCGCGTGTCAGATCGCGGAGCCGGAGCGCGTACCGAGCCGAACAGCCACTGGACGAGCCGCGATCATGAACGTTTCGTAAGACATTCTCAACGCGCGATGCCCCGGCGCAACGCGTGGCGGGGCGACGCTCATCGGCGCGTCACGCCGAGCGCGCGCAGCGCGGCCAGCGGCACCAGGGCCACCAGCACGAGCGCGGCGGCCACGGGGAGCGCCTCGGCGACGCCGTACCCGGTGAAGCGCTCGTAGGCGAGGGTGCTCGCGACGCGCGGGTGGTAGGCGACCACCACCACCGCGCCGAACTCGCTGACCGCGCGTGCCCACGCCACCACCGCGCCCGCGACGAGCCCGCGTGCCGCCAGCGGCAGGGAGACGCGTCGGAAGCGGCGCCACGGGCCCGCGCCGAGGGTTCCGGCGACCAGCTCGTGCGCCTCGTCGATCGCGGCGAAGCTGGCGCGGGCGGCGCTCACGTACAGCGGGGCGCTCACGAACAGCATCGCCAGCGTGGTCCCGGTCAGCGAGCCCAGGACGCGCACGCCCATGTCCAGGAGCGCCGCGCCCAGCGGACTCTGGCGGCCGAGCACGAGCAGGAGCGCCAGCCCCGCGACGGGGTGCGGGAGGACGAGCGGGAGGTCGAGCGCCGCCTCGACGAGGGCGCGTCCCGGGAAGGCGCGACGGGCGAGCAGCCAGGCGAGCGGGGTGCCGAGCAGGGCGGCCAGCAGGGCGGCGAGTGCGGCGGCCAGCGTGGTGCGGGCGAGCGCGGCGCGCAGCTCGGCGTCGCCGGCGAGGGCGCCGAGGGCGGCCGGGACGCGCGGCAGGAGGAGCGCGGCCACGGGCGCCAGCAGGAAGAGCAGGAGCGGGAGCGCGAGGAGCGCCGCGGGAGCCCGGCGGGGGAAGCGCATCAGTGTGCGGAACCCTGAGCGCGCGTGCCTGTGCACGCAAGCCGAGGCCGCCGGGCGGTTTCCCGGGATGCGCCGCGCTCGTCCCGTCGTCGTGAGGTCGCCGTCATGGTTGCCGCGGTCGCCCCTCCGCCTCGACATTGCAGGCCCCGTCATCCCGCACTGCGCCGCTCCCCCGTGCAGGTCCCTCCCCCAGCGATCCTCCCGACCGTCGCCGCGACCGCCCCGCGCGTCGCCGCGACGCGCTGCGACTGGGTGTGGCCCGTGCTCGGCGCCGTGGTCGCCGTCGACGCGGTGTGGCTCGTCGCCGCCCGGATCGGGATCGAGCCGCGAAGCCTGGCGCTCGAGCTCCTGGCCGTGGGGTTCCTGTTGGGGGTCGCGCTCGTGTACCGTCGCACCGGCCGGAGCGCGCGCCTCGCGCACCTCGGCGACGCGTGCGCACAGCTCGTGACGTTCGGCGTGGCGCTCGAGCTGCTGAGCTACCTCGTCACGCGCACCGGGCTGCCCCTCGCCGACGACGCCCTGCTGCACGCCGACCGCGCGCTCGGCTTCGACTGGTTCGCGTGGACCGCCGCGGCGCACGCCGATCCGCGCCTGGCGTGGGCGCTCGTCGCCGCGTACAACTCGCTGCTTCCGCAGCTCGTGGTCGCCGTCATGGTGCTCGCGCTCTACCGCGGTGCGACGCAGCTCCTGCGCCGTCTGGTGCTGTCGGGGCTCGCCACCGTCGTGATCTCGGGACTCGTCCCCGCGGTCGGCCTCCTTCCCGGCGCGCCGCACGTCCCGCACTTCCTGGCGCTCCGCGCCGACACGCTGCGCGAGATCGACCTGACGCGACTCGAGGGACTCATCTCGTTCCCGTCCTACCACGCCGCGCTGGCCGTGATCGTGGGGCACGCGCTGTGGGAGGTTCCCTACCTGCGCTTGCCGGCCCTTCTGCTCAACCTCGTCATGCTCGTCGCCACGATCTCCGAGGGCGGACACTACCTGGTCGACGTGCTCGCCGGCTGCGCCGTCGCCGCGGGAGCCATCGCCCTCACGCCCACGCGCCGATGAACGCACCCGTCGCCGACGCCGAGCGCGCCGCCCCCGAGCTGCGCTGGCTGGAGCACGCGTTCTTCCTCTCCGGCATCGCCGCGCTCACCTACCAGGTCGCCTGGGAGCGCGTGCTGTTCGTGATCTTCGGCATCAACACCGAGGCGGTCACCGTCGTCGTGACGGCGTTCCTGCTGGGACTCGGCGTCGGCAGCGCGATCGGCGGCTGGGTGTCGAAGCGCCCCGGGTGCCGGCACCTGCGCTGGTTCGGCGGCGCCGAGCTGGCGATCGCGGCGTTCGGCGCGCTGTCGGTGCCGTTCTACCACGCCGTCGGGCGGGCGACGCTCGGGTTCGGGCCGCTCGCCACCGCGGCCGTGACGTTCCTGCTCGTCCTCCTGCCGACGGTGCTCATGGGCGCCACCCTCCCGCTGCTGGTGGCGTACGCGGTGCGCGCGTCGGGGAGCGTGGGCTGGTCGGTCGGGACGCTCTACCACGTCAACACCGCCGGCTCCGCGATCGCCGCGGTGCTGACCGTGACGCTCCTCCTCCCCTACCTCGGGCTGCAGGGGACCGTGCTGGCGGCGGGCGCCTGCAACTGCGCCGCCGCGTACATGGCGCTGCGGCGCGACCGCCGCGGGGAGGACGCGGCGCCGGCGGTCGCGGCACCTGCGACGGAGGCGGCATGAGCTTCCGCGTCGCGATGCTCGTGGCGGCCCTCTCGGGGTTCGTCTCGCTGTCGTTCGAGATCCTGTGGTTCCGCGCCTTCTCGTTCGCCACCGGCGCGATGCCGTGGACGTTCGGGCGCGTGCTCGCCGCGTTCCTGATCGGGCTCGCGCAGGGCGCCGCGGTGAGCCGGCGGCTGGTGACCGCGCCGCGCGACGCCGACCCGGCCCGCCCGCTGCTCGTCGTCGCGGGCGCGATCGGCGCGTCGACGCTGGCGGCGTACCTCGTGGTGCCGGGGCTCGGGTGGCTCGCCCAGTACGCGACCTGGCAGCTCGGCTTCCTGCTCGTCGTGGGCGCCGCCTTCCTGCTCGGCGTCGTCCTGCCGGTGGTCAGCCACCTCGGCATCGCGCCCTCGGAGGCCGTCGGCTCCCGCCTGTCGTGGCTCTACGTCGCGAACATCGTCGGCTCGGCCGCCGGGAGCCTGCTGACGGGCTTCGTGCTCAGCGACGTCTGGCCGATGGTCGTCATCTCGCGCGCGCTCCTGCTGGCCGGGCTGGCGTCGGCGGCGCTGGTGGCGCTGCTCGCCCTGCGGCTCCCGGGCGCGGCGCGCGTGCGTCGGGCGGCGGCATCCGGGGCGCTGGGGGCGGCGGTCCTCGCGACGCTGTTCGTCGCCGCGGAGGGCCCGCTGTTCGGCCGGCTGTGGGAGCGCCTGCTGTACAAGCGCGAGGCCGGCGGGAAGCCCGCGTTCGCGGAGGTCGTCGAGACGCGCGCCGGAGTCATCCCGGTGACGCCGCGCGGCGAGGCCTACGGCGGCGGGGCCTACGACGGCATCGTGAGCGTCGACCTGCGCGACGACGAGAACCTGCTCGTCCGCGCCTACGCGTTGGCAGCGCTGCATCCGCACCCGCAACGCGTGCTGAAGGTAGGCCTGGGCACCGGTGCGTGGGCGCGAGCGCTGCTCCAGCTGCCCGGCGTCGACTCGCTGACGGCGATCGAGATCAACCCGGGGTACCTGCCCCTCATCGAGCGGCACCCGGCGGTGCGTCCCGTGCTGCACGACCCGCGCGCCACGATCGTGATCGACGACGGACGGCGGTGGATCACGCGGCACCCCGAGGAGACGTTCGACGCGATCGTGATGAACACGACGTGGCACAACCGGGCCCACAGCACCAACCTGCTGTCCCGCGAGTTCCTGCAGCTGGTGCGCTCCCGGCTGCGGCCGGGCGGGGTGATGCTCTTCAACACCACCTGGTCGCCCGACGCGATGCGCACCGCGACCGAGGTCTTCCCGCACACGCTGCGCATCGTCAACGTCGTCGCCGCCTCCGACCGCCCGCTGGCGTTCGACACGGCGCGGTGGGAGGCGCTGCTGCGCGGGCTGCGGCACGACGACGGGCGCCCCGTCTTCCCGCCCGGCGACGCCGCGGCGGCCGCGCGCCTCGACACGCTGCTGGCGCTGCCGCGCACCCTCGACGGGCCGCCGCGCGGCTACGGCCTGGAATCCGGCGCCTCGCTGGCGCGTAGGGTGGCTGGCGCGCGCGTGGTGACCGACGACAACATGCGCGTGGAGTGGCGCGCCAGCGCCCCCACGCCGCTGCCCTGACCGAACCCCTTCATGGCCCCTCCCGCCCTCGACGTCCGCTCCGTGGTGAAGCGGTACGCCGGCCACACCGCCGTCCGCGACCTCTCCCTCCAGGTCCCGCGCGGCGTCGTCTACGGCCTCCTCGGCCCCAACGGCGCCGGCAAGACGACCACCATCCGGATGATCCTCGACATCATCCGCCCCGACTCGGGGAGCGTGTCGCTGCTCGGCCACGCCTACGGCGACCGGCGCGCCCTCGACCGCGTCGGCTACCTCCCCGAGGAGCGCGGGCTGTACAAGAAGATGCAGGTGCGCCGCGTGCTCCGGTTCCTCGCCGCCCTCAAGGGGGTCGACGAGCGCGAGGCCGACCGGCGCATCGACGAGTGGCTCGACCGGCTCGCGCTGCGCACCCCCGAGAAGGACTGGGGCGAGCAGAAGGTCGACGAGCTGTCGCGCGGCATGCAGCAGAAGGTGCAGTTCATCGGCACCCTGCTCCACGACCCGGAGCTCGTCGTGCTCGACGAGCCGTTCAGCGGCCTCGACCCGATCAACGCGCAGGCGCTCAAGGACACCGTGGTCGAGCTGCGGCGGCGCGGGAAGACGGTGATCTTCTCGACCCACCTCATGGACAACGCCGAGCGGCTGTGCGACGCCGTGTGCATCATCGCGCGCGGCGACAAGGTGCTCGACGGCGGCGTGGCCGAGGTGAAGCGCGCGCACGGCGGGCGCCACGTGGCGCTCGGGCTCGACCGGGGCGCGATGGACGGCGCCGTCGCCGGGATCGAGTCGGTGCTCGGCGACCCGACGCTGGTGCGCCGCGCCGACGACCAGAACCGCTTCCTGGAGCTGGAGCTCGCGCCGGGCGCCGACTCGCAGGAGCTGCTGCGCCGCCTCGTGGCGGCGGGCGCCCCGATCACGCGCTTCGAGCTGGTGCAGCCGTCGCTGCACCAGATCTTCCTGCAGAAGGTCGGCGCCACCGGCGTCGAGGAGGGGATGACCGGCCATGGGTGAGGACGCGAAGAAGCTGTGGGCGGTCGTGCGGCGCGAGTTCGGCGAGCGCGTGCGCACCAAGTGGTTCCTCGTCTCGACGCTGCTCGGCCCGATCTTCTTCGCCGGCATCACGATCGGCCCGGTGCTGCTCGCCAAGCGCCAGGGCCCGTCGACCGACACGGCGAACGTGGTGATCCTCGACGCGACCGGCGCGGGGCTCGGCGACCGCATCGCGCGCGCGCTCACCGACCCGTCGCGCGCCACGACCGCCGCCGACAGCGCGGCGGCCCGCGCGGGCGCCGCCCAA
>NZ_JARGEK010000340.1 GCF_029211165.1 Roseisolibacter sp. H3M3-2
GCGGCTCGCGCGCGCTGGTGGTCGCGCCCGCGCGTGGCGCCGACGCGGCGGTGGTCGGGCTGCAGCTCCCCGCCGGCGGGAGCGCGGGCGACACGGTGGACGTCGAGGTGCGTCTCGCCGCCGTCGCGCGCGGCGCCGACGTGGGCACCGTGCGCCTGCTGCTGGACGCGCGCCAGGTCGCCGAGGCGCCGCTGCCGGCGCTGGCGCCGTACGCCGAGCAGCTCGTGCGGCTGCGCGCGACGCTGGCGGGGAGCGCGGGGACGGTGGTGGCGCGCGCCGTCGTCGCGAGCGGCGGCGACCGCGAGGCGCGCAACGACACGGCGTCGGCCGCGCTGGAGGTGAGCGACGTGCCGGCGGTGGTGTTCGTGAGCGCCGCACCCGACTTCGACGCGCGCGCGGCGCTCGGCGTGGCGCGCGGCGCGCTCGGGCTCCCGGTGCGCGGCTTCTACCGCGTCGCGCCCGGCCAGTGGCGGCGCGAGGAGTCGATGGCCGTCGTCCCGGAGGCCGCCGTGCGCGCCGCGGCGCAGGAGGCGGGGCTGCTGATCCTGCACGGCGACACGACCGTCTTCGGGGCGCCGCGCGCGCTCGGGCGCGGCGCGCTGGCGCTGTTCGCCCCGCCGCGCCCGAGCGGCGACGAGGAGGGGGGCGAGTGGTACGCGTCGGCCGCGCCCGCCTCGCCGCTGGCGGCCGCGCTGTCGGCGGTCGCGTGGGACTCGCTCCCCCCGCTCGAGCTGGGCGCCGGGGCGCCGCCGGGCGAGTGGACGGGGCTGCAGGCGCGCCTCGGGCGGGAGGGGCCGACCCGGCCGGCTGTGACCGGCGTGGAAGGCGGGCGCCGCGTCGTGGTCGTCGGCGTGGGCGGACTCTGGCGGTGGCAATTCCGAGGCGGGGCGGCGGCCGCGGCCTACGGCGGGCTGTGGGGGGGTATATTGGACTGGCTCGCCGCCGGGCGCGGCGAGCTGCGCGCGGCGGTCGCCGAGGCCAACGTCGTGCGCGCCGGCGAGCCGCTGGTGTGGCGCCGCGGCGGCGCCGACTCGGTGGCCGCGGTCGTGCTCGCCCGCCGCGGCGACCACGCGGCGGCGACCGACTCGGTGGTCGCGCGCTTCGCGGCGGGGCAGCGGACGGCGACCACTCCCGGCGTCGCGCCCGGGGTGTACGACGTGCGTGGCCCGGGGGGCGAGGCGGTGCTGGCCGTCAGCGCCTCCCGCGAGCTGCTTCCCCGGCGCCCGGCGCTGCGCGGCGGCCCGGTGGGCGACGGCGCGACCGCCGACCGCGCCCCGCGCCTCCGCGACGCGTGGTGGGCGTACGTGCTCCCGCTCCTGCTGCTCTGCGGCGAGTGGATGGCGCGGCGCCGCCTCGGCCTGCGCTGACGACCTCCGACCTTCGGCTTCACCATGTCCCGGCTGTTCCGCAAAGAGGGCGACGCGCCCCGCAAGTCGCTCTGGCAGCGCATCAAGGACGTCGCGACCACCGACGTCGGCGTCATCCTGCGCGGCGGCGTCAAGGACGGCTCGCTCGAGGAGCTGGAGGAGATCCTGCTCGCCGCCGACTTCGGCGTCCCGACCACGCTGCAGCTCGTCGACCAGATCGGCGGCTACGCGCAGAAGGGGCTGATCCGCACCGAGGCCGAGTTCCAGGACGCGCTGCGCCGCCTCGTGGAGGCCGAGCTGCGCGAGGGGAACAGCGACCCGGCGCTGCGCATGGCCGACCAGGGGCCGACCGTGATCGTCGTCGTCGGCGTGAACGGGGCGGGGAAGACGACCTTCATCGGCAAGCTCGCGACGCGGCTGCGCAGGCAGGGGAAGCGCGTGCTGGTCGGCGCGGGCGACACCTTCCGCGCCGGCGCGATCGACCAGCTGAAGGTGTGGGCGGACCGCGCGGGGGCGGACTTCGTGGGCGCCAAGCCCGGCACCGACCCGGCGGCCGTCGCCTTCGACGCGATCGACGCCGGCGCGACGCGCGGCGCCGACGTGGTCATCGTCGACACGGCCGGCCGCCTGCACACGAGCGGGGGGCTGATGGAGGAGATGAAGAAGGTCCACCGCGTCGTGCAGAAGCGGATGCCCGGCGCGCCGCACGAGATCCTGCTGGTCCTCGACGGCACGATCGGGCAGAACGCGGTGCAGCAGGCGAAGCAGTTCTCCGAGGCGGTGCCGGTGACGGGGCTCGTGGTCACGAAGCTCGACTCGACGGCGAAGGGCGGCGTCGTGGTCGCGGTGCACGAGGCGCTCGACCTGCCGGTGAAGTTCATCGGCGTCGGCGAGGCGGCGGAGGACCTGGCGCCGTTCGACCCGGCGGCGTTCGCGCGGGAGCTCACCGAATAGGGCGCGGCGGGCCGCGGGCTGCGGGTTTGGAATCCGCAGCCCGCGGCCCGCGGCCTCGCATATGGCGGACACCCGACGCGCCGCGACGCAGCCCCGCCTCACGCTCGACACCCCCGTCACCTACCTGAAGGGGGTCGGCCCGGCGCGCGCGCTCGCGCTGGCGAAGCTCGGCGTGATCTTCGCCCGCGACCTGCTCTACCACGTCCCGCACCGCTACGAGGACGCGAGCACGGTCTCGCGCATCGCTGACCTCGAGGCGGGGATGGACGGCACGGTGGTCGGGCGCGTCGTGTCGAAGGGTGTGATCCCGACGCGGAAGGGGCTGCGCATCTTCCAGGCGGTGGTCAAGGACGCCACCGGGATGCTCGAGGTGTCGTGGCCGGGGCAGCCGTTCCTCGACCGCACGATCGCCAAGGGCGACGTGCTGCTGCTCACCGGCACCGTGCGCTTCTTCCACGGCCGCCAGCTGCACCCGCGCGAGTTCGTCAACCTGGGCGCGGAGGAGGAGGGGACCGGCGGCGGGCGCGTGCTCTCGGTCTACCCGGCGACCGAGGGGCTGTCGTTCAAGCAGATCCGCGCGCTCGTCGAGTCGCACCTCGACGCGCTGCTGCCGCAGGTGCGCGAGCTGCTCCCCCCCGACCTGCTGGCGCTCGCCGGCGTGCCGCCGCTCCCCGAGGCGCTGCGCATGGTGCACCGCCCGACGAGCATCGCGGAGGCGCTGGAGGGGCGCTCGCGGCTGGCGTTCGAGGAGCTGCTGTGCGTCCACATCCTGCACCGGCGCGCCAACGCGCTGGCGCGCGACGACCGCCACGGGATCGCCTTCGTCAACCGGCGCGAGCTGACGTCGGCGCTCAAGGGCGCGCTGCCGTTCGAGCTGACCGGCGCGCAGACGCGCGCGCTGCGCGACATCGTCGCCGACATGACGGGCGGGCGCCGCATGCACCGCCTGCTGCAGGGCGACGTCGGGAGCGGCAAGACGGTGGTCGCGCTGTTCGCGTCGCTGCTGGCGATGGAGAACGGGTGGCAGGCGGCGGTGATGGCGCCGACCGAGCTGCTCGCCGAGCAGCACCACCGCACCTTCTCGCGCCTGCTGGAGCCGCTCGGCATCCGGCCGGTGCTCATCACTGGGCGCCTCGGCGCGCGCGAGCGGCGCGAGGCGGCGGAGGTCATCGGCCGCCCGGCCCCGGCGCTGGCCGTCGGCACGCACGCGCTGGTGCAGGCGGCGACCGGGTTCGCGCGGCTCGGCTTCGTCGCCATCGACGAGCAGCACCGCTTCGGCGTCGAGCAGCGCAAGGCGCTCGGCGCCAAGGGCGAGGCCCCCGACGTGCTGCTGATGAGCGCCACGCCGATCCCGCGCTCGCTCGCGCTGACGCTGTACGGGGACCTCGACGTCAGCATCCTCGACGAGAAGCCGCCGGGGCGCCGCCCGATCACCAGCGCGCTGCGCCCCGAGAGCGCGCGCGAGCGCGTGCTGCAGTTCCTCGACCGCGAGATCGAGAAGGGGCGGCAGGCGTACGTCGTCTACCCGCTGATCGACGAGTCGGAGAAGACTGACCTCAAGGCGGCCACCGTCGCCTTCGAGGAGCTGGCGGCGGGGCCGCTGGCGCACCGCCGGCTCGGCCTCCTGCACGGGCGCCTGCCGGCGGAGCAGAAGGACGCGGTCATGCGCGCCTTCCGCGACGGGGAGCTGGACGTCCTCGTCGCGACCACGGTCATCGAGGTCGGCATCGACGTGGCCAACGCGACGATGATGCTGATCGAGCACCCCGAGCGCTTCGGCCTGTCGCAGCTGCACCAGCTCCGCGGCCGCGTCGGGCGCGGCGGCGAGCAGTCCTACTGCGTCCTCCTCGGCGACGTCGGGCAGGAGGCCGCCGAGCGGCTGCAGATCTTCGTCGACACCGAGGACGGCTTCGAGATCGCGCGCGCCGACCTGCGCCTGCGCGGCATGGGCGACCTGTTCGGCGAGCGCCAGAGCGGCGAGCCGACCTTCCGCATCGCCGACCCGCTGCGCGACGAGGAGCTGAACCTGGCCGCGCGCGAGGGCGCCGAGCGGCTGCTCGACCGAGACCCGGAGCTGATGAAGCCGGAGTCGCAGGGGATCCGGCAGGTGCTGGGGACGCGGTACGCGAGGTCGATCGAGCTGTTCAGGGTCGGGTAGGGCGAACTCGGGTACTGCGAGCTCGGGTACCGCGAACTCGGGTACTGCGAACTCGGATAGTGCGAACTCGGAGAACTCGAAGTCGCCCGTCCAGAGTTCGTTTTTCCCGAGTTCGCAGCTTCCGAGTTCGCTCTTCCCGAGTTCGTCGTATCCGTGCTCGCCGTCTCAGACGACCACTCGCAGCGCGCGCTGTCTGACGCGCAACGAGAACACCCGCCCGCTCGCCAGCTCCTCCCCGTCCCCCAGCAGCCCATCCGGATCTGAGACGACGAGATGCGCCTCGCGCGCGGGGACGATGCGCAGGACGGACGGCGGGACGGCGAGGCCGAGCGAGAGACGGGTGAAGGCGTCGAGGAGGCGCGGACGCGTGGTGGCGGGGACGAGGCACAGCTCCATCACGCCGTCGTCGTCGACCGCGCCGCCGGGGATGGCGAGCCCGCCGCCGCACCATCGCTGGTTGGTGACGAAGAGGCCGTGCACGGCCAGCGTCTCGTCGCGCCGCACGCCGGCGGGGGTGAGCCAGCTGAGGGTGAGCGTGCGCGTCTCGCCGCCGTGCGACAGGAGCGCCGCGGCCGCCGTCAGCCGGTAGATCGACGGGCCGGCGGCGCGGGCGGCCGAGCGGACGACGCCCGGCCGGGCGCGCAGCGCGTTGGCGAGGAAGGCCGCGCGCGACACGATCCCGAGGCCGCCGACGGTGCAGAAGATCGCGTCGCCGGCCTGCACCACGTCGACGTCGCGCGGGCGCCCGTCGGCGGCGCGGCGGGCGGC
>NZ_JARGEK010000341.1 GCF_029211165.1 Roseisolibacter sp. H3M3-2
CGCGCCAGCGTCGATTGACCGCCGGGACCGCGGTCCCGCGCGCGGCGGCCGAGCTGGCGGGGGCGCCCGCGCGGGCGCCCCGCGTCGTGGCGGCGCTCATGGACACCGGGCAGATCTCGGGGCCGGGGCGCCAGCTGGCCGCGCTGGCGGTCGCGCTGCGCGAGGCCGGCGTCGACCTGCGCGTGCTCCTGTCCCGCCGCGCCGGCCCCGCCGAGCCGCCCGCGTCGGCGGACCTGGCGGCGCGCGGCGTGACGTGCCGCGTGCTCGAGGAGGCGGGCTTCGTCGACCGCACGCTGCCGGCCCGCGTCGGCGCGGTGCTGCGCGAGTGGGCGCCGGACGTCGTGCAGACGCACAGCTACAAGTGCTCGGCGCTCGTCGCGCTGCTGCGCGCGCGCGGCGCGCGGTGGCCGTGGGCGGCGTTCTTCCACGGCTCGACGCGCGAGGACTTCAAGGTCCGCGTGTACCACGCGCTAGACCGCCTGCTCATGACGCGCGCCGACCGCGTGGTGGTGATGGCGCGCCCGCAGCTCGCGGAGCTGGGGCGCGCGGGCCGCGAGGCGCGCGTGATCCATAACGCCGTGGTGCCGCTCCCGCCGCCGGCGCCGGGCGTCGACCCGCGCGGCCCCGACGCGCCGGGCGCCGGGCTCCCGCGGCCGCTGCTGGCCGTCGTGGGGCGGCTCAGCCACGAGAAGGGCGTCGACGTGTTCCTCGAGACGTGCGCCCTGCTGCGTGCGCGCGGCGTCGCGTTCGGGGCGGTGGTCGCCGGCGACGGGCCGGACGCCGCGACGCTCGAGGCGCGCCGGCGCGCGCTGGGGCTCGACGACGTGCGCTTCCTGGGCGCCGTGACGGACGTCGGCGCGGTCTACCGGGCCGCCGACCTGCTGGTCCTCCCGTCGCGCAGCGAGGGGCTGCCCAACGTCGTGCTGGAGGCGCTGCAGTGCGGCACGCCGGTCGTGGCGACCCGCGTCGGTGCCGTCCCCGACGTGCTCCCCGACGACGACGCGGGCGTGGTCGTGCCGTCCGGCTCCCCCGAGGCGCTCGCCGACGGGATCGTGCGCGCGCTCGCGCACGCGGCGAGCGAGCCGGCCCGCCGCGCGCGCGCGGCGGTCGTGTCGCGCTTCTCGCTCGCCGCGCGCGTCGACGCGCACCTCGCGCTCTACGACGAACTCGCGGCGCGCGGCGCCGGGGGGACCTGACATGTGCGGCATCGCCGGCTCCATCGCCCTCGACCCGTCGGCGCGCGTCGACGAGGCGCGCGTGCGCGCGATGTCGCGGTGCATCGCGCACCGCGGCCCCGACGGTGAGGGGGTGTGGGTCGCGCCGTCGGGGCGGGCGTGCCTCGCGCACCGCCGGCTGTCGGTGATCGACCTCGCCACGGGGCAGCAGCCATTCGTCGACGCCGGGGGCGCGACCGGGCTGGTGTTCAACGGCGAGATCTACAACTACCGCGAGCTGCGGCGCGGACTCGAGGCCGGCGGCGAGCGGTTCCGCACGCAGTCCGACACCGAGGTGCTGGCCAAGCTCCTCGCGCGCGACGGCCTCGCGGCGGCGGACGTGCTGCGCGGCATGTTCTCCTTCGCCGCGTGGGACGACCGCACCGGGCGGCTGCTGGTGGGGCGCGACCGCGTCGGCAAGAAGCCGTTCCACTACGCGATCGAGGACGGCTGCCTCCACTTCGCCTCGTCGCTCGACGCGCTGCGCCGCACGGCGACGCGGAAGTGGACGCTCGACCCGCGCGCGGTCGACCTGTACCTGAGCCTGGGCTACATCCCCGCGCCGTACACCATCTGGCGCGAGGCGCGGAAGCTCCCCGCGGCGACGGTCGGGACGCTGCGCGACGGCGCGCTCGAGCTGCGCGAGTTCTGGGACCTCTCGCGCGCCCCCGCGCAGTTCGAGGGGTCGTTCGACGACGCGGTCGCGCGCGTGGACGAGGTGCTGGGCGAGGCGACCGAGCTGCGCCTGCGCAGCGACGTCCCGCTCGGCGTGTTCCTGAGCGGCGGGATCGACTCCAGCCTGATCGCGGCGCTCGCCGCGAAGCGGTCGGCCGACCGGCTGCGCACCTTCTCGATCGGCTTCGACGACGCGGGGGAGCACGACGAGAGCGCGCACGCGCGCCGCATCGCCGAGCACCTGGGGACGGAGCACCACGAGATCCGCGTGCGCCCCGACCTGCTCGGCATCCTCCCGCGCGCGATCGCGCACTTCGGCGAGCCGTTCGCCGACCCGTCGGCGCTGCCGCTGTGGGTGCTCGCCGAGCAGGCGCGCCCGCACGTGACGGTGGCGCTGGGCGGCGACGGCGGCGACGAGGGGTTCGGCGGCTACCGCTGGTACCGCACGGCGCGCACGCTGCGGCGCATCTCGCGCCGCGTGCCCGCGTCGGTCGCCTCGGCCGCCGCGCACGTGCTCGGCCACCCCGCCAACCGGCTGCTGGCGACGCCGACGCGGATCCGCCTCGGCCGCGCGGAGCGCGGGCTCCGCATGCTCTCGATCGGCGACCCGGGGCGCCGCTTCGCCGCGCTGCGCAACTTCGCGAGCCCGCGCGACGCCGACGACCTGTACGCGGGCGAACTCGCGGCGCTGCGCGGCGACCCGCTCGGCGCCGCGGCGCGCTCGCTCGTCGACGCGTACGACCGCGCGGGGGGCGACGCGCTGCGCCGCATGCGCTACGTCGACGTCGTGTCGTACCTCGCCGAGGACCTGAACCCGAAGGTCGACGTCGCGACGATGGCGCACGGCGTCGAGGCGCGCGCGCCGCTGCTCGACCAGGAGGTGCTGGAGCTCGCGTTCTCGCTCCCGGAGCACTACCTCGTCGGCCCGGACGCGGGGAAGCTCCCGCTGCGCGCGCTCCTCCGCCGCTACGTGCCGCCCGCGCTGTTCGAGCGGCCGAAGCAGGGATTCTCGGTGCCGATCGACGGCTGGTTCCGCGGGCCCCTGCGCGAGCGCGTCTCCGCGCTGCCGCGCAGCGAGCCGCTGCTCGCCACCGGCTGGCTCCGCGGCGCGGGGATCGCCCGCTGGCTCGACGAGCACCAGTCCGGTGCGCGCGACCACAGCCAGCGCCTGTTCAGCCTCCTCGTCCTCGAGGAATGGCTGGCGCAGCAGTCCTGACCCCGCCCGCCCGCATGCGCGTCCTGTGGCTCTCCCACTTCGTGCCGTACCCGCCCACCGGGCACGGCGCGCTGCAGCGCAGCTACCACCTGCTCGCGCAGACGGCGTCCCGCCACGAGACGCACCTGGTGGCGACTATGGGCGCGGGCGCCTTCGACGAGGCGGGGCTCGCGGCCGCGCACGAGGCGCTCGGGAGGCTCTGCGCCTCGGTCACGCTGGTCCCGCTCGCGCCGTCTGCGGGGCGCGAGCGGCTGCGCCGTCCGGCGCTCGCCGCGCGGTCGCTCGTCAGCGGGCAGTCGTACTGGGACCACCTGTTCTGGCACCGGGAGGCCGCGTCGGCGGTCGGGGCGCTGGTGCGGCGCGGCGCGGTCGACGTCGCGCACGTCGACATCGTCTTCCTGCGCCCGTACCTCCGGCTGCTCGGCCGCACGCCCGTGGTGCTCAATCACCACAACGTCGAGTCGCACCTGCTGCACCGACGCGCGCAGGCCGCCGGGCGGCTCGGGCGCTCGTACTTCGGCGCGCAGGCGCGGATGACGGAGCGCGCCGAGATCGAGGTGGCGCGTCGCGTCGCGCACAACGTCGTCGTGTCGGACCTCGACGGCGAGCGGCTGCGCGCGCTCACCGGGGCGACCGAGGTGACGACGGTGCGCAACGGCGTCGACCTCGACTTCTTCCGGTCGTCGTCGCGCCCCGCGCCCGGGCCGGCGCGGCTGGTGTGGGCGGGCGGGATGGACTGGTTCCCGAACGGCGACGCGATCCGCTGGCTGGCGACCGAGCTCTGGCCCGCGCTCGCGGCCGACGGCGCCGGGCGCCAGGTGGACGTCGTCGGGCGCAACCCGCCCGCGGAGATCGTGGAGCTGGCGGCGCGCGACCCGCGCGTGCGCGTCCACGGCTTCGTCGACGACGTCCGCCCGTACCTCGAGCGCGCGACCGCGTACCTCTGCCCGATCCGCGTCGGCGGCGGGACGCGGCTCAAGGTGCTCGACGCGCTCGCGATGCGCATCCCGCTCGTCGGGACCACGATCGGCGTCGAGGGGCTGGGGCTGCGCGACGGCGCCGAGTACCTGCGCGCCGACTCCGTGCCGGAGTTCGTGCGCGCGGTGCGGCGGCTGGAGGAGGAGCCGGCGCTCGGCGCCGCCCTCGTCGACGCGGGGCGCGCGCACGTCGAGGCGCAGTACGGGTGGGACCGCATCGGGTCCGAGCTCGCCGCCGTGCACGAGGCGGCGGCGCGCGCCGTCCCGACGGGCGCCGCGCGCGCCACGGCGGGCGCGCGGGGCTGACCCGCGCCCGCTCAGCGCGCGTCGGCGGGCGCGAGGGGAGTCGGGGACGCCGGCGCAGCAGTCGGCTCGCCGCGGGCCAGCTGCCGCCGGTCGCCGACGACGCGTCCGGGGTTCCCGACGACGATCGCGTACTCGGGGACCCGCTTGACGACCACCGCGCCCGCGCCGACGACGGCGTGCGCGCCCACGTCGGCGGCGACGATCGCGTGGTTGCCGATCCACACGTCCTCGCCGATCCGGACCTCGACGTTCAGGCGCGGCTGCATCGCGATCGGCACGTCGAGCCGCTCGATGCCGTGCTGCCGCGTCCCGGCGAGGATGGTGACGTTGGAGCCGAGGAGGCAGTCGCGCCCGATCACGCTGTGCGCGATGTTGCCGAACGGGCCGATGTAGACGCCGGCGCCGATCTCGATCTCCGGGGTGGCGAGCAGCGTCCCGAAGCCGACGAAGAAGTTCCCCTCGGTGCGGCGCAGCGTCGCGCGGAGCACCGCGCGGCGGCGGTACACGCCGACGCCGCCGGCCCACTTGGACGCGCGCTGGCAGAGCGACTGGAACGCGTCGTCGCGGCGCGACGGGAGGAGTGCCACCTCGGCGCGGTAGCGCAGGACGGTGGGCGCGACCGAGAGCGCCGCCAGCGCGTCGGCGAGCCGCTTGAGCAGCGCGCGCGCCCTCACGTCCGCGCCCGCGCCGCGGCGGCGCGGTACTCCGCCTCGTAGGCCGACACCATGGCGCCGGCGCCGGCGACGGCCGCCAGCTGCGGGCGCGCCCGCCCACCGAGATCGTCGGCGAAGTCGGATCGTAGCCATGTCGTTCTGTGAGCCAAGGAGTTGAGACCACGAT
>NZ_JARGEK010000342.1 GCF_029211165.1 Roseisolibacter sp. H3M3-2
CCGCGGACCCCGAACGGCTCGCGGCCGCGCTGCGCGCGCCGCGCCACCGCGGCCGCCTGGTCGCCCCCGCCGCCGCCCCGCTCCCCGACGGGGTGACGGAGCTGGCGCGCGACGACGCGCACTGGGTCGCCGAGCGTGACGCGGTCGTGGCGAGCGACGTCGTCCCGCTGCGGCGCGCCTGACCCGCCGCCCGGGCTACTCCTCGGCGTACATCGCGTCGATGACGTCGCGGTACGACTCGTCGACCACCTTGCGCTTGACGCTCAGCTTCGGCGTCAGCTCGCCGCGCTCGATCGAGAAGTCGTGCTCCAGCAGCGCGATCTTCTTCGGCATCTCGAACGACGCCAGCCCGTCCAGCTTCGCGCGCACCTCCTGGTCCATCTTCGCGCGCACCTCGGGGCGGTCCATCAGCTCGCGGCGCGACGTCCACGTCAGCTTCGCCTCGTCGCGCGACCACTTCTCGACGGCCTCCCAGTTCGGGACCACGAGGAGCGACGGGAAGCGGCGCTTGTCGCCGATCATCACGCACTGCGAGACGTACTTGCACGTCTTGACCGCGTTCTCGATCGGCTGCGGGGCGATGTTCTTCCCGCCGGCGGTCACGATGATGTCCTTCTTGCGGTCGGTGATGCGGAGGAAGCCGTCCTCCAGCCGCCCGATGTCGCCGGTGTGGAACCACCCGTCGGCGTCGATCGCCTCGGCCGTCGCCTCGGGCTTGTTGAAGTAGCCCTTCATGATGTTCGGGCCGCGCGCCAGGATCTCGCCGTCGGGCGCGATCTTGACCTCGACGCCGGCGATCGGGCGGCCGACGGTGCCGATGCGGAAGTGCGCGGGGGTGTTCACCGCGATCACCGGCGACGTCTCGGTGAGCCCGTACCCCTCGAGGATCACGATCCCCGCGGCGTAGAAGAACTTGTTGATCTCGGGCGCCAGCGGCGCCCCCCCCGACACGAAGTAGCGGAGCCGCCCGCCGGTGCGCTCCTTCAGCTTCGAGAAGACGAGCTTCTGCGCGACGCCGTACTGCCAGGCGAGCATCCCGCCGGGCTCGCGCCCCGCCAGCTTCTCGTTCGCCCACCGGTCGGCGACGCCGAGCGCCCAGAAGAAGATCTTCTTCTTGAGCCCCCCGCCGGCGACGGCGTTCTCGAACACGCGGGCGTACATCTTCTCGTACAGCCGCGGCACGCCCATCGCGAACGTCGGCTTCACCTCCTGCAGCGACTGCGCGACGTCGTCGATCGACGTGACGTAGGCGATGCAGGTGCCGCACGACCAGTACATGTAGTCCCCCTCGCGCTCGAACACGTGCGAGAGCGGGAGGAAGCTGAGCGCCACGTCGTCGCGGCCGAAGCCGACGCTCGTGCGCGCCGCCATCACGTTCGAGTGGAAGTTGTCGTGCGTCAGCATGACGCCCTTGGGCGTCCCGGTCGTCCCCGACGTGTAGATCAGCGTCGCCAGGTCGTCGGGGCGCACCGCCAGCGCCTCCTGCTGCCACCGCGCGTTCCGCTCGGCGCTCTCGGCGGCGGCGCCGCGCTGCTCCAGCTCGGCCAGCGTGAGGTCGCACCCGTCGGCCGCGCCGGCGTCGATCCCGATCACGTGGCGCACGCCGGCGCACCCCGGGCGGATCGCGCGGATCTTGGCCGCCTGCGCCGGCGTCGACACGAACACCACCGCGGCGCCCGAGTCGTTCAGCAGGTGCGGGATCTGCTCGCCGGGGAGCGTCGGGTAGATCGGGACGCTGGCCGCGCCGATGGTCAGGCAGCCGTAGTCCGCCATCGCCCACTCGGGGCGGTTCTCGCACAGGATGGCGACGCGGTCGCCGCGCGCCACGCCGAGCTCCTGCAGCCCGAGCGCGATCCGGCGCACGCGCTCCAGCACCGCGCGGTGCGGGATCGGCGTCCAGACGCCGCCCACCTTGTGGAGCATCGCGTCCGGCTTGTCGTACTCGCGGACCGCGTCGAAGAAGAGCTGCGTCAGCGTGCCCGGCGCGGGGCGCGGGCCGCCGTGGGCGAACTGGACCTCCGCCGCGGCCCCCGGGGACGCGGGCCGGGTCTCCTGTGCGAGCATCGCCGCCTCCGGATGCGTGGAGCGTGCGTGTGGGGGGACGCGCGGGGCGCGTACCGCGGAAGCTAGACCTCGGACCGCGGGCTCGACAGGTCCGCGGCCGCCCCCCTCAGGGGCAGGAAGCCTGCCCGGCGCGCGGGACGCGCGTCAGCCGGACGCGGAACCGGACCGCCGTGTCCACCGGCGCCCCGCGGTAGAACGCCTGCGCCTCGACGACCACCGAGTCGCCGGGGACGCTCGTCGGCGTCAGCAGGGGGCCGACCACGCGCAGCGCGGTCGTCGTCTGCCCCGAGACGTTGGTGGTGTCGAAGCGCAGCGGGCGGTCGACGCGGCCGTTCGTCAGGTACAGCGCCGGCCGCACGTCGCCGTACGGCACGGTGCCGGTCGGGATCTGCGCCGGGGCGACGATCCGGTACTCCACCAGGTAGCTCGGCACCGGCACGCTGTCGGTCGCGGCGCTCCCGCTGTCGCCGTAGAGCCGCACGCCGAGCGGCGGCGACGCCGTGCCGAACTGCAGCGTGTCCACGAGCAGCGCGCGCGACGAGTCGATGCAGAGGTACGGCAGCGCGACCGACGCCGGGCCGACGCGCGACAGGCGCGTGGGCTTCCGCACGATCGCGATGGTGTCGAGCGCCTGCAGCTGGCGCCCGAACGACGCGCTGATCCGCGCCGCCGCCGTCCGCGGCAGCGTGTCGGCGCGCACCAGCCCCGTCACCGAGTCCACGCGCAGCGCCCGCCCCCCGCCGGCGGTGTCGCCCGCGGTCGGGAGGTACGCGAACACGAAGGTCGCCCCCGTTACGGTGTCGCCGCTCTCGCCGAACGCGACGGCGCGCAGCCGCTGCACCCGCCCCGTCGAGTCGCGCAGCGTGTCGCCGGCCACGATCGACGGCGGCAGCGGCTCGAAGCGGATCGACAGCACCCCCTGCTCGGCGGTGGTGATCTCGACGCACGCCGCCGCGCCCAGCGCCGCCCCCGCGAGCGCGCCGAGGCGGCGCGCCGCGTCCCGCCGCCCGCTCACCGGAAGCGCTCCGCCAGCAGCGTCGCCAGGTTGACGTAGGCCTGGCTCGACGGGTCGGCCGGGTCGCGCAGCACCACGGGCTGGCCGGCCGCGAAGGCGTCGGCGGTGGCGGCGGTGCGCGGCACCACGATGTCGAACACCATGTGCTGCGGCAGGTGGCGCCGCACGTACTGCGCGGTGCGCTCGGCGGCCGGGTTCCCCGACTCGAACATCGTCAGCAGGATCCCGTCGAGCGTCAGCTCGTCGTTGACGCGCACCACGTCCTGGATGCCGCGCAGGATCTGCGGCGTCGTCTGCAGCGCCAGCGGCTCCGCCTGCAGCGGGACCAGCACATGCTGGCTGGCCTCCAGCACTCGGCGCGTGATCGGGCCGAGCCCGGGCGGCGTGTCGACGACGACGACGTGGCAGCGCTCGCGCGCCGTGTGCAGCAGGTCCTTGAGCAGCCCCGTCTCGGCGACCAGGTGCTGGTAGCGCGCGTGCTCCGCCTCGTCGCTCACCGTGCCGGCGAGGATGACGCGCAGCCATGGGAGGGAGGTGGGGAGGATCACCTCGCGCAGCTCGCGCTCGCCGCTCAGGTAGTCGGCGAACCCCCACGACTCGTGGCCGCGCCGCAGCCCGACGCCGTAGCGCACGGAGCCCTGCGGGTCGGTGTCGACGAGGAGCGTCTTGAGCCCGCGGCGGGCGAACGCGGCGGCCAGGTTCACCGCCGTGGTCGTCTTCCCGACTCCCCCCTTCTGGCTGACGATGGCGAGGACGTGTCCCACGCGCGGCCCGTCCGTCAACCCGCGCCGGGCGCGGCCGGGCCGGCGGCCTCGGGCGGCCACGGCTCGGAGGCGCTGGCGGGCGAGGGGCCGGCCGTCCCGTCGACGGGCGCGCCGTCGCCGGCGGGGTTCCGCATCGCCTCCAGCGTCTGCCGCGCGTGGCGCACCCAGCGCTCGGCGTCGGGCGAGTGCGGCGGGCGCGCCAGGAACGCCTCCAGGTGCTCGGCGGCCCCCTCGTTCTCGCCGCGCTTGAGCAGCAGGAATGCGAGCCCGTAGTGCGCGCCGCCGAGCCCCGGGTCGAGCTCCAGCGCGCGGCGGTAGCAGCGGATCGCCTCCTCCAGCTGCCCGAGGCGGCTGTAGGCGATGGCCATGTTCTGCAGCACCCGCTGGTCGTTCGGCCGGTCGCGCAGCGCGAGCCGGTACGACGTCAGCGCCGCGTCGTAGTCCCCCTGACGCTCCAGGGCGAGCGCCTCGCTCAGGTAGTCGACGCGGCCGGCCTTGGCGTCGCTCTCGGACTTGCCGCCGGTCAGGCGGCTCCACCAGGACATGCGATCGGGGCGGGGCGGGGGCTGGGCCGGCCGGCGCCGGGGCGCTGGCGGGGAGGGGCAAGCTAGCCCGCCGGCGGAGGCGCTACAAGCCGCGCGGCGGCACCCCCGCGCTGGCGGGGGGCGGCGTCGCGGCTAGAATCCTGCGCAGTCGCGCGCCGCCGCCCGCCGGACCACACTCCGCCGCCCACGCCCATGTCCCCGCGCCGCTACGCGCTCGACCCCGCCAAGGGGCTGCTCGTCGTCGAGTGGCCCCTCTTCGGCGAGCTGTCGCGCGCGCTCGCCCTCAAGGTCGCGCGCGCCTACGACCCGGAGCTCGTCGTGGGCGTCGCGACCGCGGGCGTCGTCCCCGGCGCCGTCATCGCCGCGATCCTCGACCGCCCGTTCGCCGCCATCACGGTGAGCCGCCGCTACCGCGCCGAGACGGTCCGCGAGACGCCGGCCGTCATCGGCGCTGCGCCGCAGGAGGTGCGCGGCCGGCGCGTGCTGATCGTCGACGAGACGTGCGACTCGGGCGACACGCTGCGCCTCGCGCGCCACGCCGTCGTCAACGCCGGCGCCCACACCGTGCGCACCGCCGTCGGCTTCCGGACGGGCAGCTACGAGCCCGACTTCCACGCCCTCGCCACCGAGAGCGGGATCGTGCTCCCGTGGGACCGCGAGGTGCTGGTCGACGGGGAGCTTGTCCCCAACCCCACCTACGAGGGAAGGATCTGACTTTCCTACGACCTGCGACCTGCGACGTCGAGGCGTTCGCAGGTCGCAGGTCGCAGGTCGCAGGTCGCAGGTCGCAGGTCGCAGGTCGCAG
>NZ_JARGEK010000343.1 GCF_029211165.1 Roseisolibacter sp. H3M3-2
GCGCCGGCCGTCCCCGGCGCCGACGACGTCGCGCGCGTGGCGGAGCGGGTCGCCGGGCAGGTGGGCGCGCGCGACCTCGGGACGCTGCGCGGGCTGCTCGACGCCTGGCCGGGGCCGCACGGCGCCGCGGAGCTGCTGCAGGTCGTCGAGCGCGAGCGCGACCTCACGGTCACGTCGTTCACGGCCGGCGAGGCGCGAGTCGCGGAGGGCGCGGTCACGGTGCCGCTGCAGGTCGCGCTCAAGTGGCGGCGCGGGGGGCTGGTGCGCGTGGTCGGCGTGAAGACCGACCAGTCGACCGCACGGCTGGAGGCGCGGCTGGCGCGCGAGGGCGGGCGGTGGGAGGTGACGGGGCTGCGCCTCGCGTCGCCGTTCCGGAAGTGAGGGCGGGCGGCGCCCGCCGCCCCGGCCGGCCCGCCCCCGCTAGCTTCCCGGCATGGACTGGGAGATCCCCGCCGTCGCGCGCACCGAGCTGGCCGCCGCCGGGCTGCAGGCCGCGATCACGATCGCGCTCGCGCTCCTCTGCCTCTGGCTGCACCGTCGGCACGGGAAGCCGTACTTCGCCTGGTTCGCCGCCGCGTGGGGGCTCTACGCGCTGCGGCTGGCCGCGATCGGGAGCTTCCTGCTCACGCGGCAGTGGGCGTTCCTCTACGCGCACCAGGTCATCACGGGGCTCACCGCGCTCGCGCTGCTGTGGGCCGCCCTCGTGTTCTCCCGCCAGCTCGCCTGGCGGTGGCGCTACCTGGCGTGGGCGCTCTTCCCGGTGGTCTGGTCGCTGGTCGCGATCTACCGGCTCGACTCGTTCATGCTGGCCGCGGCGCCGATGGTCGCCTTCCTCGCCGCGGCGACGATGTGGAGCGGGTGGACCTTCTGGCAGTACCACCGCCGCGTCGGCTCGACCGGCGCCCGCGTGCTGGCGGCGGCGTTCGCGCTGTGGGGGCTGCACCACCTCGACTACCCGCTGCTGCGCGCCCGCGGCGCGTGGACGCCGTGGGGCTACTACCTCGACATCGCCTTCGTGCTGGCGGTGGGGCTGGGGATCGTCCTGCTGGTGCTCGACGACCTGCGGCGCGGGCTGGGGGCGCTGAGCGCGCTGTCGGGCGACCTGCAGCGCTCCCCGCGCGAGGCCGACGTGCTCGACGCGCTGCTGGCCCGCCCGCTGGAGCTGCCGGCGGTGCGCGGGACGGCGTTCTTCGCGCCGCTGCCGGGCGTCCCCCAGCTCGTGTGCGTGCGCGGCGCCGGCGCTTGCGCGGGGTGGGAAGGGGTGCGCCCCGAGGGGGCGGTGGCCGACGGGCTGGCCGCGGTGCTGGCCACGGGCCGCCCGCAGGTGGCCGCCGACGTGGGCGGGCTCCCCTACGTCGCCGCGCTCCCGGTGCTCACCGGCGGGACCGCCACCGGCGCGCTGGTGCTGGCCGGCGACGCCCGCGACCCGTTCACCGCGCTCGACGAGAGCTTCCTCCGCGCCCTCGGCCAGCAGGTGGGGGCGGCGCTCCACTCGGCGGCCCTCTACCGGACGCTGGAGAGCCGGTCGGCGGAGCTGGAGCGGCTGTCGCTGCGCATGGTCCGGCAGCACGAGGAGGAGCGGCGCCGCCTGTCGCGCGAGCTGCACGACGAGACGGCGCAGGTCTTCACCGCGGTGAAGATGCAGCTCGGCATGCTACGCGAGGGGGTGGAGCCGGCGCAGCGCCAGCGGCTCGACCGCGTGCTCGCGCTCATCGACACGGGGATCGGCTCGATCCGCAGCGTGACCAACGACCTCCGCCCGTCGCTGCTCGACGACCTGGGGCTGCTCCCGGCGCTGCGCTCGCTGTGCGCCGACTTCAGCGAGCGGACGGGGATCGCCGCCTCGCTCGCCCTCCCCGACCACCCGCTCCCGGCGCTGCCCGAGGACGCCGACCTGGCGCTCTACCGGGCGATGCAGGAGGGGCTGTCGAACGTCGCCCGCCACGCCCGGGCCCGCACGGTCACGGTCCACCTCGCCACCGTCCCGGGGGGGGTGCGGCTCAGCGTCACCGACGACGGAGGCGGGCTGGCCGCCCCGGCCGACCCCGTGCGGCTGGAGCGCGAGGGGCACATGGGTCTGGTCGGCATGCGCGAGCGCATCGGCGCGCTGGGCGGCACGGTGACGCTTGAGAACGTCGATGGTGGCGCCATGCTGCGCGTATTCGTCCCCACCATTTCAATCCGCGCCGAGGGCGCCGCATGACCGACGCGATCGGGATCGCCGCCCTCGGGGCGCTGCTCGGGCTGCGCCACGCCGCCGACGCCGACCACGTGGTGGCGGTGACGACGATCGTCGCCCGCGAGCCCGGGCTGCGGCGGGCGGCGGCCGTCGGCGCGCTGTGGGGGCTGGGGCACTCGACGACGATCCTGCTGGTCGGGGGGACGCTGATCGCGCTCCGGGTCGCGATGCCGCCGCGCCTCGCCGTCGCGCTCGAGCTGGTCGTCGCCGCCATGCTCGTCCTGCTCGGCGTCCGGGCGCTGCGCGCGGGGCGGACCCCCGCCGCGGCGGCGCCGGGGTCGGCGCTGCGCCCGCTCGTCGTCGGGACCGTGCACGGGCTGGCCGGATCGGCGGCGGTCACGCTGCTCGTGCTCGCCTCGATCCGCGACCCGCGGTGGGCGGTCGCCTACCTCGCCGTGTTCGGGCTCGGCACGGTGGCCGGCATGGTCGGCGTCACGCTCCTCCTGGCGGCCCCCGCCGCCCTCGCCGGCACGCGGCTCCCGCCGCTCCAGCGCGGGCTCCAGCTGGCGGCGGGAACGGCGAGCGTCGTCCTCGGCGTCGTCATGGCGAACGGGCTCGTCCGCGAGCTTACTCCCTGAGGGCGTAGTCCGGGATACGGCGGAGATCGGGGTACGGCGGAGATCGGGATACCACGAACGGCGGGAGAGTGCGCAGATCGGGGTACCGCGAACCCACCGGCTCGAGGCGGCAGGTTCGCGGTACCCCGGTGTACGCCCCATCCCGGGTTCCGCCGTCCCCCGATCTCCGCCGTATCCCGAAGTCCGCCGTCCCCCGCTCTCCGCCTCTAGATTTCCGCCGATGGGTGAGCCGACTGTGATTCGCGTCCTCGTGTGCGACGACCACGCCGTGGTCCGCGAGGGGATCCGCCACGTGCTCGAGGCCGAGCCCGGGGTCGTGGTGGTCGCCGAGGCGTCGCACGCGGCGCAGGCGCTGGCGCTGGCGGCGGAGCACCGGCCGGACGTGATCGTGCTCGACGTGTCCATGCCCGGGGAGAGCGGGCTGCGGGCGGCGCCGCGGCTGCGCGAGGCCGTGCCCGAGGCGCGGATCCTCATCATGTCGATGCACGACAACGCGGAGTACGTGCGCGAGGGGGTGCGCGCCGGGGCGAGCGGCTACCTGCTCAAGGACAGCGCGGCCGCCGAGCTGCGGCTGGCGGTGCGGGCGGTGCACGCCGGCGGCTCGTACTTCAGCACCCCGGCCGCGCAGGGGCTCACCGGCACCGGCGCCCCCGGCGCGCCGGCCGCCGACGACCGGGACGCGCCGGAGGGGGCGCTGCCGCCGATCGACGTGCTGACGGCGCGCGAGCGCGACGTGCTGGAGGGGATCGCGCGCGGCCTCACGAACAAGGAGATCGCCGCCGAGCTGGGAATCAGCCACCGCACCGTCGAGACGCACCGCGAGAGCCTCATGCGGAAGCTCGGGATCCGGACCGTTGCGGGGCTGACGCGGTACGTACTGGACGTGGGCGCGGCGCGGCGCGACGGCTGAGCGGCCGGGCGCTGCGGGCCGCGGGCTGCGGATCCCACCGAACCCGCAGTCCGCGGCCCGCCGCGCTGTTGCTTTCGCTTCCCCTGACGCGTTCGTGACAGGTCGGCGGGACGAACCGGGTAAACCGACGACACCGGCGTCGCATCCAACCCGTACGGCCTGTCGCACCCCTCTTCCCGGCTGTCCCCCCCTCCGTGACCGAGTCGCCCGCCCCGGGCGCCCTGCGCGCCCACCTCGACCGGGCGCTGGGCGACCTCTACGTCCTCGAGCACGAGCTCGGGGGCGCCGGCATGTCGCGCGTCTTCGTGGCGCGCGAGCTGGCGCTGGGGCGGCAGGTGGTGCTGAAGGTGCTCCCCCCCGACCTCGCCGCGGGGCTGAACGTCGAGCGCTTCCGCCGCGAGATCCAGCTGGCCGCCGGGCTGCAGCACCCGCACGTCGTCCCCGTGCTCTCCGCCGGCTCGGCGGACGGGATGCCGTACTACGCGATGCCGCTGGTCGAGGGGGAGTCGCTGCGCGCGCGGCTGGCCCGCGACGGCGCGCTGCCGACGGGCGACGCGGTGCGCGTGCTGCACGACGTGGCCGACGCGCTGGCCTACGCGCACGCCCGCGGGATCGTGCACCGCGACGTGAAGCCCGACAACGTGCTGCTGTCGGGGATGCACGCGCTGGTCACCGACTTCGGCGTCGCCAAGGCGCTGCGCACCGCGTTCGACCCGCGGGCGGAGCTGGAGACGACGGCCGGCACCGGCGCGGGGCTCGCCATCGGGACGCCCGCGTACATGGCGCCCGAGCAGGCGGCCGCCGACCCGGGGGTCGACCACCGCGCGGACCTCTACGCGTTCGGCGTGCTGGCGTACGAGACGCTGACCGGCGCGCCGCCGTTCCACCGCCGCCCGCCGGCGGAGATCCTGACCGCGCACCTCGCCGAGACGCCGGAGCCGGTGGACCGGCGCGCCCCGGGCGTCCCGCCGGCGCTGGCGGCGCTCGTGATGCGCTGCCTCGCCAAGCGCCCCGAGGACCGCCCCGCCGACGCCGCCGAGCGGCGCGACGTGGTGGCCGCGGCCGTGACCCCCGGCGCGGGGACGACCGGAGCCGGGACGACCGCCGACGCCGCGCCACCTCGCGCGCGCCCGCGCCGCCGTGTCGCGCTGGTCGCGACGGCGTTCGGGCTGGTGGCCGCCGCCGCGACGGTGCTCGGGCTGTACCGCACGCGCGAGCGCCCGCTCGACGCGCAGGTGGTCGCGGTCGCGCCGTTCCGCGTGACCGGGAGCGACCCGTCGCTGCGCTACCTGCGCGAGGGGATGCTCGACCTGCTGGCGGCGACGCTGACCGGCGAGGGGGGGCCGCGCTCCGCCGACCCGCGCGCGGTCCTGAGCGCGTGGCGCCGCGCCGCGCGCGCCGACGCGGGCGAGGACGCCGACCTGCCGCGCG
>NZ_JARGEK010000344.1 GCF_029211165.1 Roseisolibacter sp. H3M3-2
GCCGACGCCCCCGCCGCCTCCCAGGCGCCGCCCGCCGCCACGGCCAACCCGCCGGTCGAGGGGCCGCCGCTGGCCGCGCTGCGCGAACGGCTCGCGCGCGGGCTCGACGAAGCCGCGCGCCCCGAGGTCGGGTACGACGCGCACCGCCTGCTGCTGCTCGCCCTGGAGGCCGCGCTGCGCGGCGGCCCGTTCGACCGCGCCTGCTTCTGCGCGCTCGACGTCGCGGCCGGGACCTTCCGCGCCCGCTTCGGGCTCGGAGACGGCGTCGAGGCGCTGCTGGCGCGGCTCGCGCTCCCCGCGGCGGGGCAGGGGCCGGGCGCGACGCTGGCGCGCGGCGACGAGGCGTTCCTGTCGACCGGCACGCGGCTGCAGATGGCCGACGCGCAGCTGCTGCGCGCGTGGGGCGCCGCGAGCGTCGCCCTCGTGCCGGTCTCCGTCGCCGGCACCACGATCGGCGCCGTGTACGTGGACCGACGCGCGACGAGCGCGGGGCTCGACGCCACCGCGCTCGTCTACCTCCGCCGCGTCGTCGGTGCCGGCGGCGGCGCGCGCGCCCGCCTCCGCGCGCCCGCGCCGCCCCCCGTCGCCGAGCCGACGCCCGAGGCAAAGGGCGCCCTCGTGCTGCGCCTCCTGCGCGGCGAGTCGCCCGCCGCCGTCGCCGCCGAGTCCGGGGTACCGGTCGAGCGGCTCGAGCGATGGCGCGAGGAGTTCCTCGCCGGCGCCGTCGCCCGCTTGGGCGGGACGTGAGAGGGGAATCGGATCTGAAGGATCAGATCTGATCCGTTCGATCCGATTCCCCTGCTCTTGCTCAGCCCTTCGGGCCCGCCTGCTTGATCTCGGCGCCGACGGCCGCGCCGAACTTCTCGATGTTCGTCCGGAACATCTGGGCCAGCTTGCGCGCCTGCGCGTCGTAGGCCGCCGCGTCCGCCCACGTGCCGCGGGCGTCGAGCACCTCGCTCGGGACGCCGGGGATCGCCGTCGGCACCGCGAGCCCGAACACCGGGTCCGTACGCGTCTCGGCGGCGTCGAGCGCGCCGTCGAGCGCCGCCCGCACCATCGCGCGCGTGTGGCCGAGCTTCATGCGCTTGCCCACGCCGTAGGCGCCGCCGCTCCAGCCGGTGTTGACGAGCCACACCTTCGAGCCGTGCTCCTGCAGCTTGCGGCCGAGCATCTCGGCGTACTTCGTCGGGTGCCAGACGAGGAACACCGCGCCGAAGCAGGCGCTGAACGTCGCCTGCGGCTCGGTCACGCCGCGCTCCGTGCCGGCCACCTTCGCCGTGTAGCCCGACAGGAAGTAGTACATCGCCTGCTCGGGCGTGAGCCGCGCGATCGGCGGCAGCACGCCGAACGCGTCGGCGGTGAGGAAGACGACGTTCTTCGGGTGCCCGCCGCGCCCGCTCGGGACGTGGTTGCGGATGTAGTGCAGCGGGTAGCTGGCGCGCGTGTTCTCGGTGATCGACTGGTCCTCGAACTTCACGCGGCGCTTCTCGTCGAGCACCACGTTCTCGAGCACCGTGCCGAACATCTGCGTCGTGCGGAAGATGTCGGGCTCCCCCTCGGCGGAGAGGTTGATCACCTTCGCGTAGCAGCCGCCCTCATAGTTGAAGACGCCCTCGTCGCTCCACCCGTGCTCGTCGTCGCCGATCAGCGAGCGCTCCGGGTCGGCCGACAGCGTCGTCTTGCCGGTGCCCGAGAGGCCGAAGAAGAGCGCCGTGTCCCCCTCGCGGCCCACGTTCGCCGAGCAGTGCATCGAGAGCACGCCCTGCTTCGGCATCAGGTAGTTCATGATCGTGAACATCGACTTCTTCAGCTCCCCGGCGTACCGGGTGCCGCCGATCAGGATCTGGCGGCGGCCGATGTGCACGACGATGAACGTGCCGGTCCGCGTGCCGTGGCGGGCCGGGTCGGCCTGGAACTCGGGCGCGTGCAGCACCGTGAAGTTGGCCGCGAAGCCGGCCAGCTGCTCGTCGGTCGGGCGGATGAACATGTTCCGCACGAACGCCGCGTGCCACGCGTTGGGCAGCACGTAGCGGACCTTGAGCTGGTGCTTCGGGTCGGCGCCGCAGAACAGGTCCTGGACGTACAGCTCGGGGAGCCCGCTCAGGTACGCCTGCACGTCGCCGAGCAGCGTCTCGAAGTGGGCCTCGGTGATCGGCTGGTTGACCTTCCCCCAGTCGACGTCGGCCTCGCTCGACGGCTCGCGCACGACGAACTTGTCGTTCGGCGAGCGGCCGGTGTGCGGCGACGTGACGGCCACGAAGGGGCCCATGTCGGCGAGCGTGCCCTCGGCCCGGCGGACGGCGTGCTGCGCGAGCGCCGGCGCCACCAGGTTCCAGTGGACGTCGCCGGCGGGGGTGATGCCGAGCGCGGCGAGCGAGCGCGGGTCGTGGGCGACGGGCGCCGACTCGGGCGCGGTGGTCGTGGCCATGGGACGGGGTAGAGGGTTCAGAGGATGCCGGCCTCGCGGCCGCGCGGCTGGCCCGGGACGCGGGTCGAGGGCGCCTGGCGCCCCCGGGCCTGCGCGTCCATCACGGCGACGGCCGCCATGTTGACGATCTCCTGCACGTCGGCGCCCTGCTCCAGCACGTGCACCGGGCGCCGCATCCCGACGAGGATCGGGCCGATGGCCGTCGCCCCGCCGAGGTGATTCAACAACTTGTAGGCGATGTTCCCCGCGCTCAAGTTCGGGAAGATCAAGACGTTGGCCTCCCCCTGCAGGGTGCTGAAGGGGTAGCGCGTCCGCTGGATCTCCTCGTCGAGCGCCGTGTCGGCCTGCATCTCGCCGTCGACCACCAGGTACGGGGCCCGCTCGCGCAGGATCTCGACCGCCCGCGCCACCTTCTCGGCGTCGGGGTGCCGCACCGACCCGAAGTTCGAGAAGGAGAGCATCGCCACCCGCGGCTCCTCCCCGAAGTTCTGCACGATCCGTGACGCCGCGTAGGCGATCTGCGCCAGCTGCTCCGCCGTCGGGTCGATCGTGACCGTGGTGTCGCCGCAGAACACCACGCGCTTCTCGAACACCAGCATGTACATCCCGCTGAGGATGCCGGCCTTCGGGTGCGCGCCGATCGTCTCCAGCGCGGGGCGGATCGTCTCGGGGTAGGTCGCGTTGACCCCGGACAGCATCGCGTCGGCGTCCCCGGTGGCGACCATGCAGCAGCCGAAGTAGTTCTTGTTCGACAGCCGCTGCTGCGCCTCGTGCAGCCCGAGCCCCTTCCGCTGCCGGCGTTCCCACAGGTAGCGCACGTACGCCTCGCGCCGCGGCGCGGAGCGCGGGTCGAGGATCTCCACCTCGTCGATCGGGATCCCGTACTCGGCGGCCGTCCGCTCGATGGTCGCGCGGTCGCCGAGCAGCACCGGGTAGCAGATCCCCTCGTCGGCGCAGATCTGCGCGGCGCGGATGATCTTGGGCTCGTGCCCCTCGGGGAACACCACCCGCTTCGGGTCGCTCGTCGCGCGGGTGATGATGCCGCGCATGATCCCGCGCGCCCGCCCCAGCCGCGCCTCCAGCTCGGTGCGGTAATGGTCGACGTCGACGAACTGCTGCGCCACCCCGCTCGCCACCGCCGCCCACGCCACCGCCGGCGCCACCCACAGCAGCACGCGCGGGTCGAAGGGGAAGGGGATCAGGTACTCGGGGCCGAAGCTGACCTTCTGCAGCCCGTACAGCTTCGACACGCTCTCGGGGACGTCCTCGCGCGCCAGCAGCGCCAGCGCGCGCGTGGCCGCCATCTTCATCTCCTCGTTCACCGTCGTCGCGCGGGCGTCGAGCGCGCCGCGGAAGATGAACGGGAACCCGAGGACGTTGTTGACCTGGTTCGGGTAGTCGGAGCGCCCGGTGGCGATGATCGCGTCGTCGCGCACCGCCCGCACCTCGTCGGGGAGGATCTCGGGGACCGGGTTGGCGAGGGCGAAGATGATCGGGCGCCGCGCCATGCGCGCCACCCACTCCTTCTTCACCGCGCCCGCCACCGACAGCCCGACGAAGACGTCGGCCCCGTCCAGCGCCTCCTCGATCGTGCGCAGCGCGGTCGGCAGGGCGAAGCGCCCCTTGTACGGGTCCATGTCCTCGACCCGCCCATCGTACACGACGCCGATCCGGTCGCACATCGTGATGTGCTCGCGCCGCACCCCCAGCCGCACGTAGTGCTCGGCGGTGGAGATGGCGGCCGCGCCGGCGCCCGAGAACACCACCCGCACCTCGTCGATCTGCTTCCCGACCAGCTCCAGCGCGTTCAGCAGCGCGGCGCCCGAGATGATCGCCGTGCCGTGCTGGTCGTCGTGGAAGACGGGGACCTTCATCGTCTTCCGCAGCGTCTCCTCGATGTAGAAGCAGTCGGGGGCCCGGATGTCCTCCAGGTTGATCCCGCCGACCGTCGGCTCGAGCAGCTGGCAGAACTTGATGACGTCGTCCGGGTTCTCGGAGCCGACCTCCAGGTCGAAGCAGTCCAGGTCGGCGAACTGCTTGAAGAGGTTGCCCTTCCCCTCCATCACCGGCTTGCCCGCGAGGGCGCCGATGTTCCCGAGGCCGAGCACCGCCGTCCCGTTGGTCACCACCGCCACCAGGTTCCCCTTGGCGGTGTAGCGGTAGGCGTCCTCGGGGTTCTTCTGGATCTCGAGGCAGGGCGCCGCCACCCCGGGCGAGTACGCCAGCGCCAGGTCGCGCTGGTTCGTCAGGGGCTTGGTGGGGACCACGGCGATCTTGCCCGGGCGCCCGCGGGCGTGGTACTCGAGCGCGTCGTTGCTCTGCATCCGCCTAAGATAGCGGGTGCTCGGCGCCCGTCGGCGCACCCGCTATGCTTCCCGGGGTGACCGCCCGCCCGCTCGTCCTCCGCCTGCTCGCGCTGCTGCTGGCGCTGTTCCAGTCGGCCAGCCCCGCGCTGGCCGCCGTGGGCGACGGGGCGCTGGCCGCGGCGAACGGCGGCGGGCCGGTGGTCGCGCACGTCGAGGACGGGCAGTACGACGGCTGCGCGCCGGTCCACGCGGCCGACTGCGCGCTCTGCGCCTACCTGCAGGTGGCGGCCGAGCCGGCGTCGTGCGGCCTGCCGATCGAGCTCGCCGCGGAGCGCGCGGCCGTGGCGACGTGCCCCGCGGAGGACGCCTGCGCGGCGCGCCCGGAGCGCG
>NZ_JARGEK010000345.1 GCF_029211165.1 Roseisolibacter sp. H3M3-2
GTCTTCCTAAGACCGCTTGGCCTCCGACTTCGCTCGACCTCGCGCGACTCGACGCGGCGGCCGGGCGGTGCGCCGGCGGCGCCGACGCGCTCGTGGTCGAGGGCGCGGGGGGGCTGCTGGTGCCGTTCGCGCCGGGGCTCGACCTCGCCGACCTGGAGGCGCGCTGGTCGCTCGACCTGGTCGTCGTCGCGGGGAACCGGCTGGGGGTGCTGAACCACACGCTGCTCACCGTGCGCGAGGCGGCGCGGCGCGGGCGGCAGGTGCGGGCGGTCGCGCTCAACGCGCTGCACGGCGGCCCGCCGGACCTCGCCGGGGCGACGATCGCGGGCGCGCTGCGCGGGCTGCTGGGCGCGGTGCCGCTGGTGACCGTGCCCCACCTCGACGGGGTAGCGCAGGAGGACCCCGCCGCGCTCGCGGCGGCCGGCGACGCGCTGGCGCGGGTCCTCCTCGCCCCGCCCTGACTCGCCATGCGCGCCCTCCGCCCCGTCGCACTGCTCCTGCTCGCCGGCTGCTCGTCGTCCACCGCGCCGCTGCCGCGCGACGGCGCGCCGGACGCGTTCGAGGTCACGTACAGCGGTTACGGCTACGGGTCGCACGTCGTGACGCTGCGCGGGGAAGCGCTGGTCGTCGTGCGCCGGCAGTTCTTCGACCCGCGCGTCGGGGTGGACTCGGTGACCGTCGTGCCCGACGGGGCGGCGTGGCGCGCGTTCTGGTCGGCGGCGCGGACCGCCGGGATCGCGCGCTGGCCGCGCACGTGCGCGGACCCGCGCGTCGCCGACGGCGGGGGCTTCGCGCTGCGGATCGTCGCGGGCGGGGAGACGTGGGAGCGATCGGGGGAGAACGCCTACCCGACCGCCCGCGGCGGGTGCACGCGGGAGGCCGGGCCCTCGCCGGAGTACGAGACGTTCACCGCCGCGGTGGCGGCGCTGATCGGTCGCCCGTTCCCCTGACCGCGCGCGCCAGCGTCGGCCGCTGCTCGCGGGCCGTCGGGAACGGGGCCGCCGGGTAGGGGCCGATCAGCGCCACCGTGTACGCGCTCGCCCAGAAGTCGGGCGGCCCCTCGCTGTCCGGCACGCGGTTGCGCACCGGGGCGACGGCGTGCTTCAGGTACGCGGCGATGTCGCGCAGCTCCTGGTCGGCCATGTGGCGGAACGCCGGCCAGGGCATCGGCGGGGCGAGGTACTTGGGGTGCGCGGGGAAGTTGCCCTGTCCCGGCGTCGTCCCAGTGATCTCGACGTCGGGCGTCTCGCCGGGGCGCAGGCCGTAGCGCAGCGCGTTGAAGAGCTGCCGCTCGGTGAAGCGGCCGGTCCCCGTCGCGTTGTCGGGGGTGAGGTTGCGCGGGCGCGTGCGGAAGCACGGCTGCGCGTCGGGCCTGTCGGCGCACGGGCCGATGCGGAACTCGAGCGACGGGACGGCGTCGGGGCGGTAGCCGGCGAGGAACCCCTCGGACGCGGGGTCGGGGGAGCCGCCGTGGCAGTCGCCGCAGCCGTGGTTGAGGACCAGCGCGCGCCCGCGCAGCAGCTGCGCCTCGCTCGGCGCGCGTCCCCCTCCGGCGACGGCGGCCGCCGGCCGCGCCTGCGCGCCGAGGGTGGGGGCGGCCGCCGCGGACGCGAGGCCGGCCACCGCGGCGGCGGCCGCGAGGTGGTGAGGACGTGCCATCGGCGCCTCCGTGGTGAGGGTCGCTGCGTGGCGGTGCGGCGGCTCAGGGCCGCACCTCGAGCACTCCCATCATCCCGTGGTCCTCGTGGTCCAGGATGTGGCAGTGGTACATCCACTTCCCCGCGAAGCCGTCGAAGCGCACGACGAACCGCGCCGTCTCGTGCTTGGGCACGTTCACCACGTCCTTCCAGCTCGGGAACGGCTCGGGGACGCCGTTCCGGTCGAGGACCTGGAACCGGAAGCCGTGCAGGTGGAAGGGGTGGTCCATCCCGACGAGGTTCTCGACCTCCCAGATCTCGGTGGTGCCGAGCCGCGCCCGCACGTCGACGCGCGCCATGTCCATGTGCTTCCCGTTGATGAGGTGCTGCGTCAGCACCATGACGCGGCGGGCGGCGACGCGCCCGGTGTCGAGCGGCGCCACGGGGCGCAGCACCTCGGGGAGCGCCGGCGGCGCGACGGGCGGCCCGTCGTCGTAGCGCAGCGCGAGCAGGTCGCGCGGCGTCGCCCAGTCGGCGGGGCGGGTCTGCGGGATGTAGCGGTCGTACGGGAGCGCGCGCAGCAGCGCGCGCGTCCCCGGCGCGCCGGTGCCGCGCACGAGCACCTCGGCGCGCTCGCCGACGCCGAGCGTGAGCTCGCCGCGCTCGACGCCGCGCGCGAAGAGCCCGCCGTCGCTGCCGACGTGCAGCAGGCGGTGCCCCTCGAGCGCCAGGCGGTAGACGCGCGCCGCCGAGGCGTTGACGATCCGCCAGCGCTGCACCTCGCCGCTGCGGATCGCCAGCGCGGGCATGACGCGCCCGCTCACGAAGACGACGTCGCCCTCGCGCCCGTTCTCGGCGTCGACGCGCCCGGCGGGGGACGCCGGGTCGGCGATGTCGATCGCGCCGCCGGGGCGGAAGCGGTTGTCGGAGAGCACGAGCACGTGCTCCGGGAGCGACGCCGGGAGCGGGTCGTCCGGCGCGCGGACGACGATCGCGCCGTAGAGGCCGCGCGCCACCTGCGCGCCGGTGCGGTGGTCGGGGTGCGGGTGGTACCAGTACGTGCCGGCGGTGCCGCGCGGCACCGTGAACACGTAGTCATGGCTGCCCCCCGGCGGCACCGGGTGGAACGGGCTCCCGTCGGCGACGAACGGCAGCGTGAGCCCGTGCCAGTGGATCGTGCTCGCCTCCGGCAGCCGGTTGCGGAAGTGCACGACGACGCGGTCGCCCTCGCGCAGGTCGAGCGTCGGGCCGGGGACGCGGCCGTCGTAGGCCCAGACGTCGGTCGTGTCGCCGCCGTCGCGCAGCGCGAGGCGCGCGGGCGCGGCGGTGAGGGTCAGCTCGACGGTGCGGGCCGCGGGCCCGGCGCGGGCGGGCGCGGCGGGGGGCGTGGACGGCGCCGCCGCGACCTGGAGCGCCAGCGCGGCGGCGACGGCCGTGCGGACGGACAGCGGGTGCGAGCGCGGCATGCGCGACGACCTCCGCCAGCGGGGGGACGACCCCTCCTGCGACGTGCGCCACGGTAGTGCCGTCCGGCGCGCCGGACAAGAGCGCGGGGCGGGCCCCGCGGCCCCCGCGGCCCCTAGGCAATCGCCCGCGCGCCCTGCGACATTCCCGGCGCGCCCGCGTGTGCGCCCCCGTACGCGCGCCGACGGTCCCCCTCGCATCGCCCATGTCCCTGCCCGACTGGAACGCCCTCGCCGACCAGGCCCTGGCCGGCTCGCCGATCGCGCGCGACGACGCCCGCGCCGTGCTGGCCGCCGACGACGCCGAGCTCCCCGCGCAGCTCGCGGCCGCCTGGCGGGTGCGCCGCCACTTCTGGGGGAACCGGGTGCGGCTGCACTTCCTGCTCAACGCGCAGAGCGGGCTGTGCCCCGAGGACTGCGGCTACTGCTCGCAGTCGAAGCTGTCGCTCGCCGAGATCGACAAGTACCCGATGCTGGCGCGCGACCGCATCCTCGAGGCGGCGGACCGCGCGGCGCAGCTGAAGGCCGGCACCTTCTGCATGGTGATCTCGGGGCGCTCGCCGGGCGGCCGCGTGTTCGAGAAGGTGCTCGACGCGGTGCGCGAGGTGAAGGCGCGGCACGACCTGAAGATCTGCGCCTGCCTCGGGCTGCTGACGCAGGAGCAGGCGGTCGCGCTCAAGGAGGCCGGCGTCACGCAGGTGAACCACAACCTCAACACGTCGGCGCGCTACACGCCCGAGGTGGTGAGCACGCACACCTTCGAGGACCGGGTGGCGACGGTCGAGCAGGTGCGCGCGGCGGGGCTGAAGACGTGCTCGGGCGGGATCCTCGGCATGGGGGAGACCGACGACGACGTGATCGACCTCGCGCTGTCGCTGCGCGAGCTGGAGGTGAAGTCGGTGCCGGTGAACTTCCTGATCCCGGTCCCCGGCACGCCGATGAGCGAGGTGCGGCAGCTCGACCCGCGCCGCTGCCTGCGCATCCTCGCCCTCTACCGCTTCCTGCTGCCGTCGCAGGAGATCCGGATCGCCGGCGGGCGCGAGGTGCACCTGCGCTCGATGCAGGTGATGGGGCTGTACCCGGCCAACTCGATCTTCATCGGCGACTACCTGACGACGCAGGGCGCGGCGGCGCGCGCGGACCTCGACATGATCCGCGACGCTGGCTTCGTGCTCGAGACGCCCGACGGCGCGCCGTTCGAGGTCGAGGAGTTCGTCGCGGTCCCGGAGAGCTACCCGCGCGCCCCGCTGCCGCTGCTGGAGGTGCGGTGAGCGACCCGATCGCGGACCTGCGGCAGAACTACGCGCGCGCGCGCTTCGACGAGGGGGACGCCGACGCCGACCCGATCGCGCAGTTCCGCCGCTGGTTCGACGAGGCGGTCGAGGCGAGGGCGGTCGAGCCGAACGCGATGACGCTCGCCACCGCGTCGCCCGACGGGGCGCCGGACGCGCGCACGGTGCTTCTGAAGGGCGCGGACGCGCGCGGCTTCGCGTTCTACACCGACTACCGCAGCGCCAAGGCGCGGCAGCTCGACGCCAACCCGCGCGCGGCGCTGGTGTTCTGGTGGGCGGAGCTGGAGCGCCAGGTGCGCGTGACGGGCGCGGTGACGCGCGTCGCCCGCGACGAGTCGGCCGCCTACTTCGCGTCGCGCCCGCGCGGCAGCCGGCTCGGCGCCTGGACCTCGCGCCAGTCGTCGCCGCTCCCCGACCGCGCGGCGCTGGAGCGCGCGTACGCCGAGACGGAGGCGCGCTTCGCCGGGGCCGACGAAGTGCCACTCCCCGAGCACTGGGGCGGCTTCCGCGTGGCGCCCGAGACGCTCGAGTTCTGGCAGGGGCGCCCGAGCCGCCTGCACGACCGCATCCGCTACCGCCGCGAGGGCGAGGGCTGGGTGCGGGAGCGCCTCTCTCCTTAGCAACTGCCGGGAATCGGATGAGACGGATCAGAACGGGGCGATTATCAAAGATCTGGTAGCAGATTGGAGGCTCCATCCGCGCGGAGGGAG
>NZ_JARGEK010000346.1 GCF_029211165.1 Roseisolibacter sp. H3M3-2
CGCGCGCCCGCGGCGCTGCGCCTTGGCGGCGGCGCGCACCGCGGCGCCGGCGCCCGGCTGCGGGGCGGGGCTCATGCGGCGCCTCCGGGCGTCGGGGTCTGCGGCAGCACGCGGATCCACCCCTCCTGCGCCTCGTGCGGCAGGCGCGGGAGGAGCGCCGCCTGCGTCGCCGCGACGATCGGGTCGTCGCGCCACGTCAGCGGCCCGGTGCGCCGCGTGAAGGTCTGCTTCTCCCCGAGCGACGCGACCAGCGGCAGCCGGATCTCGGCGGGGTCCACCAGCACCGGCCCGACGCGCACGCTCGGCACCAGCGCGGCGAGCCCGCGCGCCACCCAGTCGTGCTGCAGCGCCAGCGCCTTGCGCGGCAGCACCCCCGAGGTGAGGTGCGCCTTCCCCGCGGGGAGCATCAGCAGCGTGAGGCGCACCGTCTGCCCGGGGCGCACGAGCAGCACGTCGTCGCCCAGCACGTACGGGTGGTCGAGCGGCGCGACGTCGGGGACGGCCGTCTGCCCGAGCATCCCGAGCTGGCCGCGGTGCCGCCCGCCCTCGCGCGCGGTCGCGGCGACGACCTTGTCCACGAGGTGCAGCCGCGCGTAGTCGTCGTCGACGAAGAAGCCGAGCAGCGCGTCGTCGGAGCGGGTGAGCGTCCCGAGCTGCACCGGGAAGCGCCGCTCGCGCACCGCCGCGAACTCGGCGCGCCGCGCGTCGGCGGTCGCCGGCGCCGCCACGTCGACGTCGGCGAGGTCGTCGGGGACCTCCAGCGTCAGCGTCGCGCGCACCACGGCGATCGGGCGGCCGACCAGCCCGGCCACGCTCGGCGAGCCGAGCGCCGTGAAGGTGTCGACCGACCAGAGCGTCGTGTCGATCGCGCGCAGCATCGCGGCCAGCGCGCTGTCGGCCTCCGCGCCGACGCCGCCGGCGGCGCCGCGCGCCGACTCGTCGGCCAGCACCACGCCGGCGGCGAGCTGCCCGACGATCGCCGCGTGCGCGCCGAGCCCCGCCAGCGGCCCCGCGTCGGGGGGCAGCGGGCGTCCGGGCGCGGGCTCCCAGGTCACCGCGCCGCTCACCGCGTCGTGCGCCAGCTGCCCGAGCGGCGTCCCGTCGACGTCGAAGCACTCCAGCGCCTCGTCGACGTGGTCGGGGAGCAGGAAGCCGGCGACCGGGTTCACCGCCAGCCGCGGCTCCAGCTGGTCGACGAACGCGTCGGGGGCCAGCGCGGGGTCGGCGTCCTGCGGGTGCGCGGGGTCGACCAGCCGCCACAGCCAGCGCGCGTGGTGCTGGAAGCGCGGGCGCAGCGTGATCGCGGCGGGACGCGCGGGGACCTCCAGCGTCGTGGTCGTGCGCGCGGTCGCCGTCGGCACGTCGGCGGTGCGGCCGAACGCGTCGACCAGCCGCAGCGCGTCGAGGCGCAGCGTGCCGCCGAACAGCGGGACCGCGGCCCCGGTCGCGCGCGGGCGCTCGGCGCCGTCGTCGGCGATGCCGAGCAGCGCCTCGCGCACCCCGTCGAGCGACGCCGACACGAGGTCGAGCGGCGCCAGCAGCCTCGCGAGATCGTCGAGCACCGCCTGGTCGGCGTCGCCCAGCACGCCGGCGCGCTGCGCGTCGCGCTGGATCTCGTGCGTCAGCCACTCGGTGATGCTGGCGTGCAGCGCGCGCGACAGCCCCTGCCCCGTCGGGCTGCGCCCCTGCACGGTGCGCGTGATCGTCGGCGCCGGCGCGCCGGGCGCGCGCTCGAAGTCCAGCCCGTCGAGCGTCCACCCGTCGAGCGCGTCGCTCCCCTCCAGCGTCACGCGCCACTCCAGCCAGAGCGGGACCCACGGCTGCCGCCACGCCGTGATGGCGACGGGGCTCGGCGGCATCCCGGGGAGGAGCGCGTGCTTCGACAGCTCGGCGACCACCGCGCGGTCGATCACGTCCTCGCGCGGGCGCACCGCGCTCCACGGGTCGGCGGCGGCCGCGCGCGCCTCGCGGGCGGTGACCGTCTTCAGGTGGCTGCTGCCGTCGTACCTCCCCTCGGTGCCGAAGAGGCGCACCATCTCGCCGGCGAGGCGCGTCTCGTACGTGCCGCGCTTCCCGCCCGTCGTCGCCTCGCCCGCCGCGGCGAGCCAGCGGTACGCGTACGGGTTGAGCACGACCGCCTCGCGCACCACGCCCAGCATCTCCGGCGGCACCGCGCCCGAGCCGAGCGTCGGCACCACGTCCTGCCCGCGCACGACGCCGGGCCACCCGGGGACGACCTGGCGCGGGTAGCGGCAGCGCAGCACGCCCCCCTCGTACAGCCCGTCGCCGTGGTGGCGGTGGTTGGGGCGCGCGCCGCGCACGGCGAGCATCGGCGGCAGCGGGTGGAAGAAGCGCGGCGCCGGGCGCACCACCTCGCGCGCCTGCGGGCGCCCCGCGCGTCCGCGCGCGATCGCGTCCTTCGCGTCGCCGAGCGCGCGCGCGCGATCCTGCTCGGCGCGCGAGCGCGCCCCCTTCCTCTCCACCAAGTCGAGCGTCGTCTTCCACCGCAGCTCGGTGGACAGGCGCGCCTGCACCTCGTCGGCGAGCGCGCCGCGCCCCTTGCGGCCCACGGTCGTCGGCCCGACCGCCGCCGAGTCCTCGGCGCGCAGCCGGTCGGGGCGCGCGCCGGGGAGCGGCGTGCCGGGGTAGGAGCCGAAGCCGTCGCCGTGCTCGCGCTCCGCGAGGTCGGCGAGTCCGTCCGGATCGCCGAGCCGCTCGATCAGGTCGCTCGTGAACGCGGCCGCCAGCCGCTCCGCGTCGGCGCGGTGCGCGGCGCCGATGCCGAGCGCCTCGGGGCCGAAGGCGGCGATCACGTCGTCGACGTCGAGCCCCACCGCGACCGCCATCGACGCCGACGCCGGTCGGTCGTCGGCGCCGGCCGGGAGCGCGCCGCCCACCGGCACGCCGAGCACCGCGCCGTGCAGCAGCGCGGCGTAGCGCGGGAGCGACGGGCCGACGAGGATCTTCTCGGCCTTCGAGACGGGCACCGCGCCCTGGAACGCGACCGCGCCGAGCGAGTGCGCGACCGGGCGCCCCTCGGCGGTGGTGACGCTGACCGTCGGCTCGACCGCCGGCGACGTGAGGCCGACGCCCTGGCGGAGCCGCGCCACGCGCCAGTCCTCGGCGGGCTGCTGCGCGGTGTCCTCGACGTCGTGCTCGACGTGCCACCCCAGCTCGTCGAGGCGCGCGTCGAGCCCCTTCGTGCCGAGCGCGCCGGCGAGCGGGTCGCGCGCGACGTCGCTCCACCACCCGCCGACGACGTAGACGGCGGCGTTGGCGTGCGACGGCGCGGCGGCGAGGTCGTCGAGCGGGTCGTGGAAGCCGAAGCGTCCCGCGCTCGCGGCGTACGACGCGGACCAGAGCAGCGACCCGCCGCTCTGCCCGTCGAGCGGGTCGAGCGTCACCGCGCCCGCCGGCGGCGCGTCGGGGGTGCCGGCGAACGTCGCCATCGGCGTGACGCTCTGCGTGCGCGCGTCGATCACCCAGCCGCGCAGCGTCGCGCGCGCGGCGCCGTCGGGGAGGGACGCGCGGATCACCACCCAGCGGTCGGGGAGCGCCGGCAGCTCCAGCTCGGGCGACGCGTCGCTGCCGGGCGCGGGCTTCCGCTCGCGGCCGCGCAGCAGCGCGTCGGGCATCGCCCAGTGCAGGTGCACGCCGGCCGCGCGCACGGCGCCGGGCGCGAACGGGGGCGGGTCGCCGGCGAACCCCTCGCCGGGCGGCGTGCCGGTGACGGCGACCGTCGGCTCGCCGCCGCCCTTGGGCACGACGAACGCCTGCACGTCGACCGGGACGAGGATGCGCGTGCGGCGGTCGAGCCCGCGGTCCCAGGTGGCGACCGACTGCAGGTCGACGCCGGTGCGCGCGAGGATCGTCCAGCGCCGGTCGGCGATCGCCGCGGCGAGGCGCGCGGCGTCGAGGGTGGGGTCGCTCACGGCTGCACCGCCACGGTGAAGAGCTCCATCATCGTCCGGTACGACACGGTGGGGCGGAACACGATCGGCACCGGCGGGCGCGTGACGTCGCCGAACACCTGCCGGTACGGGAAGCGCACGAGCTGCAGCGCGTACTCGGCGCTGTCCAACCCGTCGCCGGCGCCGGTGCCGGGGCGCGCCTTGAGGCGGCGCTCCAGCTGCTGGATGTCGACCACCCCCGAGGCGCCGGCGCGGAACGGCACGTCGATCGGCGCGCCCGACAGGTACTCGAACGTCGTCGCGCTGCGCGGGCGGAGCGTCGGGCGCACCTCGCCGTCCACGACCTTCTGGTCGAAGCCGAACTGCACGCCCTGGCGCGGCTCCTCGACGTGCACCACCGCGGGGACGCCGTCGAACAGCGCGAGCAGCACCGCCGGCGCGAGGCGCTCCAGCCGCAGCAGGCGCATGCGGTCGGGATGCCCCTCCTCGTAGATCCCCTCGTCCCCCTCGTCGGGGTCGCGGTGGAAGGCGCGCACGTGCAGCGCCGGCCACCCGCTCACCGCGCGCGAGCGGAGGATGAAGCCGCTCACCGGTCCCGCGGGGCCGTCGAGCGTGGTGGCGGCGCGGCGGCGGCGGTTGCGCTCCGCGCGGTCGAGCGCCTCGCGGATCGCCGGGTACTCGGCGGTGAGCTGCGTGCGGTCGTCGGAGTTGACCGTGCCGACGCTCAGCGCGCCCTGCACCAGCGCGTCGGTCCACCGCCGGTCCATGTAGAACCAGCGGATCGACTCCTCCGGCAGCAGCGCGGTGTCGGCGACCAGGTACGCGAACGGCACGCCGTCGAGCAGCCGCAGGCGCACCAGCCAGTCGCGCAGCTCCGGCGGGATGGCGTCGAGCGCCGGCGCGGCCGCCGCCGCGGTGGCCGCGCGCGCGCGCTCGTCGACCACCACCACGTCGGGCGACGAGCGCGCGACGTGGAGCGGGAGGGAGGTCATCAGGGTCGTGGCGTCGAGCCGCATCGCGTCAGTCCTCGCTCGTGTCGTCGTCGCGCAGCCCGCCGCGCCCCAGCGCGTCGAGCAGCGCGTCCAGCGCGTCGCCCTTCGCCGCGCGGCGCGCGGTGCTCGACCGCCGCCCGGCCAGCACGGGGGCGAGCGGGTCGGCGGCCAGGCGCGCCACCTCGCGGTCCTTCCCC
>NZ_JARGEK010000347.1 GCF_029211165.1 Roseisolibacter sp. H3M3-2
CGGCCGGCCGACGGGTGGGCCGCGCGGGCGCGCGCGTTCGCCCTGTCGTGGGCGGCGTCGCTCGACGCGCTGCGGTCGCCGCGGCGGCTCGCGCTCGCGGTGGCGAGCGGGCTGCTGATGAAGGTCGTCGAGGCGGGCGGGTGGACGGCGGTCGAGCGCGCGTTCGGCGTCGCGCCGCGGCCGGGGAGCGCGGTGCTGGCGCTGGCGGCGACGAACCTCGCCTCGGCGATCCCGGCGTCGCCGGGGAACCTCGGCGTCTACGAGGGGGCGGCGCTGGTCGCCTACACCGCGCTCGGCGTGCCGCGCGAGCAGGCGCTGGCGATGGGGGTGGTGGGGCACCTCGTGTATCTGGTGCCGTTCGTGGGGGCGGGGTGGGTGGTGCTGTCGATCGGGCAGTTCAGGGCACGGCGCAGGGCGGGGTGAGGCGAAGACCCGGGTGCTGCGCAGAGCGGGGTGAACCGAACACAGGGATACCTCGCAGAGCGGGGTACCACGGACCTACGAGCTCATAGCCGGTAGGTTCGCCGTGCCCCGGTGTGCGGTTCACCCCTTGGTTCGGTTCACCCCGCTCTCCGCCGTACCCTGCACTCCGCCATACCCCGCCCTCCGCCGTGACGAGGCATCAGCCACCGTTGGCGATCGTCACCGGCTGACTGTCACTGTCCGACAGGTTGACCGGCGCGCACCCCGGCAGCCCCGGGAGGTCCGGCACCACCAGCGCCGCCTCGAGCGTCGCCGGGCCGTCGGGGAGGCGGCGCGTGTCGAGGGCGAGCGGCAGGCGCGTGACGGCGACGATCGGCGTCGTCGGGGGCGCGAGCAGGAGGGTCGAGACGACGCGCCCGCCGAGGCGCAGCTCGACGCGGCCGCCGGTGTTCGGGTAGAGGAGGTTCACCAGCACCGTGACCTGCCCCCTCAGCGCGCGCGGGTCCACCGCGCCGCCGGTCTCGGCGTCGGTCACGCGCGCGACGAAGGTGCGCGCGGTGGCCGGGACGCCGACGTTCACCGTCACCGAGTCGCGCACGCCGGGCGCCGCGGCGAGGCGCACCGTGACGGTCGCGCGCCCGGCGCGCCCGCTCTCGACGACCCCGCGCGCGTCGACGACCGCGACGCACGAGTCGCTCGTCTGGACGCGCACCGCGCTCGGGAAGCCGTCGGGGAGGACGTCGGTGGGGACGACGCTCAGGTTCAGCGCCTCGCGCACGCGCGGCAGCAGGTCGAACGCGCGCGGCGACAGCACGACGACGTACGGCGGGAGCACGAGGAAGGGGAGCGCCGCGCGCGCCCCGCCGCCGGCCGACGTCTCGGCGACCAACTGCGCCTGGCCGGGGGCGCGCCCGGTGACGTTCCCCTGCGCGTCGACCGTCGCGACGGCGGTGTCGCTCACCGTCCACCGCAGCGGAGGCGTCGAGGCGTCGTCGCACGTGGCCTGCACCGCCGCGGGCCGCGACGTGCCGGCGACCACGTAGTCGTCCGGGAAGCGCCCGAGGGCGACGGTGCAGCGCGTCGGGCCGGCGGGGTCGCCGCAGGCCGCGGCAACGAGGAGGGCGGAGAGTACGGCGGGGAGGGGGACGCGAGGGGACATTCGAGGATCCTAACGACTGCGACCTGCGACCTGCGACCGGGTGGCCCCGCAGGTCGCAGGTCGCAGGTCGCAGGCTCCGTCAGATCCCGCCCGCGAACGTGTCGCAGCTCCGCGGGTCGCCGCTCGTGAAGCCGCGCTGGAACCACCGCGCGCGCTGCTCCGCCGTGCCGTGCGTGAACGAGTCGGGGTTCACCTGGCCGCGCCCGCGCTGCTGCAGGCGGTCGTCGCCCACCGCGCTCGCGGCGGCCAGCGCCTCCTCGGCGTCGCCCGGGTCGAGGCGCCCCTCCCCCTTCACCGTGTACGCCCACACGCCGGCGTAGCAGTCGGCCTGCAGCTCCATGCGCACCGACAGCGGGTTCTGCGCGTCGGGCCGCGACTCCTGCAGCTGGCGCACGCGCGCGTCGGTGCCGAGGACGTGCTGCACGTGGTGGCCGATCTCGTGCGCCAGCACGTACGCCTGCGCGAAGTCGCCCGGCGCGCCGTAGCGGCGCGACAGCTCGTCGTAGAACGAGAGGTCGATGTACACGCGCTCGTCGGCCGGGCAGTAGAACGGGCCGACCGCGCTCGGCGCGTTGCCGCAGCCCGTCGCGACGCCCTCGCGGAAGAGCACCAGGCGCGCGTCGCGGTACTGCTGCCCCGCCGCCTGCGGGAGGAGGCGCTCCCACTCGTCCTGCGAGTCGTTGAGGACGTACGTCACGAAGTCCACCAGCTGCGCCTCGGCGGCCGTCTGCTGCACCGGGGCGTTGGCGGCGACCTCGCCGCCGGCGGAGCGCGAGGTGCCGCCGCCGGAGAAGACGCCGCTCATCAGCGTGCCGATGACCATCACCGCGATCACGCCGAGGATGCCGAAGCGGCGGCCGACGATGGAGGCCAGGATGCCGAGGAGGGCGCCCCCCCCGCCGCCGCCCGCGTTGAGCGGGGAGCCGCGGCGGTCCTCGAGGTTGGAGCGGTCGGAGCCTTGGTCCCAGCGCATCGGCGGTCCTCCTGCCGGAAGTGTGGTCGTGAGGTGGTGGGGGCCGGATTGGCAGAAAGTGGACCGGGCGCGGTGGCGGCGGAACGGGGGGGACGTATGTTCGCGGAGGACCCGGAACCTCCCGAGGGAGCCGGGCACTCGTCCGTCGGCGGCCCCCGTCGGGGCGGGGCCGCCGCGCCGCGGCGCTGACCGGCCGCGACTCCCGCCCCGGTGGAGAGTCCACGCATGGCCTCGGTTCGCGAACTGCTCGTCCGGAAGCACGGCGACCTCGTCACCGTCACGGGCGGCACGACCGTGCTCGACGCGAGCACGCTCATGGTGGGGCGCGGGATCGGCGGCGTGCTGGTCGTCGAAGACGGCGTCCTGGTCGGCATCTTCACCGAACGCGACGTCCTGCGCCGGGTGGTCGCCGTCCAGCGCGACCCGGCGACGACGGCGGTGCGGGAGGTCATGACGAGCCCGGTGCTCACCGTCGCCCCCGAGACGCCGCTCGAGGACTGCCGGGTCCTGATGAGCGAGCGGCGCATCCGCCACCTCCCGGTCACGGCCGACGGGGCGCTGGTGGGGGTCGTCAGCTCCGGCGACGTCCTCGCCTACGAGGTCTCGGAGCGGCAGGCGACGATCCAGCAGCTGGAGAGCTACGTCTATTACGTGAGGAGCTGAGCCGGCCCGACGGCGGTGGGGCGGCGTGCCCTCCGCGCCCCCCCGCGCGTCCCTAGGGCGGTTCCCCGCCCCACGCGCCCCTCCCGATGGCCGAGCTCGACCGCCCCGAACGCATCACCAACATCACGGGTCTCCGCGCCCAGCCGGAGACGCCGGAGCGGGGCGCGACCTCCGTCGGGCGGCCCGTGCGCTGGCCGTCGGCCCCGTGCCGGCTGTGCGAGCGCCCGGTCTGGGTGTTCGCGCGGACCTGCGCGTGCGGGATGCCGAGCCCCGGCCGCCAGGCCCGCGGGCCCTACCTGGCGCAGGCGGCGGTGGCGGTCGTGGTGGTGGGGGCGGCCGCGTGGTGGGCCGCCCGCCGGTAGCCGGCCGGGAGTCCCTTCCCGGTCAGGGCGCCCGGTCGGCGCGCCCGTAGCCGACGAACAGCCCGCCCCCCGCCGACACGGCGAGCCCCAGCAGCGGAAGCGCCCCGTCCAGCGCGAGGACGCTGCGGCCGAGGGCGAGGACCCCCAGCACGCAGAAGCCGATGGCGACCACGGCGCCCACCTCGTGGGCGTCCTGGTGGTGCCGGGCGAGCGTCTGCCCGCTCCAGGTGCAGACGGCGAAGACGGCGAGCCCCACGACGAGGGCGAGGGCGAGCGACACGACCCATTCCTCCGCGATCGGACGAGGGAAGTGTGGGGCCGTCCGGGCGCCGCCGCGAGGGGCGTGACGCACCCGTGACCCGGAAACCGACCCGGGAACCGCCGGCGCCCCGGCGGCTCTCTGGGGTAACACCCCCAGCACGGCCCGGGCCCGACGCCCGGCCCACGACCCTTCTCTCCGGACCAGCCCGTGACCTCGCACACCTCCCCGGCCGTCGCCACCCTGGGCGGCGGCTGCTTCTGGTGCCTCGACGCCGTCTACCGCCGCCTGCGGGGCGTGCTGCGCGTGGAGTCCGGCTACGCCGGCGGCCACGTCGACGCCCCCTCGTACGAGGAGGTCTGCGGCAAGCGGACGGGCCACGTCGAGGTGGTGCAGGTGACCTTCGACCCGGCCGTGGTCTCGTACCGCGAGCTGCTCGAGGTCTTCTTCGCGATCCACGACCCGACCACGCCGGACCGCCAGGGGAACGACGTCGGCCCGCAGTACCGCTCGGTGATCTTCACGCACGACGACGCGCAGCGCGCCGACGCCGACGCGGTGATCGCCGAGCTGACGCGCGACGACACGTTCGGCGCGCCGATCGTCACCCACGTGCTGCCGGCGCCGCGCTTCTGGCCGGCCGAGGGCTACCACCAGGACTACTACGCCCGCAACGCGCGCCAGGGGTACTGCCAGGTGGTGATCGCGCCCAAGGTGGCCAAGCTGCGCGCGAAGTTCGCCGACAAGCTGGCCGCCGCCTGACGGCCGGCCGGCGGGCGCCGGGCGGGTGATACGGGGTGATGCGGGTGATGCGGGGGTGATCGGGCGCGCCCATCTTGGCGCCCATGCCCTCCGCCCTCGCCCCAGCCCCCGCGTCCGTCCCGCCGCGCCCCCGCGACCGCGCCGTCGACTGCGGGTGCGACGCGCGGCTGCACGTCCACGTCCTCGGCCCGCTGTCGGGCGACGCGCGGGTGCACGCCTGCCTGCGCTGCGGCGCGGTCGCGTGCGTCCGCCCGAACGTGTGGGAGCCGCGCCCGCACGACGTGCGCCTGGTGGGCTACACGCCGGTGCCGCTGGCGCCGGCGCTGCACGCCTGGCTGGCGGCCTGGCCGCGGTGGGCCGTGCGCGCCCCGGGCGAGGAGCTGTACCTCGCCGCCGTCGCGCGCGGCGCCGACGCCGACGCGCTGCCGGCGCTCCTCGACGCGGCGGCGGCGCGCGCCTT
>NZ_JARGEK010000348.1 GCF_029211165.1 Roseisolibacter sp. H3M3-2
CGCGTCGCCGCGGCGCGCGCCGCCGCCGCGTCGCGCGTGGTGGACGCGGCGGCGACGCCGGCGCACTGCGGCCCCGCCGGGATGGTGAGGGCGCGCTTCGGCGCGAGGTCCTGCGCCGACGCGTCGGCGGCCAGGGCGGCGGCGAGGAACGCGGCGGCGGCGATGGTACGGAGCGGGGGCATCACGGTCTCAGTCACGACGCACCTCGACCGCCGCGCTGCCGGTCTTGCCGGCGGCGGTGGCCCGGATCGTCGCGGTGCCGGTGAGGAGCGCCTGCACCGAGCCGCTGCCGCTGACGGTGGCGACGAGCAGGTTCGAGGTGGTCCAGGTAAACGTCACGCCCGACATGAGCTGGCCGTTCTGGTCCAGCGCCTCCGCCGCGAGCTGCCCACGCTGGCCCGGCGAGAGTCGCAGCCGGTCCGGGCGCACGCGTACCGTCGTGACCACGCGCGCCGGCGTGGGCGTGGGCGTGGGCGTGGGCTTGGGTGTCGGCGTGGGCGTGGGAGTCGGCGTGGGGGTCGGTGTGGGCGTCGGGGTAGGGGTCGGCGTGGGAGAGGGTGTCGGCGTAGGAGTCGGGGTCGGCGTGGGCGTCGGCGTCGGAGTCGGGGTCGGCGTCGGCGTGGGCGTGGGCGTCGGCGTCGGCGTCCGTGCCGTCACGGTGACTCCGGCGCTCGACGCGACGCCCTCGACGATCACGCGGATCGAGGTCGTGCCGGGGGCGACCGCGCGCACGCGGCCGGTCGACGACACGCTCGCCACCGCCGGATCCGCCGAGATCCACTGCACCGGCGCGTCCGAGATCGGGTTGCCGCTCGCGTCGCGGCCGATCGCCGACAGCTGCGCCGAGTCGCCGACCACGAGCGCGAGCGACGCGGGGGAGAGGACCACCTGCGCCACCGGCGCGCGCTCGACGCGCACCACCACGGTGTCGGCGATCGCCTCGGAACGGGCGACGACGACCGCCGCTCCGATCGAGACGCCGCGCACGTCGCCCGTCGTGCTGACGATCGCGATGCTCGGCGTGACCGCGGTCCAGGTGACGGCGCGGTCGGTGACGGTGGCGCCCGCCTCGTCGCGCAGCACGACGCTCAGGCGCAGCGTCTCGCCGACGCGCACGCGCGGCTCCGCGGGGGCGACGTCGACGGCCGCGATCGGGACCGGGAGGACGCGCACCGTCGCGGTGCCGCTGCGCCCCTCGCTGGTCGCGGTGATCGTCACGGTGCCGGGCGTGACGCCGGTGACCGTCCCCGCGGTGTCGACGCGCGCGACGGCCGGCGCGCTGCTCGCGTACGTGACCGGCCGGTTGCCGAGCACGTTGCCCGTCGCGTCGGTGACGAGCACCAGCAGCTTCTGCGTGGCGCCGACGAAGATCACGCTGGCGTCGGGCGAGACGATGACGGCGGCCGCGGGGCGGGGGAGCACCGTCAGCGTGACGCGCCCGGTCTGGCCGTCGACGGTCGCGCTGATCGTGGCGCGTCCCGGCGCGAGGGCGGTGACGGTGCCCGTCGACGACACCGTGGCGATCCCGGGCGCGTCGCTCGTCCAGGCGGCCGTGCGGCCGGTCAGCGGCGTGCCGTCGGCGGCGGTGACGGCGAGGGTGAGCTGCGTGGTGGTGCCGACGACGATCGAGTCGCGCGTCGCGGTCACGGCGACGCGCGCCACCGCGACGGCGCTCACCGACACCGGCACGACCGTGCTGCGCCCCTCGACGGTGACGGTGACGACGGCGACGCCCGGGGCGACGGCGGTGACGACGCCGGCCGCGCTCACGCGGGCCACGCCCTCGGCGTTGCTGGCGTACGTCGCGGCCGCGCCGGGGACCTCGGCGCCGGTCTCGTCGAGCGCGCGCGCCACCAGCGTGGCCGTCGCGCCGGCGACGAGCTGCAGGTTCGCAGGCTCCACGCGCACGGAGCTGACGGGGCGGGCCGAGACGACGACCTCCGCGACCGCGCTGCGCCCCTCAACGTTCGCCGCGACCTGCGTGGTGCCGGCCGCGCGCGCGGTGACGACGCCGGCCTGCGAGACCCGGGCGATGGCCGAGTCGCGCACGGACCAGAACACGCGCTTGCCCGCGATCTCCTCGCCGCCGGGGGCCAGCACGCGGGCGGACAGCGCGCCCTCGGTGCCGACGCGCAGGCGGAGCACGCTCTCGGACAGCTGCACGGTGCCGACGGGACCGTCGGCGTCGGTCGAGCCGCCGCAGGTGGGCAGTGCGACGGCGAGTCCCGCGAGCAGGGCGACGTGCGTCGCGGCGCGGAGGCGGCGGCGGAGCGGGGACGTGGGGAACGACGGCATGCGGTCGGTGCGCGACGGTGGCGTGGGCGCGGGGGCGGCGCCGGGCGGTCCGGCCCCGCGTCCCGTACGCCCGCGGGCGACGTTCGGGAGGGCCCGCCGGAGCGGGCCCGCGATCAATGCGCCGAGGCCGTCACCCGCATCGGACTCGCGCGGTGCGCGCGGGTGCCGTCGCCGAGCTGGCCGTCGACGTTGTAGCCCCAGCACACCGCGGCGCCGTCGAGCGTGGCGCAGGTGTGCGCGCCCGCGGCCGAGAGCCCGCCGTACGGACCGCCCGCGACGCGCACCGGCCGCGCCTGGCCGACGGTGGTCCCGTCGCCGAGCTGTCCGTACGTGTTGCCACCCCAGCAAAACACGAGCCCGCCCGACGTTCGCGCACAGGAGTGGGTGCTGCCTGTGACGACGGTCACGAAACGCTGCGACGTCTCGACCGGAGCCGGCAGCAGCTGCGCGCCGCCGCCCGTGCCGAGCTGGCTCGCCGCGTTGCGCCCCCAGCAGTACGCGCGGCCGTCGCCCGCCACCGCGCAGGTGTGGCCCGCGCCCGCCGCGATGGAGACGAAGCGCAGCCCGCCGCCGACGGGGGCAGGCGCGCGACGCGAGTTGCGCGTCCCGTCGCCGAGCTGGCCGTCGTCGTTGGAGCCCCAGCAGAACGCCGCGCCGTCCGCCGTCAGCGCGCAGCTGTGGCGCCAGCCGACCGTGAGCGACGCGGCGCGCAGGCCGGCGACGGCAGTCGGCACGAGTCGGTCGGCGGTCCCGTTGTCGCCGAGCTGGCCGCGGTCGTTGGCGCCCCAGCACAGCACCGCCCCGTCCATCGCCAGCCCGCACGTGTGCGCGAGGCCGGCGCGCAGTCCGCGGAAGCGCCAGCTCCCGGGGACGCGCATGGGCGCGGGGCGGGCCGAGCGTGCGCCGGCGCCGAGCTGCCCGCGCTCGCCGTCGCCCCAGCAGTACGCGGCCCCGTCGCCGGAGACGGCGCAGGTGTGCGCCCCGCCCGCCGCGACCCGCGCACCGCGGTCGTCGGCGGCGACGCGCGCCTGCTGCTCGCGCGCGTCGAGGTCGCCCGTGCCGAGCTGACCGTCGGTGTTGGCGCCCCAGCAGGCGAGCGCGCCGTCGCCCAGCACCGCGCACGAGTGCCGACCGCCGGCCGCCGCGGTGGTGCGCGCCAGCGACACGGTGAGCCGCTCGACCGCGGGGGCGACGAGCGGCGCCGACGCGCTCGCGGCGCCGGCGGCGCCGGCGGCCAGGGCGCGGCGGGCGCGCCCGGGGAGCGGGGGCAGGGACGTCACCGGGAAGCTCCGGGTACGGGAACGGGGCGCGTCCGGCGGGGGCCGGGCGCGGGGGACGGGGACGGGCTCCCGTCGAGTGTAGCCCGCGTTCGGACGTCCCGCGAGCGCGGCGCGTCGGCGTCGGGGCGCGCTAAGTTGCGGACGTGCCGTCGTCGTCTCAGCCGCCCCGCGCCGCCGTCCTCGCGGCCGCGCTCGCCGTCCTTCCCGCGCTCGCCGTCCCGACGTCCGCGCTGCGGGCGCAGGCGGGCCCGCGCCCGGAGACCGTGCCGGCGGCGGCGCCGTACGAGCGGGCGCGCACGCTGGTCGAGGCGGGGCGCGGAGACGAGGGGCGGGCGCTGGTCGACTCGCTGGTCGGGGTCGCCGAGCCGGGGTCGCCGGCGCTGGCGGAGGCGCTGTGGTGGCGGGCGGCGCTGGCGCGCGACGTGGCCGCGGCGGAGCGCGACCTGCAGACGATCGCGAGCGAGCACGCCGCGTCGCCGCGGGCGGCCGAGGCGTCGCTGCGGCTGGCGCAGCTGGAGCTGACGCGCGGGCGTGCCGCCGAGGCGCGCGACCGGCTGGAGCGGCTGCGGCGCGAGCAGGCGGACGGCGGGACGCGGGCGCAGGCGAGCTACTGGCTGGCGCGGGCGCACCTCGACGCCGGGGACGCGCGGGCCGCGTGCGCGATGCTGAACGAGGCGGCGGGGGCGGCGCTCCCGGGCGACCCGGCGGCGCGGCAGCTGGTGGCGCTGCGGCGGCGGCTGCCGGGGTGCGAGCTGACGGTGGCGGTGGGGAGCGCGGTCGGCGGCCGACACGAGCGCGGTGCCGGACTCGGCGGTGGCCGCGCCTGCGCCGGGGGGCCCCCCCCGAGCATCGGATACCACCGCCGCCGCCCCCGCGCCGGCCGCGCCCCGCGCCGGACCGCTGTGGACCGTGCAGGTGGCCGCCTACGACCGCCGCGAGCCCGCCGAGTCGGCGGCGGCGCGCATGGTCGAGCGCGGGATCGAGGCGCGGGTGAGCGGGAGCGCGGCGCCGTTCCGCATCCGCGTCGGCCGCCTCGCGCGGCGCGCCGACGCGGTCGCGCTGCAGCGCGAGCTGGCCGCGAAGGGGCTGCGCGGGTTCGTCACCGAGGCCGAGCCGGCGACGCCCTGACGGGTCGGCGCGTCGTGCCTGCTTCGTGGGGCCGCCTTTCGCGCGGTCCCTCGGGCGTGCGCGGATCGCGACGAGGGCGCCGAGCGCCGAGCGCCGGGGGGGCACGTAGCGCTCGGCGCTCGGCGCCCGGCGCTCCGGTGGCCGACGACCGGGGTCCGGCGTGCGCACGAGCCCCTGCCATCCTCCGAACCCGACACACGGTCTAGATTCGGGCGTCCCTCCACCCCGACGCCCATGCGCCCTTCCCTCGTCCGTCGTGCGTGCGCGCTGCTCGCGTCCGCGAACGTCCCCGCCGGCGCGCAGCAGCCGCCGCCCTCGGCGCCGCCGGCGGCCGCGTCCTCCCCGCTCGCCGCGCG
>NZ_JARGEK010000349.1 GCF_029211165.1 Roseisolibacter sp. H3M3-2
ACCGCTCGCCGCGCGGGCCGACGCTGGGGCGCGCGGCGCGTGCTGAACCTCGCGGTCGGCCTCGGCGCGCTCGGCGTGGTGCTGACGGCGCCGCAGTGGGGGCCGCGCGCGCTGTCGAGCATGGCGTTCTTCCGCGTGCGCCGCGTCGAGCTGGAGGGGGTCCGCCACGCGGCGGCCGGCGAGCTGGTGGCGCGGCTGCGCGTCGACACGATGACGTCGGTGTGGGCCGAGCTGGCGCCGCTCGAGAAGCGGGTGGCCGCGCACCCGCTGATCGCGCGCGCGCGCGTCGAGCGCAAGCTCCCCGGGACGCTGCGGCTCGTGGTCGAGGAGCGCGCGCCGGTGGCCATGGCGCCGGCGCGCGGCGGGCTGGCCGTGTACGACGCGGCGGGGACGCGCCTGCCCGTCGAGCCGACGAGCGAGGGCGGGCTGGACGTGCCGCTGGTCGCGGCGCGCGACACCGCGCTGCTGCGCTTCCTCGGGCGGCTGCGGGAGGCCGCGCCCGGGATGTTCGCGCGCGTCAGCGAGGCGCGCCGCCCGCCGGCGGGCGCGGGCGCCGGCGCGGCGCGCGACGAGTTCGAATTCACGGTGACCCCCGCGGCGCCGAGCGGCGCGGACGGGGGCGCCACGGTCGTGGTGCGGGCGATGGCGGACCTCTCCGTCGCGCGCCTCGCGGACCTCGTGCCGGTGGAGGACGACCTGCTGCGGCGCCGCGTGCGCGTGGCGGAGATCGACCTGCGCTATCGAGACCAGGTGATCGCCAGACTGCAATGAAGCACGAGAGACTCGTCGCGGGGCTCGACATCGGCTCGGCGCGGACGACCGCCCTCATCGCGGAGGTCGTCGGCGAGCTGCCCAAGCGGCCCGGGATCCGCGTGCTCGGCGTCGGCCAGGCGCCCACCACGGGGATGAAGAAGGGGATCGTCGCGAACATCGACGAGACCGCGCGCTCCATCCAGCGCGCGCTCGCCGACGCGCAGCGCATGGCGGGCGCGCTCCCCGAGAGCGCGTTCGTCGGCATCGCGGGGGAGCACGTGCAGGCGATGACGAGCAAGGGGATCGTCGCCGTCGCCGGCGACGAGATCTCGCGCGCCGACGTCGAGCGCGTGAACGCCGTCGCGCGCGCGCACGCGATCCCGCAGGACCGCGAGCTGCTGCACGCGATCCCGCAGGAGTACACCGTCGACCGCACCGGCGGCATCCAGGACCCGATCGGGATGACCGGGATGCGGCTCGAGACGGAGATGTACCTGGTCACCATCGGCGCGCAGCCGGCGACCAACCTGCGCAAGAGCGTCGAGCGCGCGGGGCTCAAGGTGCGCGAGCTGGTGCTCGAGCCGCTCGCCAGCGCGCTCGCGGTGCTGAGCGAGGACGAGAAGGACATGGGCGTCGCGCTGGTGGAGCTGGGCGCGGCGGCGACCGACGTGGCGGTGTTCCACGAGGGGAAGATCCGCCACCTGGCGACGGTACCGTTCGGCGGCGCGCACGTCACCAACGATCTGGTGCACGGCGTCGGCGTGACGCAGAGCGACGCCGAGTCGCTGAAGGAGCACTACGGCATGGCGCTCGAGACGATGGTCGACCCGACCGAGGTCATCGAGCTGCCGCCGAGCGGCGCGCACGCGGAGCGGCAGATCCCGCGCGAGCTGCTGGCGCACATCATCCACCAGCGCCTCGACGAGATCTTCGACCTGGTGCAGCGCGGGATCGAGGGGGCGGGGTACGGCGGGCGGCTGAGCGGCGGCTTCGTGCTCACCGGCGGCGGCGCGGTGATGCCGGGCGTCGCCGACCTGGCGGCCGACGTGTTCGGGGTGAGCGTGCGCCTCGGCACGCCGCGCGACCTCGTGGGCGGGCTGCGCGAGACGGTGGACTCGCCGCGCGAGATGACGGCGGCGGGGCTCGCGCTGTACGGGGCGTCGCGCCTCGCGCTCGGCGGCGCCGCGGGCGCCGCGGCGGGGAAGCGGATCGCGCTGCCGGCGCCTGGTGTGGACAAGTGGGCGCAGCGGCTCAAACTCTGGCTGCAGGACTTCTTCTGAGCGTCGCGCGCGGCGCGCGGCCGCTGTCCGACGTCGGACTGCGCGGGGTCACCTGACCCGTTGACGGGGCGTCGCGCCATGCTGGCGGGACGCCCCGCGCGCGCGGTGGCACGCGCCCGGGGATGTGTGGAAAAGCACGCGCGGGGCGAGGTTGTGATGATTTCCGCACTCGCTCGTCTACCGGCATCCGAGTGCATGTCGCGGGGGCGTTTCCGCCCCGTGGCAGTGCGCGGAATCCGCGTTATATTCGGCGGCGGCCAGGACGCCTCCGTAGTCGCCCGCCGGCAGCAGTTCCCTCCCTCGGCGCGAGCGTGACGTCCCGACCCGGCCAGCCGCCCCGCCCTCGGCTTGCCATTCTCCCCCCCGCAGTACCTGGAGTCGCGTCCGCATGATCTTCGAGTTCGAGGAGAGCGCCTCGCAGAACGCCCGCATGAAGGTCGTGGGCGTCGGCGGCGGCGGCGGCAACGCCGTGAATCGCATGATCGAGGAGCACCTCGAAGGCGTCGAGTTCATCTCGGTGAACACCGACGCCCAGGCGCTGCTCACCTCGAAGTCCGACGTCAAGATCCAGATCGGGAAGAAGCTGACGCGCGGCCTCGGCGCCGGCGCGCGCCCCGAGATCGGCCGGCAGGCGGTGGACGAGAACCGCGACGAGGTGTCGCGCGTGATCGCGAACGCGGACCTCGTGTTCATCACGTGCGGGATGGGCGGCGGGACCGGCACGGGCGCGGCGCCGGTGGTGGCCGAGCTGGCGCGCGAGGCGGGCGCGCTCACCGTCGGCATCGTGACCAAGCCCTTCCTGTTCGAGGGGCGCAAGCGCATGCGGCAGGCGGAGCACGGCATCGCCGAGATGCGCAAGCAGGTGGACACGATGATCGTCGTGCCCAACGAGCGGCTGCTCGCGGTGGTCGGGAAGGGGATCCCGTTCGGAGACGCGCTCAAGAAGGCCGACGAGGTGCTGCTGCACGCGACGCAGGGCATCTCGTCGCTCATCAGCGTGACGGGGCTGGTGAACGTCGACTTCGCCGACGTGCGCACGGTCATGCAGAACGGCGGCTCGGCGCTCATGGGCACCGGGATGGGGCGCGGCGAGAACCGGGCGATGGAGGCGGCGCAGCAGGCGATCTCGTCGCCGCTGCTCGACAACGTGTCGATCTCGGGCGCGACGGGCGTGCTGGTGAACATCACCGGCGGCGCCGACCTGACCCTCGGCGAGGTGCACCAGATCAACGAGATCGTGCACGACGCGGTGGGCGACGAGGCCGAGATCATCTTCGGCGCGGTGCACGAGCCGGCGATGCAGGGGGAGATCCGCGTGACGGTCATCGCCACCGGCTTCGACCGCCACCTCCAGCTGGGCGTCGGCGCGGGGCTGACCCCGGCCGAGCCGCAGCGCCCGGGGCCGAACGTCCTCCCCTTCCCGCGCGGCGAGCAGCAACGCCCGGCGCCGGTCGGCCGCGTGATCAACGCCGGCGTCCGCGCCGCGCCGTCGAGCGAGGCGCCGCGCCCGCGCAGCACGCCGCTCGGCAGCGAGCGCCAGCAGGGGTCGGCCGATCTCTCCGACATGGAGATCCCGACCTTCATCCGCCGCCAGATGGACTGAGGAGGGGCCCGAGGTGACGCCCCGCCGACGCCCCCCCGGCCGCCTGCGCGCCACGACCTACCTGGTCGTGGGCGGCGCGGCGGCCGTGGCCGCGTACCTGACGCCCGAGCCGCCGGCGCCGACGCGCCCGGTGGCCGAGGCGCTGGTGGCGTCGCCGCGGGTCGAGGAGGCGCCGATGGCCCCCGTGTGGCGCTCCCGCGTCGACACGCTCGCCCGCGGCGAGACGCTGGTCTCCCTCCTCCGCCGCGCCGGCGTGAGCGCGGACCACGCCTCCCGCGCCGCGCAGGAGGCCGGGGACCTCGACCTGCGCCGCCTGCGCGCCGGGCTGACGGTCACCACGAGCGGGATGAGCACCGACACGGTGCCGCAGGAGATCGCCTTCCAGCCCGCCGTCGACCGGGTGGTCAAGCTGCGCTACCTCGAGGGCGCCTGGAAGGCGATCGAGGAGCGCCTCGCCTGGACGACCGACACGGTGGCCGCGCGCGGCGTCATCGCGTCGAGCCTGTACGAGACGCTGCACACGGCGCTCGGCGGCACCCTGCCGGCGGCGAAGCGGTCGGAGCTGGTCTGGAAGCTCGCCGACCTGTTCGAGTACCGCGTCGACATGAGCCGCGACCTGCAGCGCGGCGACTCGGTCGGCCTGCTGCTCGAGCGCCGGGTCGCCCCGGACGGCACCGCCCGCGAGGCGCGCATCCTGGCCGCCGCGCTGACGGTCGACGGCAAGCCCGTCGAGGCGATCCGGTTCGGCACCCGCGGCGGCGTCGCCGACTTCTACGACGCGACCGGCAAATCGCTCAAGGCCGCCTTCCTGCGCGCGCCGCTCGAGTTCCGCCGCGTCTCCAGCGCGTTCGGGATGCGCCGCCACCCGATCCTCGGGATCCTCAAGGCGCACCGCGGGACCGACTACGCCGCGTCGTCGGGGACGCCGGTGCGCGCCATCGGCGAGGGGACGGTCATCAAGGCCGGGTGGGCGGGGGGCTACGGCAACGTCCTCGAGATCCGCCACCGCAACGGCTACGTCTCGCGCTACGGCCACCTGCGCGGCTTCGCCAAGAACGTGCGCCCCGGCCGCAGCGTCGTCATCGGGCAGACGGTGGCCTTCGTCGGCTCCACCGGGCTCTCCACCGCGCCGCACCTGCACTTCGAGGTGCTGGTCGGCGGGCGGCAGCAGGACCCGCGCGTCGCGCTGCGCGACAAGAGCGGCTGGCCGATCGCGCCCCGCGAGAAGGGGGCGTTCACCGCGCTCCGCCAGCGCCTGCTCGCGCAGATCGACGCCCGCGGCGCCGGCGCGCCGAGCCTCGCCAGCGCCGAGGACTGAGCGGGCGCGTCCCGGGGCCCCGCGCCCCGGCGGCGCGTTGACGGCCGCCTGACGCCGTCGCCCCCGCCGCGCCCTGCGCGCGGCGCGCCC